>NZ_CP040765.1 GCF_004683865.2 Paracoccus liaowanqingii | reverse complement strand
CGCAGCACCTCATGACGTACGGGACAGGAAGTGGGGCGCAAGCCGAATACCCCATCTGGAGCCTAGACACGCTGGTGCCGGCTTACACCGCGACTATCCACAAGAGACGAGAAACGCGCGAAAGTTGGTGATGCCCTGAGGGGCGGCATATCATGGCGGTGTTCACGCGCCGTCAATTCTCTGTCGAGAAAGGGATATGCCACATGTCAGATACTACCATCACCCATCTGCCCGATCCATCGGGATTTAGCGCCGACGCGTTCACGGATGTCATCCGCGATGGCGCACGTAAGCTGATCGAACAGGCAATCCGTGCCGAGCTGGCCACGCTCATGGACGCCTTTTCCAAGGAAAGGCTTGATGACGGGCGGGCGCGTCTGGTTCGCCATGGACACCTGCCGGAGCGCGATGTGATTACCGGCATCGGCCCGGTGCCCGTGAAAGTGCCGCGCGTGCGGGATCGGGGCGTTGGCGAAGACAAGATCACCTTCACGCCCAGCATCCTGCCGCGGTATCTGCGCAAGGCGAAATCGGTCGAGGAGCTGCTGCCGTGGCTTTACCTCAAGGGCGTGTCCACGGGCGATTTCACCGAGGCGCTGGAAGCGCTGCTGGGGCCGAACGCTAAGGGCCTGTCTGCCAAGACCGTCACGCGGCTGAAGGCTGACTGGTGGCAGGACTACGAGGCCTGGCAGAAACGCGACCTCGGCTCGCGGCGGTTTCTCTACATCTGGGCGGATGGCGTGTATTTCAAGCCGCGCATGGCTGAGGAAAAGCAATGTGTTCTGGTGATCGTGGGTGCCGATGAATACGGCCGCAAGGAGCTTCTGGCGATGACCGACGGCTTTCGTGAAAGCACGCAAAGCTGGCGCGAGGTGCTGCTCGATCTCAAACGGCGTGGCCTGAAACAGGACCCCAAACTGGCCATCGGCGACGGCGCCCTGGGGTTCTGGAGCGCGTTGCGCGAGGTGTTCGCCTCGACACGGGAACAGCGCTGTTGGGTCCATAAGACCATGAATGTGCTCAACGCGCTGCCGAAGTCCATGCAGGCAAAAGCCAAGGGCCATCTGCACGACATCTGGCAGGCCGAAACAGAAGCCGAGGCCAACGTCGCCTTCTACTTCTTCATCGAAACCTATGGTGTGAAATGGGACAAGGCGGTCGCCAAGCTGGTCAAGGACCGGGACGCGCTGCTTACTTTCTACGATTTCCCGGCCGAGCACTGGAAACACATCCGGACGTCAAACCCGATCGAGAGCACCTTCGCCACCGTTCGGCATCGCACAAAACGCACCAAGGGCTGCCTGAGCCGCAAGACCGGTCTGGCCATGGCGTTCAAGCTGATGATGTCGGCACAGAAAAAATGGCGCAAACTCGACGGCCAGAACCGCCTCCCCGAGGTCATCGCAGGGGTTGAGTTCAGGGACGGCATCCGCCAACTTCAAAATGCCGCTTGATCAGGCGTCACCAACTTTTGCGTATATCTCCACAAGAGACAGGGCTCGGATTATCCAGCGGTGGTCATCCCGGTGATGACCCAGCATCACGCCATGCTGCAGCGCAACCTCATCTACACCGGCGTCACCCGCGGCGGGAAGCTGGTCATGCTGGTGGGGCAGAAGAGTGCCGTGGCCATCGCCGTCAAAAACACCTCAGGGCGCCGCAGCTGGTCAAAGCTCGACGAATGGCTGGCCGCCACAAAGCCGGGCTGAGCGGAGGGGCGGGGGCGTCTTCTCTGGCGCGCTTAGTACCCACCCGCAGCGCCACATTCTATGTTGACCTCCTGTTTTCCGATGCTCAGCAGATATTTGCGCAGCATCAAATGCACGGATTGAAGCTTTGTAGGTTTAAGTACTCAAACGTACATTTCGTGGATAATATTGGGTAAATGGCTCATCTTATGGTACTGTACTATGCTCGTAGCCCATTAGCTGGTCAGGATAGACAGGGGAATTGACATAAAGAGGTCCTCGTGCATCGAACAGGAAGAAACTTGGAGATATAATATCTTCGTAGTTTCATACAATTTCTAATCCGCACCTAATTTTTTATATAAATGAGCAAAAAAATGAAAAACATAGAGGACTATATTTCGATGTCCCCTCTCAACATCTTAGTTGTTGAGGACGATTACCTTCAAGCGGATCACTTAGCCCATGAAATCAGGACAAGTGGCAATCATGTCGTAGGACCATTTTTCAATACCAACGAAGCACTTTACTACATTGATACCGTCCAAGCGGCGATTCTTGATGTGAGAGTCCAAGCTGACACTTCATTTATCATTGCAGACAAACTGTCTTGCAAGTCAATTCCCTTTGTATTTTTAACAGGGTACGGTAAAAAACATGTCCCTGAACGCTTTGATCGCGAAATCATCTACCTGAAACCAAGCAAAATCGCCCCGATCCTATGCGACTTGCAGTATCAATATTACAGATCAGAAATATCGCCGGAGACGAGTATTGAGGAAATTTTAAAAGAACTTATCATGACCGCACGTGCGATGATGCCAGATCAGGCCTCTGCCAATCGGCTTGTCGATGCGGCGTTGAGTCGAGCAATAACCAAGGCAAAGGAAAACATTTTTACGGGAGACGTTAGAAAACATCTTTACAATATATTGAAAGAAGAACGTCTGCATCGCGCGCATCTATACCTACATTGAACTGAAAAAAGGTAATCGAGAAAAAGAAAAGGGGGCATTGTGAGTTTTCCTGAATGGTAAGACATTCCTTTCACTAAGATTCAAGTGGGGGAAGAGCAGGATGCGCAGTTGCAGCAGATAATAGAGAGTCCGGCCTGAACAACATTTAACCATTTAGATTTGTTTGCTTATTCTCCCAAAGCGATAGCGGGGAATTGCAAGGTTTCGTATGCTGGTACTTGAAACCTTGCGAATTTCCGGAGCTGTGATGAAGCCTCGTCCGCGCGCTGAAGAGTAGGATGATCTCCTGCGTCCCCGCCTGACCGACATGATCGATCTGCGCCATGAACTGGCGAAACTGGCCGCGCTGATTGACTGGGAGTTCTTCGAGACCGAATGGGCAGGCTTCTTTCCTTCCACCACAGGGCGGCCGGCCACATCGCCGCGGCTGGTGGCGGGCCTGCTGTATCTTCAGCACGCCTATCGGCTCTCTGACGAGGCCGTCGTCGCTCGTTGGGTTGAGAACCCCTACTACCAGCATTTTACCGGTGAGACGTTCTTCCAGCACAGCCCACCGATCGACCCATCCTCTCTGACTCGGTGGCGCAAGCGGATCGGCGAAGAAGGTGCGGAGTGGCTGCTGACCAAGACGATCGAGGCCGGGCGGAGATCAGGCGCGGTGGAGGATCGCAGCCTGTCGCGTGTCGCCGTGGATACGACGGTGATGGAAAAGAACATCGCCCACCCGACCGATGCGCGCCTGTATGAGACCGCACGTGGAAAGCTTGTCGCCCTCGCCAATGAAGGCGGGATCACGTTGCGGCAGAACTACAATCGTCTCGCGCCGCGCCTGGCGGTGCGGATCGGGCGCTACGCCCATGCCCGGCAGTTCAAACGCATGCGCAAGGCTCTGAAACAGCTGAGGGGATACACCGGCCGTGTCCTGCGGGATATTCGTCGGCAGTTGGAAGGGATTGCAAAGGGGCCCTTCCGCGAACGGGTTCTGGACACTCTCGTGCTCGTCGGTCGTCTGCTCCATCAGACCCCAAAAAGCCGCAGCAAGATCTACGCCCTGCATGAGGCCGAGGTCGATTGCATCTCCAAGGGCAAGGCCCGCAAACGCGTAAGCGGTCGCTGGCCCCCACTGTCGACTTAGCTTGACGGCTTGAAGTTCCACGGTAGCAGGTCATCGAGGCGGCTTTGTGGATGGCCGGTGGCGATCGCCGTGAGGGTGGCCTTCAGATAGGCAAAGGGCTCAATGCCGTTGATCTTGCAGGTCTCGATCAACGAGGCGATGCGGCCCCAAGCAACGCCGCCTTCGTCGTGACCTGCGAAGAGCGCATTCTTGCGATTGAGGGTGATGGGGCGGATCAGATTTTCGACCCTGTTGGAGTCGATCTCGATGCGCCCGTCGGTCAGGAAAGCTTGCAGCCCTTCCCAGTGGTTATGGATATAGGTGAGTTTTTCGCCCAACCGGGATTTGGTGGAGATCTTTCGGCGTTGCGCCTGCAGCCAGCCGCCGAAGGCGGCCACCAGCGGTGCGGTGCGGGCTTGGCGGGCCGAGAGGCGCTGGCCGGGCGAGACACCGCGGATGTCGGCCTCGACGGCGTAGAGCTCGGCGATGCGGCGCAGCCCCTCAGCAGCGATCTCGGAGCCATCGCGGTCGAAGACTTCCTTCAGTTTGCGCCTTGCATGCGCCCAGCAATGCGCGACCCGAATGGGGGCACCGCCCTTGCGGATCGGTTTGGTCAGCCGGTTATAGCCTGTGTAACCATCGATTTGCAGAATGCCATCGAAGCCGGTCAGGAAGGTCTCGGCATTCTCGCCTGCGCGGCCGGGGGCATAAAAGTAGACCACGCCGGGCGGGTCCTCGCCGCCCCACGGCCGGTCATCGCGCGCCAGTGCCCAGAGATATCCGGTCTTTGTGGTCCCACGCCCCGGGACCAGCACCGGGGCCGTTGTTTCGTCCATGAACAGCTTGCCCGACCGTTTGAGATGCTCGGCCAGCCGGTCCACCACCGGCGTCAGATGGAACGCGGCCTTGCCCACCCAATCGGCCAGAACGGCGCGGTGCAGATCAAGGCCCGCCCGCGCCAGGATCTGGCTCTGTCTATACAACGGCAGATGGTCCGCATACTTGCTGACCAGCACATGGGCGAGCGTCGCCTCGGTTGGCAGCCCGCCCGTGATCAGGCGGGAAGGTGTTGGTGCCTGAGTGACGCCGTCGGTGCAGGACCGGCAGGCATATTTCGGGCGGACGGTGACGATGACGCGCAGCTGGGCAGGCACGATGTCCAGCCGCTTGGCTCGCGGTCTTCACCGATCTTGTGCATGATGCCGCAGCCGCAGGGGCAGATCAGGCTGGCGGGCTCGATGACCTCTTCGATACGCGGCAGTGCAGCCGGTAGGTTGCCGATATTGCGCTTCGGCGCGGCCCTGGTCGCCCCCTTGTCCGTCCTGGTGGCCTGCGTTTCCTTCTCCGCCTCGACCTCGGCCAACGCAATGGACAGGTCCTCGAAAGCCAGCTGCCGCTCATCCTCGGTCAGCTTTTCCGACCGCTTGCCATGCAGGGCATGGTTCAGCTCGGCGATCAGATGCTCCTGGCGTCTGGTGATGTCCTTGAGAGCCGCCACCTCTTCCAGCAACGCCTGAACCGCCGCACGCTGCGCGTTGGGAATGGCGGAAAGATCGAGAACAGAGGCTGCGAACATGCTCTGATTTTATCAAGGATCTCCGGCAAAAACATGGAAAATCAGGCAACTGATTCATTCTGCCGCAGCAGGGGGGCGGGTTTCCAGAGCTTTGACCTTGCGCCAGTCGAGCCCGGCAAACAGCGCCTCAAACTGGGCATGGTTCAGCGCCATGATCCCGTCCTTGATGGCCGGCCAGGTAAAGGTTGTATCCTCCAGCCGCTTGTAAGCCATTACCAGACCGGTGCCGTCCCAATACAAAAGCTTCAGCCTGTCCGCCCGGCGCGAGCGGAACACGAACACCGTGCCGGTGAACGGATCCTTGCGCAGCACCGACGACACCAGTGCAGCCAGGCCATCATGCCCCTTGCGGAAATCGACGGGTTTGGTCGCAACCATGATCCTCACGCGGTTGGAGGGGAAGATCATGGGGTAGCCGCCAGGGCGCGCACGACCATGGCAATCCGCTCCGCCGAGGCCCCGGCTTCCAGACGGATCACCACCGCGCCCGCGACGATCTCCGGCCGGGCCACGGCACCGACATCGGCCCGCGGCGCATCTTCAGCGGGGCCGAGCAACAGCGCCGCAAACTCCACCGGATCTTCAGGAGCAGGCAGCACCAGTCGCCCTTTCCGCGCCAGCGTCCGCCAAGAAGAGACATGGTTCGCCGGCACCCCGTGCCGCCGCGCAACGGTATTCACGGTCACGCCCGGCATCAGCGTCTCCGCCACAATCCGCGCCTTTACGAGCTATGCGGGATTTTGGGTGACGCGGCCTGATCAAGCGGCGCGGCTTTCGTTGGCGTCCTGCTCGGCGACACCGTCAGTGAACTTGACGCCTTCGACGACGAGAGGCAACTGGTTTGCGCCCTTCAGTCGTCGCCATTTCTTCGCTGCGGCCTGAACCAGCTTGAACACCATCAGCTTCGCTGTCTTCTGAGACAACGCGCCTTTGGTTCGGACGGTGCGATGGCGGACGGTCGCGAAGACGCTCTCGATCGGGTTGGACGTGCGCAGGTGGTCCCAGTGAGCGGCCGGGAAGTCGTAGAAGGCCAGCAGTGCCTCTCGATCCTTGGTCAGGCAGGCGACGGCTTTCTCGTATTTCACGCCATACTTCTCGACGAAGGTATTGACGGCGGTCTCTGCCGCCGCGCGGGTCGCGGCTTGCCAGATCTCCCGCAGGTCAGTCTTCACCGCCGGGTGCATCGACTTCGGAAGCTTGTTCAGGACGTTGGACACCTTGTGGGTCCAACAGCGTTGGTGGCGCGTGTCGGGGAAGATCTCATCCAGCGCCTTCCAGAAGCCAAGGGCACCATCTCCGACCGCGAGGTCCGGTGGCGCCGAGAGGCCGCGGGCCCTGAGGTCGACCAGCAGTTCATGCCAGCTCTGCGCGCTCTCGCGGACCCCAACCTGGAACCCCAGCAGCTCCTTCTTCCCTTCCGGCGTCGCCCCGATGATCACCAGCATGCACTCGGCCTGCGGCTCCATCCGGGCCTGCAGATACACGCCGTCGGCCCAGACATAGACGTAGCGCCGGGCCGAGAGGTTTCGGCGTTGCCAGCGGTCATGTTCTGCTTGCCACTCGCCCGTGAGCCGCGAGATCGCTCCTGGCGACAGGTTGGGCGCATCCGGACCGACCAGCGCGCTCAGAGCCTCCTGGAAGTCTCCAGTCGAGACGCCGCGCAAGTAGAGGACCGGAAGCAGAGCATCAAGGCTAGGCGAACGGCGCGCCCACTTCGGAAGAATGCGCGAATTGAACCGGATCTTGTCCTCCGGCGGCGCATCAGCTGCCCGGTCGCGCACCTTCTGTCTCTGCACCGGGATAGGGCCGATCCCGGTCTGGATGTTCCGCTCAGGGCCGGTGCCGTGGTGGACAACGCGCTGCCTGCCATCGGGCAGGCGCTCCTCAGCAAACTGCGCGACAAAACTCGCGGCCTCAGCCCTGAGTGCCGCTGCCAGCATCTGCCGGGCGCCGTCGCGTGCAATCTCGGTGAGTGGATCAACGACAGATCCGGGCTGGTGAAGCGGGGTGATCGTGATATCATCTTCCAAGGCGTATCGCTCCTTCGGGAGGTTCTGGCAGGCTTTGACACCCACCACGATACGCCGCCTTCTCAGACCCCATCACCCAAAATCGGCCATAGCTCCGCCTTTACCTCATCCGGCCACTTCCGGTTCCGACGGCCGCGGCCGCCAGCCGGGAGAAGCTCCAATGCAGACTCCATGGAGAAACTCCGTCCCAACAATCATCACGGTCCAATGAACCGATCAGAATGCCGCGCGGAAGGTGGGGGGCAGAGAACGCTTACCTAACTGTCGCCTCGAAGCTACAAACTGTTCGCGGGAAAGCCTAAATCCGGTAGCCCCAATCAGAGGCTGAATGCGCTTATCGAGCGGTGGATTCGCCTTTAAAAGCTGCTGTAAGTCCCTCATCGGCAGAAAAGGCTTTTCAAGAACATTGCTCGAAGTGCATGTGGCGAGGACTGCGGAAGACACAGCCGAGGATACAAGCCACCCTGCCTCCACTTTTAAAAGATTGGCTGCGTCAGGTTCCTACATTATTAAATAATAATTCTAGGAAAACTGGGGCGTTACTTCCTAAACAATGCCTTCGACCTCAGGCGCGGGGACAAAGCGCCAACTTCGACGCGGACCAGCCATGACGTTCAAATAGTACAGTTCAAACCCATAGGGCGCACCGCAGGGATGGTGCCCGCGTGGCACCAGCACCACGTCATGGTCGCGTACCGCCATCACCTCATCCAAGCTGCCGTCATCGGTATAGACACGCTGCACGGCCCAACCTTTGGCGGGGTTCAGGCGGTGGTAGTAGGTCTCTTCCAGATAGGTGATGCGCGGAAAATCGTCCTCGTCATGGCGGTGGCTAGGATAAGAGGACCAGTGCCCTGCAGGGGTAAAGACCTCGGTCACCAACAGGCTGTCACACCAGTCTTCAGCCTCCATAGCGATGTTATTGATGTAGCGGGTGTTGGTGCCTTCGCCACGCGCGGTCAGTGTGATGCCGTCGGGCCCGATGCGTCGCGCCGGATGCCCGCCATGGGCCGGGGCCGAACAGACCGCGATGGTGCAATCGGTGACAGCCTCCGCAACCCAGTCCTGCCCGCCAGGGAGATACAGGCAATGCGGCGGCGTCTTTTCGAAGACATTCATTCGGTCTCCCAGCACCCCCCAGTCCTGCTCTGCCCCGGCGATCTGCGCCTTACCCTCGACCATGACCAGGATGACCTCACAGTCGCCTGTCACCCCGTCCACTCGCTCACC
Source organism: Paracoccus liaowanqingii (assembly GCF_004683865.2). Lineage (NCBI taxonomy): Bacteria > Pseudomonadati > Pseudomonadota > Alphaproteobacteria > Rhodobacterales > Paracoccaceae > Paracoccus > Paracoccus liaowanqingii. The sequence continues at coordinate 301,816 of NZ_CP040765.1, read as the reverse complement.
CGGGCGCAGCCGATGGACCGAAAAACCGACATAGCGCCAGCCCGCATCGGCGGGCGTGATCCGCTGCACCTCGCCATGGGTGCCGAAGGGCCGTCTGAGAAGCTGTGGCATTTCTTGTCCTTTTCTCTGTCCATCCGGCAGGCAACCCTGCCAGGCTGACCCCGTCGCAGGATCATAGCCCTCGGTCCGGCCCTCCGCTCCTGCAATGGTCCGAAAATATCCCCGGGCGATCTGGCCCCCCGGCCAGTTTGGCGGCAGTGCCCCCCGCCACGCCCGCCTTAGGCGGGGACGACTCGATCGAGCCCAGCTTCGCGGGCTGCCGCCTTCAGTGCCTGCAGCCCCATCGTCTGATAATGTAGCGGGCTGCGCACCTCGGGATCTTGCTCGGCCTCGATCACTAGCCAGCCGTCATATTGCGCCTCCGCCAAAACGCGCAGAAGCGGCTCGAAATCGATGGCTCCTTCCGGATCGCCCGGGACGGTGAAGGCACCGGCCATCACGCCCTGGATGAAGGACAGCCTTTCAGCCCGGACCCGGTCACAGACCACACGGCGAATGTTTTTGGCATGGAAATGTGCCACCCTGCCCGCATGGCGGCGCAGCACTTCCTCGGGGTCGCCGCCGCCGAAGGTGCAGTGGCCAGCATCGAACAGCAAATGCGTGGAGGGGCCGGTCGCGGCCATGAAGGCGTCTATCTCAGGCGGGCTCTCAACCACGGTCCCCATGTGGTGATGATAGGCCAGCGTGATACCCTGCTCCGCCAGATAGGCCGCGAACTCCTCCATCTTCGCGCCGAAGTCGGTCATCTGCGCTTCCGTCAAGCGCGGCCGGTCGTTGACTGCTTTTGCCGGATCGCCATGCACGGTGTTCGAGCATTCGCAAACGATGCAGACCTTGCAACCGTTCGCCTTCAGCTTGGCCAGATGCGGCTGAACCGACACGATCTCTTCCTCGACCGAGCGGGTCAGCAGTTTGGTCGAGTACCAGCCCGAGATGAAGCGCAACCCGTAGCTGCCCAGCAATTCCTTCAGCGCCTGTGGGTCGTCGGGCCAGCGGTGGCCGTTCTCGATCCCGTCGAAGCCGATCTCGCGACCGGCCTCGCGCAGGATCTGTTCGGTCGGGATATGGGCGCCGATCGACTGGTCGTCGTCATTGGCCCAGGCAATCGGGTTGGTGCCGTAGAGGATCATGTCTCTGCCTTCAGTTGATCAGGGCCTGCTGCGCAACATGCTCGATATAGCGCGCATAGGCTTGTTTCAGTTTCTCCGTATTGCCCACTGCAGGAACGGCCACGTCCCAAAAATGCCCGGCCGTCTCCAGCCCGTCGCCGGGTCCGGGACGGGCGGTGGTGTCGATCACGATGACGGTGGGGACGTCGCGGTCGCGTGCGGCGTGGATCTGGTCCTGCAGATCTGCCAGATCCCCGGCCTTCACTGCATGCGCCCCCATGCTGGCAGCATGGGCGACATAGTCGATTTGTGGCTGGGTCTCGATCCGGCAATCGACATACATGTTGTTGAAGGCCGCACCGCCGGAATGAGCCTGAAGGCGGTTGATGCAGCCGTAACCCCGGTTGTCGGTCAGGATGACCGTGAAGGGGATGCGGCGCATCACCGCCGTCGCCAGCTCACTGTTGGCCATCATGTAGCTGCCGTCTCCAACGAAGCACAGCACCTCGCGGTCAGGGCGCGCAAGCTTGAGGCCCATGGCGCCCGCCACCTCGTAGCCCATGCAGGAATAACCGTATTCCATGTGGTAGCCATGCTGGCTGGCCTGCCACAGCAACTTCAAGGCCCCGGGCATAGTGCCGGCGGCGCACATGGCGATACCATCGGGGGCGGCGGCCTGCACGGCACCGATCACCTGTGCATCTGTCGGCAGCCCTTCAGGCGTCGTGGTACAATGGGCGTCGACCGCCGCGAGCCACGCATCGCGCGCCCGGGGATCAGCCGCGTCGAAGCGAAGATCGCCCAACTCGGCCGACAGCGCCTCCAGCGCCACACGCGCATCGGCGACAAGACTGGTGGCGCCGTGCTTGCCAGCGTCACAAGGCTGGACATTCAGTGCCAGGATCCTGGCCTGCGGAAACAAGGTGCGCGAGCCGGTGGTGAAGTCCTGCAAGCGCGTGCCGACTGCGATCACCAGGTCCGCCGACTGCGCCGCGGCATTCGCCGTAGCCGAGCCGTCAACGCCGGCGGCTCCGAAGTTCATCGGGTGCGCCTGCGCCAGCGCAGATTTTCCGGCCTGGGTCTCGATCACCGGGATGTTGAGCTGGCTGGCGAACTTGTCCAGCGCCTCCTCGGCGCCTGAGTAGATCACGCCTCCGCCACATATCAGGATCGGCGACCTCGCGGCGCGGATCAGGGCAGCGGCGGCGGCCAACTCGTCCGCATCGCCGGCGGGACGACGGATGCGCCAGGTGCGCGGCTGGAAAAACGCCTCGGGCCAGTCATGGGCCTCGGCCTGCACATCCTGGCAGAAGGACAGGCAGACCGGCCCGCAATCGGCCGGGTCCGTCATCACCCGCAGCGCACGGGGCAGCGCGGTCAGCAAATGCTCGGGCCGGGTGATGCGGTCGAAATAGCGCACGACGGGGCGGAAGCAGTCATTCGCGCTGACGGTCCCGTCGACAAAGCTTTCGACCTGCTGCAGCACCGGATCGGGCCTGCGCGTGGCAAACACATCGCCCGCGATCAGCAGGACCGGCAGCCGGTTCACATGGGCCAGCGCGGCGGCCGTCACCATGTTCGTCGAGCCCGGGCCGATCGAGGCCGTCACCGCCTGCGCACGCCGTCGTCCCTTGCCCTTGGCATAGGCGATGGCGGCATGGGCCATGGTTTGCTCGTTTTGTCCCCGCCAGGTCGGCAGGGCCTCCCCGATCCCGTGCAGCGCCTCGCCCAGACCCGCGACATTGCCGTGGCCGAAGATCGCCCAGACCCCCTCGATAAAACGCTCGCCGTCCTCGGTCATCTGCACCGACAGCCAGCGCACCATGGCCTGGGCTGCCGTCAATCGTATCGTTCCGCTCATCGTCAGCCCTCGTGTCGGTTCTGTCGTCAAGGGCGACGCATCGCCCTGGGGGTTCCGTGTCATTCGACAGCCTGAGCGGCGCGGGCTTGGTCCCACAACCCGCACAGCCGCCCATAGCGTTCGGCCATCCGGGCGACCGCCGCCGCATCGTCGCTGTTTTCGGCCATCCAGTCCCGCGCCACTTCGCCAAAGATCGTGCGGCCGACCGCAAAACCGCGCACCAGGGGAAAGGCCGCAGCAATCCGGAAGCTGTCCGCCAGTGCCTTCTCGGGCGCATCCAGGCCCAAAACCACGATGCCGCGGGTGTGGCGATCGTTTTCCTCGATGGCGGCGATAGCTGTCGACCAGGCAGTGCGACTGGACAGCGGTTCCAGCTTCCACCAGTCCGGAAAGATGCCCGCCGCGTAGAATTGCCGGATCAGCGTCGCGGTGGTGTCGTCATCGACCGGCCCGACCTTCGAGGGGATGATCTCCAGCAGGAACTCCAGCCCATTGCGGCGGGCGGCGGTGAACAGGCGCCCGACCGTCGCCTCCTGCCGGGCGCGCAAGTCGGGCGCGTCGTCCGGATGGCAGAAGCACAACACCTTCACGACCTGCTCGCGCGGCCATTCGCCAAGGCCCCCGCAATCCGGGCCCAGCTCCGGCTCCAGCTCAAGCGGACGCGAGCCCGGCCATTCCGCAGGCCGGCCGACCCACAGGCCGGTGCCGCTGGCCGCCTGCAGCGCCTCCCGGCCGATGCGGTCGTCGCAGAGGATGCCGTAGCCCCCCTGCCCGTCCTGGACCTGCAGCGCCGCCTCCAGGCACAGGCGCTTGAACGCGCCGCCCTTGGCAGGACTGTATCCCTCCATCTGTTCCAGCTGCATGCGGTGATCGAAGGCGAAGACGCGCATCGTCGTCCAGTCGCCGCCCATCCGGCCCTGCCGGTTGGTCGACCAGTGCAGCTGCTCCAGGTCGGCGTCGTTGCGTAGGTCGGGCCGCACCACGCCGCGATCCAGAAAGAAGCGCAGTTCCTCGAGGCTGGGATAGGCGGGCGTGCAGCCGTGGCGGCTGACCGCGAAGGCCCCGCAGGCATTGGCGTATTCCAGTGCGCGTGGCCAGCTCTCACCGTCCAGCCAGCCCTTCAGAAGGCCCGAGAAGAAGCCGTCCCCGGCGCCTAGCACGTTGAAGACTTCGATGGGAAAGCCGGGGCCGGCCTCGCCCGCGTCCAGGCTGTCGGGGATCTCGCCGGTGAAGGCGACGGCCCCCTTGGCACCCCGCTTGCAGACCAGGGTGGCATCACTGACGCCGCGCACCGCGCGCAGGGCGGCCAGCGTGTCGGTGGTGCCGCCGGCGATGTGAAATTCCTCCTCGGTGCCCACGATCAGATCGAAAAGATGCAGCGTCGCCTGCAGGCGCGCCGTCACGGCCTGGCTTTCGACAAAGCGGCTTTCGCCGTCGCCATGACCTGCCACGCCCCACAGGTTCGGGCGATAATCGATGTCCAGCGCCGTCCGCGCGCCATGCGCACGGGCCAGTTCCAGTGCACGCATCACCGCAGCCTCGGTGCGGGGGTTGGACAGATGCGTGCCGGTCGCCAGAACGCAGCGCGCCGAGCCGATGAAGTCCTCTTCGATATCATCCTCGGACAGGGCCATGTCGGCACAGTTCTCGCGATAGAAGATCAGCGGAAAGCTGTCCTCGTCGCGGATGCCCAGGATCACCAGCGCCGTCAGGCGCTCGGGGTCGGTGGCAACGCCACGGACGTCCACGCCCTCGCGCAGCAGCTGCTCGCGGATGAAGCGCCCCATATGCTCGTCACCCACCCGCGTGATCACCGCTGATCGCAGGCCCAACCGAGCCGTCCCGCAAGCGATGTTCGTGGGGCTGCCGCCGATATACTTGGCGAAGGACCCCATGTCCTCCAGCCGCCCGCCGATCTGGCTGCCGTAGAGATCGACGGAACTCCGCCCGATCGTGATCACATCAACAGACTTCATCCCGTCACTCCTTCAGCGATTGTCGATGGGCGCGAACGCCCACCGTCCAGGTCAGGCCGCAGCCTGGATATGGCCGATGCTGTCCCTCAGCGCGGCTTCGGGATCGGCCGCATCATGCACCTCGGCCGCAAAAGGCTCGAAGCTGAAGGGGCCGTCATAACCCGCCTCCAGCAGCGCCTTGATCTGGGGCAGGTTCTCCAGCCGGTCATCCCCGTCCACCAGGACGCGATGCGCGTCCAGCATGTCTTCCACAGCGACATGCTGGTCCGTCACGCCCGAGATGTGCACAAGGCCGGTCCATTCGGGGAAGAACTCGGTCTCTCCGGCCAGATGATGGTGGAAAGTGTCGTGCATGAGCTTGTACGCGCCTTCCCCGTCAGCTGCCTTGATCGCCTCGATCGCAGTGGCCTTCCTGCGCAGGGACGAGACGGGAAAGCCCAAGGGCTCGACCAGTCCGGTCAGGCCGCGTTCCTGCAGGATCGGCTTCATCGCCTTCAGTGCCGCGACCAGGTCGTCGAAGGCGACCTCGGTCCCGTCGTTTAGCGGGCACATCACCACCGCGCGCGCCCCGCAGGCCTGGGCGTAGTCCGCTATGGCTACTGCGCGGTCGGGCAGATCACCCGACCAGACGTTGAAGGGATACAGTGCGTTGATCGAAAGAATGGTCACGCCCTGGCGCTCGGCTTCGGCGCGGACCTCGGCCGGGTCCATGCTGCCCATCACGTCGGGCAGGTCGTTGCGGATCTCGACCTCGGTCGCGCCAAGCCGGCGGGTCATGGCGAAAAATTCCGCCAGACCGAGTTTCGGCGCCGAGATATGGTTGATGGCAAAACGCATGGTGTGATCTCAGTCGTAAAGCGCCGGGCGGGCCGGCAGGGTGATGGGAATGATCTGGCCGGTCTTTTCCTGCGCCTCGACGCAGGCGTCCGAGCTGATGGCGGCAACATAGCCGTCCCAGCTGGACGGACCCGAAGCGGTGCCCTGCGAAGCGGCCTTGATAAAGTCTGTCAACTCGACGTCATAACTGTCGACGAAGCGGTCCTTCCAGTCGGTCATGATGGCGTTTTGCAGCGTGGCGTTCTTGCGCAGGGTGATGGCCATCGGCTCTGGGAGATTGGCCAGCCCCTCTTCGCCCACTACCTGGCACTGGATGTCATAGCCATAGCGGCAGTTCACGAAGATCTCGACATCGATGCGCACGCCCTTTGCGGTCTCCAACAGCACGATCTGCGGGTCTGCCAGCTGCGCATGGGCATGCGAGGACCCGCGCGGAAACACAACCTGGGCCGAGACGTAGTCGTCGTCCAGCAGCCAGCGGAACACGTCGATCTCGTGGATCAGCGTGTCGTGGATCGCCATCGGCGTCAGGTATTGGTCGGGCACGGTCGGGTTGCGGTGCGCGGCATGGACCATCAGCGGTGTGCCGATCTGGTTGTCCACGACCTCCTTCAGCATCCGGTAGCCCGCATCATAGCGGCGCATGAAGCCCACCTGGACCAGACGCTTGCCTGCTGCCACTTCGGCATCGACGATGCGCTTGGCGCCGTCCGCGGTCGTGGCCAGCGGCTTTTCGCAAAAGCAGGGCTTTCCGGCGGCGATGGCGGCCAGGACATAGGCCTCGTGGGTCGATCCGGTCGAACAGACCAGCACAGCATCCACTTCGGGAGCTGCGATCAGATCCTCGCCCTTGTCATAGACGGTGGCGTTGGGCGCCAGATCTGCCTGCACGGCCCGAGCCGCATCCGCATTGTAATCACTGAGGGCTACGATCTCTGCCCCCGCCAGCACCTGCGCAATGCGCCGTGTGTGGTCGCGGCCAATCATGCCGGTTCCGATGACACCGATCTTCAGGGTCATGTTGTCTTCCTATTTCCAGTATTTCGCGACGTATCGCTTGGTTTCGTCCAGCATGAAGCGGGCGCTGTCCTCGGCCCGGTCTTCCCACCCAAAGACACAGTTTGACAGCACGCCGTCGAACTTCATGTCGGCAAGGGTGGCAAAGAAGATGTCCCAATCGATCTCGCCCTGCCCGAAATCCAAATGCTGGTGCACGCGGACATTCGACCCCGGAGGGTTCACGACGTAGCGCAGTTGCGACGACTTGGTATGGTCATAGGTGTCCGCCAGGCGCACATGGACCAGAAAGCCCTCGGTCGCACGCAGGTTGGCAACCATGTCGGGTCCATAGAAGAAGGTGTGCGGCGCAATGAACGACGCGTTCACCGCCTTCGAGTTGATGGTCCTGATGATGTCCATCGCAGGCGCGATTTCTTCCAACCAGTCCTCGGGATGCGCCTCCAGCGACAGGATGAGACCCTCCCGCTCCAGGATCGGCACGAGAATGTCCATCGCGCGGAAGAATTGCATCTCGCAGGTTTCAGGACGATGCAGGCCGCTGCGGTCATTCAGGCTGCGGTCGGGGCTGCCGCCGCGACCAAATTCCGAGACGAACATCGGGCAGTCCATCTCGATCGCGATCTCGATGGCGCGTTTCCAGTTGTCGATCGCTGCTTCCCATTCGTCGGGATAGGGACTGGCCCACCGGTACATCGGCTGCAGCGTGGCAAGGCCAAGGCGGTGATCCTTCAGTGCCTTCTTGAACCCTGCAATCCGCTCGGGCCAGACCTTGGGCCGGGTCCACCACGACAGGAAATCCGGGCGGGGAGAAAGTTCGACATGGTCATAGCCCAGATCAGCGACCTTGCGGCAGGTATCCTCCAGGGACAGGTGTCGGATCATATGGGGGTCGAGCGTGTGTTTCATCTATGAGCCCCCGTCAGGTCTTCTTGACGCGCTTTTTCTGGCGTTGGGTGTCGATCACCACGGCGGCCACGATGATGACGCCCTTGATCATTTCCTGGTAATAGGCGTCCAGCCGCAGGAAGGTGAATCCCGAGATAATGACCCCAAAGATCACCATCCCGATGGACGTGCCCACTATAGAGCCGCGTCCCCCGGCCAGCGAAGTGCCGCCAATGACTGCCATGGCAATAGCGTCCAGCTCGTACATCATGCCCATGCCGGCCTGCGCGGTCTGGCCGCGCGCCGCGACCACGATCCCGGCCAGCGCGGCCAAGACGCCGGCCACCACATACAGCTTGACCAGATGCCGCTCGACGTCGATGCCCGAGACACGGGCGGCCTGCGGATTGGCCCCGATGGCATAGGTGTACTTGCCGTAGCGGGTGTATTTCATCGCCACGTGAAAGACCGCCGCCACGCCCAGGAAGATGAAGACCGGCATCATGCCCGATCCCAGACTTGCAAAGCTGTCGGTCGGGAAGCTGACCGGCTGGCCCTTGGTATACCATTTGGCAAAACCCCGCACCGCGACCATCATCCCAAGAGTGGCAATGAAGGGTGGGATCTTGGTATAGGCGATCAGCCAGCCGTTGATGAACCCCGCCACAGCCCCGCAGAAAAGCCCGATCAGCACCGGCACAATCACCGGCATGTCCGTCAGTGCCGGATAGACCGCCCGGGCGTAGTCGGCAGCCTGTGCGAAACTCATCGCAACCATAGCCACCGCACCCACGATGGACCCCGAGGACAGGTCGATCCCGCCCGAGATGATCACCTGCGTCACGCCTACCGCGATGATCCCGATAACCGAGACCTGCAGGATCATGATCTTGAGCCGTCCAATATTGCCCAGGAACGTTTGCCCCTGGAAGATCCAGCCCAGAATTTCGAAGATCAGGGCAATGCCGATCAGGACCAACAGAATGTTGATCTCGGACGGCAGCTTGCGGTGCGCCTTGGGCGCCGCGCGCTCATCGAATGTCTGTGTCGCCATGTCGGCGTTCCTCCCTTATTTCGCCGCCAGTTCCATGACACGCACCTGATCGGCCTCGGCGCGGTCCAGAAAGCCGCTGACGCGGCCCTCGTGCATCACCATGATGCGGTCCGACATCCCCAACACCTCGGGCAATTCCGACGAGATCATCAGGATGGCCACGCCTTCGGCGGCCAGCTGCGTGATCAGCCGGTGAATTTCCGATTTAGCCCCCACGTCGATGCCACGCGTGGGCTCGTCCAGGATCAGGATGCGCGGCTTTGTCAGCAGCCAGCGCGCGATCAGCAGCTTTTGCTGATTGCCCCCCGACAGGTTGGCGACGGTCTCGGCCAGGTTCGGGGTCTTGACGCGCAGCTTCGCGCAGAACTCCTCCGCCAGCCGGTTCACCTCGCGCTGGTTGACGAAGCCGCGATTGTCGACCTTGCCGCTGGACAGCAGCGCGATCTGGATGTTCTCGATGCAATCAAGGTTCAGGAAACATCCGGTTTCCTTGCGATCCTCGGTCAGGAAGGCCATCCCGTAACGCATGGCGACGGGCGGCGACTTGATGTTCACGACCTCGCCGTCAATCAGGATCTGCCCCCCGGTCGCGGGACGCACTCCGAAGACGGCCTCGGCCACATTCGACCGCCCCGACCCGACCAGGCCCGCCACCCCCAGGATCTCGCCCCGGCGCAGCGAGAAGCTGACATCGCGGAAGACGCCTGGCAGGGTCAGATCCCGAACCTCCAGGATCGTCTCGCCGATCTCGCAGTCGATCTTGGGGAACATGTCGGTGATCTCGCGGCCCACCATCATCTTGATGATCTGGTCGCGGGTAACATCGGCAGCGTCCACCGTTGCGATGTACTTGCCGTCGCGAAAGACGGTCAGCTCGTCGGCAATCTCGAACAGCTCGCTCATCTTGTGGGTGATGTAGACGATGCCCACACCCTTGGCGCGCAAATCACGGATGATGCGGAAGAGGTGCTCGACCTCGGTTTCGGTGATGGCGCTGGTCGGCTCGTCCATGATCAGCACATCGGACTTGTAGGACACCGCGCGCGCAATCTCGACCATCTGCTTCTGCGCGACGGTCAGGTCGCCCACCATGGCCAGCGGGTCCAGCCGGATGCCCAGATCGGCAAACAAGGCTTCGGTCATTCGTGTCATCTGCCCGTGGTCGATCAGCCGAAAGGAGGACTTCGGCTCGCGTCCGATCCAGATGTTCTCGGCGACCGTCATGGTGTTCATCAGGTTCAGTTCCTGATGGATCATCGCGATGCCCGAATTCAGCGCGTCCAGCGGTGTGCGGATGTTCAAGGGCCGCCCGGCAAAGCGCACCTCGCCCCGGTCGGGGGTGTAGACGCCGGCGATGATCTTCATCAGCGTGGACTTGCCCGCGCCGTTCTCGCCCATCAGGGCATGGACGGTGCCGGGCCTCAGTCTCAGTTGGACGTCGTCCAGCGCCACGACGCCCGGAAACTCCTTGCGGACATTGTCCACTTCCAGGATGTAGTCGCCCGCGTGGATGGCGCGCGCGGGCGCGTCTGCGTGATCAAGCATGGTGGATCCTCCCCAGGAACAGGCCGGGCCGGCAAGGCGGCCCGGCCAAGCGTTCAGTTCTGGTAGTCGGCCAGGTTCTCGGGCGTCACCAGTTCGAAGGGCACGAAGACCTTTTGTTCGACCTCTTCGCCGCGCGCCAGCTTCAGGGCCGCGTCGACGGCGCCCTCGCCCTGCCCCGCAGCGTTCTGGAAGACGGTCACGTCGAGATCACCTGCCTCCATCGCGGCCAGAGCATCGGCAGTAGCGTCAATGCCGCCCACGATGACCTCGTCCATCGCCACGCCGGAGGTTTTCAGTGCCTGGATCGCACCGATCGCCATCTCGTCATTGTTGGAAATCACGGCGTCGAATTCGATCCCCGCCGACAGCCAGTTGGTCATCAGGTCAGTGCCTTGGGTCCGCGACCACATGGCGGTCTGTTCCTCGACAATCTCGATGAAGCTGCACTCGTCGGTGGCAATCACATCCTTGATGTCCTGGGTGCGGATGCGGGCAGCCTGATTGGACAGTTCGCCCATCATGACGACTGCGCGGGCACCCTCGCCCTTGCCCTGTTCCTGCAGGAGCCGACAGATCTCCTGCGTCTGCAAAGTTCCCGACTCCAGCTCGTCCGAAGCGACGAAGGCCTGACCTTCGGGCAGTTCGTCCAGATTGACCGGCTGGCGGTTCACATAGACCAACGGGATGCCCGCCTCGGCGGCCAGATTGGACATGGCGATCGTGGCATCCGTGTCGACCGGATTGACGATGATCGCATCGACACCCGAGGCCACGAAGTTCTGGATCTGGTTCAGCTGGCGGCCCACGTCGTTCTGGGCATCCTCGATCTGCAGACTGACGTCGTCCAGCGTCGCAGCATAATCCTGCATACCGCCGCGCAGCACGGTCAGGAAATTGTCGTCGAACAGTGCCATCGACACACCGATGTTCTCGGCAGCGGCAGCAGAGCCCAGACTGGCCATCAGGGCCGTGGTCATCAGGAATTTCGTCACGTCGATCTCCTCCTCGAGTGGCGCATCGGCGCCGGTGTTGCCTGCAGGCAATAGGCATCCGGGCGCCCAAAGGCGCTGCAAACGGAGTGCTTGTGCAACAGGGGCGAGGGACCTCCACGTCCCCCCGCTGGACAGGAAGATGCCCAGAGTCAGGACAATCGGTCAACGATCATCACTGGCAAATAACATCAATGGTGATGCAAACGTGCCGCCTCGATGATGTAATTACCTCATCATATCGCTTTCTGGGGTCCAGACCTCGCAGGGCAGAAAGCGCTGGCCTGGAACCGGGGCCATGCCGTTCGTCTGGATTGACTGTGCCAAGCCGATCACTTGCCCGGCCACGTCGCGCATGGGTGTTGCCAGCACGATGCTGAGAACCCCGTCCTGCAGGCCCGCCTGCGAGTCGGGAGTCAACTCGTTCACGATCAGCACGACGCGGTGGCCCGCCTGCATCTCCCGAACGGCCTGGATCGCACCCTCCATCCCGCCGCCCGCCACGTAAAGGCCGGCCAGGTCGGGATGACGGGTCAGCAAGTTGATCGTCGCCTCATAGGTCAGTTGCCGGGTCTCCAGGTTGATCTGCGTGTCAAGCAGCTGAAACCCCGCCGCCTCGTCGCGGAAAAAGCTGCGAAACCCGGTCTCACGCAGTTCATGTCCGTGAAACCGCGAGCCGCCGATAAACAGCCCGACCTTGCCCTGCTGCACCGCCAGCTTCGAGATGAACCAGCCAGCAATGCGTCCCACCTTCAGGTTGTTCATTCCGAAATAGCTTTCGCGTACGCCCTGCGCGAAATCCGACAGCAGCGAAAAGACCGGCGTTCCCGCGTCGCGCAGCACCTGCACGGCTTGCGTCACCAGATGATGATCCTGACCGGTGGCGGCGATGGCATCGACCCGCCCTTTCAGGGACAGCAGCACCTCAGCCAGTTCGGAGGCCTGCGTTGTCTCAAGGAAGCGCGGAAGGATCTGCACCCTGCTTTCCGTGTTCGCGCGCGCTTGGCGTTCGAAGGTTGCCAACGCCTCCTGATAGAATTGATGGCGCGGCTTTTGCAGAACCACGCCAAGCCGCAGTTCGGGCCGGTCCGACAGCATCCGTTGCCGGATCACGTTTGCTGCGTGGTATCCGATCTCTTCGGCGGCTTGATGGACGCGCCGGACGGTTTCCTCGCGTACGTTGGGGCGGCCGTTCAGGACCCGATCGACGGTGGCAGTACTGACCCGGGCGGCCTGTGCCAGATCGGAGATTGTGGGTCGGGCCATGCTGTCCTGCCTTCTTGTTATGATGCGAACATATCATGCAGGCATCATCCCATCACAAGCCCTGATCCCGCGTCAGCAATTTTCGCGCATGTGGATGCGCCGGGGGGTGTGGCTGTCCTGCGGGGCCGCTCCGTTGCGGCCATAGACATGAGCGATGATCGCGACTGCTTGGTCGATCTCGGCGACGGGGTCCCGATCAATGCCGACATCCAAAACGGCCTGGCGCAGCAGCACGCGCCGGTCCGGGGGTCAGATCATGGGTGATCAGCACCACCTCGCCCGCCCGGTTCAGGCGGGTCAGCGCATCAGCCACGGGCAACGCCCCAACGGCGGCATTGTAGATGCCCCTGATCCCTGGATGGCACCGCAGCGCCTGCCACGCGATATCGCTAGCCAGATCGCCCCGGTCCAGGCTTTCGGTGACCTGCACGATCCAGCAGGCCGGATGGCGTTGCGCCAGCACCTGGCCGAACCCTTCGATCCGCTGGCCGTGGTCTATCATGCGGCGGCCCGCAACCGCACGGCGCGAGCGACCCGTCTGCCGGGGGGCACGCCTGCCGCGGTGGCCGCACGTGCGTCGAACTGGGCCGAGACGCGCCCTGAATGGGGCCTTGCGGGATGCGCCGCTTTCATCGCGGCGCCGCGCGGGATCGACCTCGGCGGGCGGGCCTTTCTGCACGGCTACGACCGCACGCAAGATCCCGACCATACTGTTCTGGGGTTGATCCTGACCGCGCCGGTCGTCGTCGCCAGCTAGATCAGCCTGCAATACTATGGGTCGACAGTGGCCCCACACCTGTTCGGGGGCGGCACCAAGCTGATCCACAATGTTACCGGCGGTATCGGCGTAGTCGAGGGCAACGGCGGGCGGTTGCGCCCCGGCCTGCCCTGGCAGGCGGTCCATGACGGCACGAGCTTTGCGCACGAGCCCCTGCGGCTGACCGTCATGCTGGACGCCCCCACGTCGGCCATCGACGAGATCCTCCGTCGCCACCCTGACGTGGCTCGCCTATTCGACAACGGCTGGCTGCATCTCTTCGCATTAGAGGATGACAAGATTAACGCCCGCTATCAAATTAGCGGGGGCTGGCGGAGGGAAATGATTTAAGGAGTTGAGCTCCCAACAGCGCTTTGCTGCGCCGGCGCTGGTCGCTTTGGCTCATGCGGTGTTTCAGACACGCACTTACGATGCCCTGCCGTAGACAATCCAAGACGAATGTTTGGGATTGATCCACCGAAAAGACAGCCAGGCCTGTTGCTGCGATCCTTGCTGAAACGGGCTGTCATGGAAATCGGACGATGGCGATGATGAAGGCAGCGGTATTTGTGGAACCCGGTCGGATTGTTCTTGACGACAAGCCGATACCGGATGTTGGCCCGCTCGATGCGCTGGTGTGCATCACCACGACCACGATCTGTGGGACGGATGTGCTGTCAACGGCGGCGTAATACCAACGGCCCTAAGCACTGACCCCTTTTGCGTATTCACGCGTGGCAATCGATCGGACGCGCTCGGGGTCGTTTGCGAAGGCGTTCCATGCGCTGCAGCATCGGTCGACAATGTCTGCGTAGGTGTCAAAGACGGTGATGGCGAGGCAGTTTGCGCGCAGATAGGCCCAGATGTTCTCAACCGGATTCAGCTCTGGCGCATAGGGCGGAAGCGTCACGATGGTGATGTTGTCGGGGATGCGCAGAGCGCTGGAGTTATGCCAGCCGGCGCCGTCCATCACGAGCACGGCATGGGCGCCCGACGCGACGGTTTTCGCGATTTCAGCGAGATGAGCGTTCATGGCCGAGGTATCGGCACGTGGCATGACAAGTGCCGCGGTCGTGGCGCGCGATGGACAGACGGCGCCGAAGATATAGGCCCATTTGTAGCGGGTGTCGCGCGGCGCACGAGGCCGGGTTCCGCACTCGGCCCAGGTCCGGGTGAGCGTCCCCTGTTGACCTACGCGTGCTTCATCCTGAAACCACACCTCCAATGGCTTCCCGTGCGCCGTCTCCGGCAGGGCGGCCTTTACCGTAGCGGCAAAGTTTTTTTAAATGCCTCCTGTGCCAACGGGTCGGATTTGGGGTGCTGTGGGCGCACTGAAAGGCGGCGGAAGCCAAGGGCTGCCAGCTGCTTGCCGACCGTCCGCTCGTGCATGACCACGCCGAAGCGATCTTCGATCTTGCGCTTGAGATCGACGCAGCGCCAGCGGACCACCCCATCGGCCTCAAGGTCAGGCCCTTCACGGACCATCCGGGCAAGTTCCGCTTTCTGCTCAGAGTTCAGGAGCGGCGTCGGGCCTGCCCAATACCGGTTCGACAGACCGGTGATCCCCTCGGCGTTGTAGCGATGAACCCAATCGCGCAGGGTCTGCCGGTCCATGCCGCAGGCCTCCGCCGCCGTCTTGCGATCCGCGCCCTCCAGAACAAGAGCGATCGCCAAAATCCGCCGCACCGCTTTTGCATCCTTTGTGCGCGCCGCCGCCGCCCGAAGCTCACTTGTCGACATATCCGTTCGAGTGATCTCAATCGCCATCAGAACCTCCATCTCTTGATGGCAATGATTCAGATTTTCAGGTCGAAGGGAATCCCGTGAGTCAGAGCTTAGGGCTGTTGGTATAAGAACCGGCTACGCGGCGGCGCAAAACCAGGCCAGTGGCGAGGCGCCAAGCGCCATGGCGCGCGCGCTCCCCAAATAGCTGGCGCGTGCCATGGCGCTTTGGCCCGCAGGGCCAATCTCGCAAGGTGCGATCAGGTGGTTGCCTCGGCCTTTCGGGCGCGGCTTTGTCCGAGCCGATAACCGTCGCCGTTCATCTCGAGAATATTGACGTGGTGGGTCAGTCGATCGAGCAATGCGCCGGTCAGGCGTTCGGTGTCGAAGGTTTCAGTCTATTCGTCGAATAGCGGGTTGCTGGTGATCATCGTGGAGCCGCGATCATATCACTGAGAGATGAGCTCGAACAAGAGCTCAAAGTCCGTGTCTACTGTCGCAGCTTTGCCGATTTTTGCGCGGACGAGAGCTGCAACCAGGCACCGCAGGCCTGACCGTCATGTCGGCGTCCAGTTGGTGACTTTGTCCTGCTGACGGCGCAACCGTAGCAGGTGGGACCCCTCGTCCAGATCGACATCGCCGCATAGGATCGGCTCGCCCGCGCGGACATCGCGTTGCAGGGAACGTCCGGCGGCGAGGTAGTAGGGGATCGGCGCATCGTCCGACAGGGCCTCGGCCGGGGTCATCCGGCCCGAGACATGGGCGATGCTGTGATGGTGGCCCTGCGCGGTCAGGATCGTGCCCGCGGACAGGTCAGCATCGGCGAAGGCGGTCAGGTCGATGACCGGGCGGGGCGCGGGGGCGCCCGACGAGGTGCCGTGCAGCGCGGCCTCGAACACGGTGGTCGCGGCCTCCAGCCCCAGCAGGTGGCGGGGCAGGCCGATCATCGCGGTGCGGCCGTCGCGGGCCACGACATGGCCCTTGCCCTGCAGCATCGCCCAGGTGTCGGGATCGTCGCAGGCGACGGTGACGAAGACGCCGCCCGCGAAGCTGGCCTCGCCGGGCAGGCGCAGGCAGTGGAACACGTCCAGCCGGTCCCGGCCCGCCAGCAGCCCGCCCTGGTCGGTCATCAGGTCCGCGACCTCGGGGATGCGGGCGATGGGCGCGTGCAGGTCGGCGCGGTCGGGCATCAGCCCGAGCGCGTTGGCGACCAGCGTCAACTCGCAAAGGTCGGGGACGGCGCGCTGCGGCAGGCGCGTGGCCAGCGCGGCGCGGGCTTGGGCTACCTGCGCCCAAGGGCGGTCGCGCGGCATCAGCCAGTCGGAGAGGCCGGGGGCGTCGATGGTGGTGCCGTTGCTGTCCAGCTGCCCGGTGGCGGGGTTGAAGACAAAATCGTATTCGCTGGACTTGCCCGCCGCGATGATCGTCAGGCCGATCACCTGCGCCCAGGTCGCCAGCCCGATCAGCAGGCTGGGCTGGTCGCCATCCACCGGGCTGACGACCAGGCCTCGCGCGCGGGCCAGCCGCGACAGGATCGGGCCCACGACACTGTCGGTTTCTTTGGTGACCATGACGACGTGAAGCCCGGCCTCGATCGACAGGAGGGCGTGGCGGGCGCCGGCCTCGGGGTCTCCGGTGGCCTCTAGCACGACATCCAGTGGTAGGTCGGCGACGACCGCCAGATCGGCGGCGGCGATCCAGCGGCCCGCCTGCCATGCTGCCTGCGCCTGGTCCGCGTCCGCGCAGGTGGCGATCATCGCCGGGTCGATCCCGGTCGAGACCAGCGCCGCCGCCGCCGTGGCGGCATCGCGGTCCACCGCCACGCGGCAGGACAGGCCCCGGACATGGCGGGCCTGCGCCAGATAGCTGCGCCCGAAGCCTCCGGTCCCCAGGATGGCGGTCTGGACCGTGCGGCTGTCACGGGCGGCGAAGTGGTGGTTCAGGTTCATCGGGTAGGTGTCCTCATTCGACGGGCATGCCGCGGCGGCGCAGGTGCAGCGCCAGGCCAAGCGTCTTGGGCACGATCAGCAGCGCCAGCGCGACGATCATGATGCCGGTGACCAGCGGGTTGGCGAAGAAGATGCCAAGCGAGCCGTCCGACAGCAGCATCGACTGGTGGAAGGCGTTCTCGGCCTTGTGGCCCAGGACCATGGCTAGGATCAGCGGCGCCAGCGGATAGTCCAGCTTGGTGAAGACGAACCCCACCAGGCCGAAGACCAGTACCAGCCACAGATCGAAGGTCGCGCCCGAGACGGTGTAGCCGCCGACAAAGCAGATCACGACGATCATCGGCCCGATGATGGTGAAGGGGATGCGCAGCAGCGCCGCGAACATCGGCACGGTGGCCAGCACCAGGATGACGCCCAGAAGGTTCGACACGTACATGCTGGCGATCAGGCCCCACACGAAATCGGGCTGGGTCGCGAACAGCATCGGACCGGGCGTCAGGCCCCAGATCATCAGACCGCCCATCATCACCGCCGCCGTGGCCGACGAGGGCACGCCAAGCGCCAGCATCGGCAGCATGGCGCAGGTGCCGGCGCTGTGATCCGCCGTCTCGGGGGCGACGATCCCCTCGGGGCGGCCGGTGCCGAAGGGCGCGCCCTTGCGGCTGGCCTGCCGCGCGACGCCATAGGACATGAAGCTGGCCGCCGTGGGCCCGCCCGGCGTGATGCCCATCCAGATGCCGATCAGGCCCGAGCGCAGGGTCGTGGCCCAGTATTTCGGCAGCTCGGCCAGGGTCTTGAGCACGTCGCGCAGGTCGATCTTGGACGAGACGCCACGGAAGCGCAGCCCCTCCTGCACGGTGGACAGCAGCTCTCCGATCCCGAAGAGGCCGATGACGACGACGAGGAAGCTAACCCCGCCCAGCAGGTCCGAGAAGCCGTAGGTCAGGCGGATCGAGCCGGTGACCGTGTCCATGCCGACCGAGGCCAGGATCAGGCCGGTGGTCAGCGAGACCAGCGTCTTGCCGGGCGAGGCGCTGCCCATGCCGATGAAGGCGGCGAAGGCCAGGAAATAGACCGCAAAATATTCCGGCGCGCCGAATTTCAGCGCGAATTGCGAGGCCCATCCGGCCAGCAGGGTGATGACCATGATGCCCATCAGCGCCCCCACCCCGGACGACACGAAGGCCAGCGTCAGCGCGCGGGTGGATTCGCCGTTCCGCGCCATCGGATAGCCGTCGAAGGTCGTGGCGACGGAGGATGGCTCTCCGGGGATGTTGAAGAGGATCGAGGTGGTCGAGCCGCCGAAAAGCGCCCCCCAGTACATCGAGGACAGCAGGATGATGGCCGAGGTCGGATCCAGCGCGAAGGTCAGCGGAATCAGCAGCGACACCCCGTTGGGCGCCCCCAGTCCCGGCAGCACGCCCACGACCAGCCCCATCAGGACGCCCGCCACCATCAGCATCAGATGCGTCGGGGTGATCGCGATGGAAAACCCGTGCATCAGCATGTCGAAATTGCCCATTGGTCGCGGCCCCCTAATAGATGCCCAGAAGCGGCTCGATCGGCCCCTTCAGCAGCGGAATCTGGAAGATCATCTCGAAGATCGCATAGAGGGTGACGGCGAAGGCCGCGCCCAGGCCCAGGCCCACCCACAGCCGGAATCCGCCCTGCTTCCACGCGCTCCAGCCGATATAGGCGGTGGCGGCGACATAGATGCCCATGACCAGCGTGCCGAGGACGAAGGCCGTCATCGCGCCGAAGAAGACCGCGATGCGGCGCAGGTTGGCCGCGGGCAGGAAGGGATCCTCGGGGTCGTCCAGCGGATCGGCGGGGGTGCGGGCGGCCTGGCGATGGGCCAGGACCGCGCGGGCCAGGTTCCACAGGCTGCCCGCGATCAGCACGATCGCCACCCAGAAGGGGAAATACCCCGCCTGCGGGCCGTGATCGCTCCATCCCACGCCCAGCTGGGCGGCGCCGAGGATGGCGGCCACGCCCAGCCCCCCGGTGACAAGTGCCGTGCCGATTTCGGCATGATATCGTTTGACGGTCATGGTCCCTCCCCTCCCGCAAGGGCCGGCGCCTGCGGCCCGCCCGTGGTGCCGGCAGCCGGGCGCGGGGCGCGGCTGCCGGTCCGGTCCTTACTGGGCCGCGGCCGCGACCCAGCCCTCGGCCTCGAAGACGGTAACCGTGGCGGCCTCGTTCTCGGCGATGAAGGCGTCCAGCTCGTCGCCGGTCAGCACGGCGGCGGTCTGCGAGGTCTTGGCCAGATAGTCCTGCCATTCGGGCGTCTCGGCCACGCGGGTCAGGGCGTCCTGGTAATAGGCTACCACCTCGGGGTCGGTGCCCGCGGGCAGCCAGACGGTGCGCGGCATCTGGTAGCGCTCGATGTCCAGCCCCTGTTCGGCGCAGGTGGGGATGTCGTGCCAGCCCATGTCGCCGCTGACGGGCGCGCTTTCCGCCATCCGCTGCGGAGAGAAGACGCAGAGCGGCCGGATCGCGCCCGCCTGCCACTGGCCAATGTTCTCGTTGGGGTTGTTGACGTTGGCGGCGATATGGCCGCCCGCCAGCTGCACGCCGACCTCGCCGCCGCCGTTGAAGGGGATGTACTTGAAGTCCGCCCCGGTGGTCTGTTCGATCAAGGCAACCAGCGTCTCGTCGGTGTCCTTGGACTGGCTGCCGCCAAAGACGATGCTGCCGGGTTCCGCCTTGGCGGCCTCGATCAGCTCCATCGGCGTCTGCCAGGGCGCGTCGGCCTTGACCCAGATCAGGAACTCGTCCAGCGCCAGGGCGGCGACGGGCTGCAGGTCCTCGACCGAATAGGCCAGCTGGGCCACATGCGGCAGCAGGTAGACGTTGTTAGTGCCGAAGATCAGCTTGTGCGGGTCGGCGGCGTTCTGGCGGGCATAGAGGAACGCCTCGGCGCCCGAGCCGCCGCCCTTGTTCAGCACGACCATGTTGCGGTCCACGATCTCGTTCCGAGTCATCGCGGACTGGATGGTGCGGGCGAAGTTGTCGGTGCCGCCTCCGGCGCCCGAGGCCACGACGAATTCGATCGGGCGGGCGGGCGCCCATTCTGCCAGGGCGGGGCTGGCAGCGCCGATGGCGGTGGCGGCGATCAGTGCGGATTTCAGGGTCATCTTGGGT
This sequence comes from Paracoccus liaowanqingii, assembly GCF_004683865.2. Taxonomy (NCBI): domain Bacteria; kingdom Pseudomonadati; phylum Pseudomonadota; class Alphaproteobacteria; order Rhodobacterales; family Paracoccaceae; genus Paracoccus; species Paracoccus liaowanqingii. The sequence continues at coordinate 281,642 of NZ_CP040765.1, read as the reverse complement.
CTCCTCCCTCAAGGTTGACCCGCGCCGCATGGCGCGGGTGTGTGATATGGCGGCCCCTTACTGGCCGGCCATGGCGGCATGGGTGTCGGCCCAGCCTGCGGGCAGCGCACGCGCCGGACCGCGATCGGGGTTCAGGCGGGCGAGATCGACTCCAAGGCGCGCGGCCATCAGCGTGGCGCCCGGATCAGCGCGCCCCTGCCCCGCGATGTCGAAGGCCGAGCCATGCGCCGGGGTGACGATCGGAAAGCCGTAGCCCGCGATCAGCGTGACGCCCCGGTCGAAGCCCATCAGCTTCATCGCGATCTGGCCCTGGTCGTGATACATGGTCAGGACCGCATCGAATTCGCCCCGGATGGCGCGCACGAAGACCGTGTCCGAGGGGATCGGGCCGGTGGCGTCGATGCCCTCGGCCACGGCCTGCGCCACGGCGGGGGCCAGGATCTCGTCATCCTCATGCCCGAAATTGCCGCCGTCGCCGGCATGGGGGTTCAGCGCCGCCACGCCGATCCGCGCGCCGGGCTTGCCGGCCCCGGCCATCACTTCGGCCGTCAGGCGCAGGCTGGACAGGATGCAGTCGGTGGTCAGCGCATCGGCCACCTCGCGCAGCGGAATGTGGCTGGTGACGCGGGCGTTCCAGACCTCGTCCAGCACGTTGAACTCCCGCCCGCTGCGGGGGGCGTTCAGGATGGCGTTGATGAAGCCGATCTCGTCGACATAGGAGGGGCGGGCCAGCCGCATCGAATGCTTGTTGAAGGGCGTGAACATGGCCGTGTCGGCGATGCCCGAGGCCGCCAGCTGCAGCACGCAGGCAAAGTTCTGCAGGCAGGCGACACCCGTGGCGGGGTCGGACCGGCCCAGCACCACCTGATCGGCGGGGCCGTTGGCCAGATCCAGGAGGACATGGCCCGCAGGCATGTCGGGCCCGACCTGATCCGCGCCGATCACCGGCAGGTCCAGCTGGACGCCCGCATGGCGCGCCCCCATCGCCAGGGTCGAGGCGCAGCCCACGACGATGATGTCATGGTCCGCCATCTCGGGGTGGCAGAGCAGTTTGGCGGCCAGTTCGGGGCCAACGCCCCCGGCATCCCCGATGGCAAGCGCGATGCGCATGGGCAGTCCTCCTGTCGGTCTGTGGTCATGGAGCGGCGCGGACCTGAAGGCCGCGCCGCAGGGATGTCAGTCGGGCGGGCCGCGGCGGGCCAGCATCTGCCCCACCACCCGCGCGCAGAGCGCCAGCGACACGGCGCCCGCATCGGGATGGCCAAAGCTTCGTTCGGCTAGGGGCCGCGCGCGGCCAAGCCGGGGGGACAGCGAGGCGGTCGCCTCGGCGGCCTCGGTCGCTACGCGGGCGGCGTCGGCCCAGGCCTGGGGCAGGGGAGCGTGCGCGGCGGTGCGTTCCAGCGTCTCGACGAAGGGGGCGAAGGCATCGACCAGGGTCTTGTCGCCCGGGGCGGCGCCGCCCAGCTGGGTGACGGCCGTCAGGCCTGCGCGCGCGCCTTGGGCGATGCGGGCGGCGTCGGGGGCCTGCCGGTCGCCCAGCACTTGGCCCCAGGCCCGCAGCGCCACGCCCCAGAGCGCGCCGGAGGTGCCGCCGGCGCGATCTGCCCAGGCATCGCCGGCCAGCGCCAGCACCGTGCCCGCGCCCGCGCCGTCGGACAGCGCCAGACGTGCGGCCTCGGCCGCGGCGGCGGAACCGCGCGCCATGCCCTGACCGTGATCCCCGTCGCCCGCGATGGCGTCGATCCGGCCCAGCTCGTCCTCGGCCTCGGCCAGGGCGCGGGCCAGTTCGGCGATCGCCTCGGCCATGCAAGGGGCGGCGGCGCGCGCGGCCTCCGAGCCCTGGGCGACGGCCGCCGCCTGGACGGTCTCGGTCGTCGCCGCGCGGCGGGCGCCCTCGGTCACCGAACCGCGGCGGAAGGCCGGGCTGTCGGCAGGCGCGCGCCACAGGGTTTCAAGCTGGTCGTCCAGCCACAGGATCGACAGGGAGCAGCCCTCCATGTCCAGGCTGGTGACGAATTCGCCCAGTTCCGGCGCGACCGGGGTCAGGCCGTGTTCGGCGAAAAGGCCGGTCAGATGGTGCCACAGCACGAACAGCTCCTCGGCGGCGGTGCGGCCCAGGCCGTTCAGCACCACGGCCACGCGCCCGTCATGGCCTGCGGGTCGTTCGGCCAGCAGCGGGTCCAGCAGCATCCGCGCCAGGTCGGCGGCGGGAACCAGGGACTGGGTCCGGATGCCCGGCTCCCCGTGGATGCCCAGGCCCTGGGCGACTTGGCCCGGATCAACGGTGAACAGCGGCGCGACGTGACCCGGCAGGGTGCAGCCGTCGAAGGCCAGCCCGAAGGACACAGTGGCACGGTTGGCGCGCAGGGCCGCCTCCATCACCGCGTCCAGATCCAGGCCCGCCTCGGCGGCGGCGCCGGCGATCTTGAAGACCAGCAGGTCGCCCGCCACGCCGCGCCGGCGCGCGCGGTCATCGGCGGCGGCGCTGGCCACGTCGTCGGTGACGGCCAGGATGCGGGCGGGGATGCCTTCGGCCCGCAGCCGTTCGGCGGCGGCGCCGAAATTCAGCACGTCGCCCGCATAGTTGCCAAAGCCCAGGATCACGCCGCCCCCGGCCTCGGCGGCGCGCGCCACCCCGGCGATGGCGCTGGTCGAGGGCGAGGCGAAGACATCGCCCGCCACCGCCGCATCGGCCAGGCCCGCGCCGACATAGCCCAGGAAGGCCGGGTAGTGGCCCGACCCGCCGCCCACGACCAGTGCGACCTTGCCCGGCGCGCTGGCCGTGGCGCGGATCGCGCCATGGGGGACGGGCAGGACGCGATCGGCATGGGCCGCGCAGAAGCCCGCAAGTGCGGTGGCGGCGAAATCTTCTGGGCGGTCAAGGACGGAGGTCATCGCGGGCCTTTCTCTGCGACAGGATGCTGCGGATATAGTCCCGGTTCAGGGCGCAGACCGCCAGCCCGTCGCCGCCGTAATGTTCGACCAGGAACGGGCTGGCGAAACCTAGGTCCAGCGCCCGCTCGATCGTCGCGCGCCAGTTGATCGTGCCGCCCAGCAGAGGTGCCGGATGAGTCATGGTGACGCCCGAGGGGTCCTCGATCCGGTAGTAGTTCTTGACATGCCAGTAGCCGGCATGGGGCGCGCACAGCTCGATCATCTCGGCCCAGGGCTCGACGGGGCGGTGCAGGCGGATGAGGTTGCCGATATCGACGTTCAGCCGGACCGAGGGGTGGTCGACGTCGGTCAGAAAGCGCACCGCCTCGCGCGCGGTGCCCAGATAGCTGTCCTCGTACATCTCGAGCGCGATCGAGACGCCGCAAGTCTCGGCATGGCGGGCTAGGTCGCGGATGCGGGTCACCGCGCGGCTGCGGGTGTCGGCATCGTCGGGGACGGGCGCCCCGGCCTCGGTCCAGAACCACAGTGCTTTCTGCTGCGCCTCGGTCAGCGGACCGAACAGGCCAAAGCTGACATGGCCAATGCCCAGGTCGGCGGCGCAGTCGATGACGCGGTGGGAATAGGCCAAGTGATCGTCGCCCTGCACCGAGTCGATCACGCTGCGCCGCGAGGTCGAGATGGCGGGGACCGTCAGGCCCAGATCGGCGCAGATCGCGGTGAATTCGGCCCGCCGCGCCGGGGTCAGGTCCGCCACCCGCAGCCAGGAATCGGTCGGATCGACCGCGTCGAAGCCCGCCAGCGCGACCTGATGCAGATCACCCGCCCAGACCCGGGCATCGGCGTCCTGCACCACCGTGCCGTCGCGCTGCCGTCCCGGGAACGGGATCATCGCCGCGGCGATCGGCCAAGCCTGGGGCGTCCAGTGCAATGTGCCGGTCATCGATCCCTCCCCGAATCAGGTTCTGTCCCTTGTGCGATCTTGCTAGCACGACGAAAACACCGTATCAATAATTCTGTATACAGCACACAGAGGGCAGCATTGACTTGCCGATCCCGGGGCAATAGCCAGACGGGACAGGGGGTCGATGAAGGGATCGGACATGGCGCAGATCGATTTGTCGGATCCGGCCGAGCAGCGCATCGAGCGGCTGCCGCTGCACGAGGCCATCCTGATCCGCCTGCGCGACATGATCATCGAGGGGCATCTACCCCCCGGCGCGCGCCTGAACGAGGGCCAGATCGGGTTGCAGCTGGGCGTGTCCCGCACGCCCCTGCGCGAGGCGATCAAGTACCTGGCCAGCGAGGGGCTGGTCGAGCTGGTTCCAAGCCGGGGCGCGGTCGTCAAGAGCTTCGGCGCCAAGGAGGTCCATGACATGCTGGAGGTGATCCGCATGCTGGAACAGCAGGCGGGGGCGCTGGCCTGCCGGCTGGCCGACGACCGAGGCATCGCCCGCATCCGCGCCCTGCATGACGAGATGCTGGCCCACTACGCGCGCCGCGACCGGCTGGCCTATTACAAGGTCAACCAGGCAATCCATACCGGGATCGTCGCGCTGGCCGACAATGTCGCCCTGTCCGAGGTGCATGCCCGGTTGCAGACCCGGCTCAAGCGCGTCCGCTTCATCGGCCATGAGGGGGCCGAGAAATGGGCCAGCGCCGTGGCCGAGCACGAAGAGATGATCGCCGCGCTTGAATCGCGCGATCCCGACCGGCTGGCCGAGATTCTGGGGCGGCATCTGAGCCTGGCGTGGGAACGGGTGCGCGACGACATCCCCGGGGCGCCCGAGGCTGACTGACGGTCAACGAAGCTCTCCCCGGATGCACCGGGCTTCCGTTTCGTCATTGAGATCAGTACCTCGTCAATCGCCAGAGTTTAGCGACAGGTCCGACCTCCTGCGCCCAATTCTCGTTTAGAAGGCAATCTGCACCTTCATGGCACGGCTCCGATCCGAGGCCAAAGCGAACCCCTCGGCCGCGCGGTCCAGTGGTAGGGTGTGGCTGATCAGCGGGGACACGTCGACCAGGCCTTGCCGCATCAGGGCGACGCCGGTGGCGAACTCTTCGTGGAAGCGGAAGCTGCCTCGCAGATCCAGTTCCTTCGCAGTAAGCATCATCATCGGCAGACTCATGTCGCCGCCCAGACCCAGTTGCAGCACGATGCCGCGGGGGCGCATCGCAGCGATCCCCGCCACCAGCGCGGGCTGCGCCCCGGTGCATTCGTAAAGTACGTCGAAATGGCCCTTGTTGGCGGCAAAGCCCGCCAGACCGTCGGGATCGGTCTTGAGGTTCACAATCTGATCCGCACCGACCCGGCGGGCGAGATCCAGCGTGTAGTCCGACAGATCTGCGGCCACGACCTCAGCCGCCCCCGCGCGCCGCGCCGACAGGATCGACAGCAGGCCGATCGGTCCGCAGCCTGTCACCAGCACCCGCGCGCCCAGCATGTCACCCGCGCGCTTGGTAGCATGCAGGGTGACCGCCAGGGGTTCGGCCATGGCCGCCTGTCCCGGCGTCAGCCCGGTCGCGTCCACGCATTGCGCGGCATCTGCCACCAGCAATTCCCGAAATGCGCCCTGCACATGCGGGAACGGCATGGCCGAGCCATAGAACCGCATGTTCAGGCAATGGTTCGGCAGTCCTTTATGGCAGAACCGGCAATCCCCGCAGGGCCGCGAGGGCGATACGGCGACCAGCTGGCCGGGCGCGAACCCAGTCACGCCTTCACCCAAAGCCTCGACATGGGCGGAGACCTCGTGGCCGAGGATCATCGGTTCCTTCAGTCGGATAGCGCCAAAGCCGCCATGGTTGACGTAATGCAGGTCGGACCCGCAGATCCCCCCCACGGCCAGGCGCAGCAACAGCTGGTCCGGGCCGGGGGTCGGGTCGGGTCGATCCTCAATGCGCAGATCGTGGGCGGCGTGAATGACAAGTGCGCGCATCACAGCACCGCCGTGGGCAGCGGTTGGCCCGCGAAATGCGCCGTCAGATTGTCGCGCAGCAGTTGGCCCATGGCCTGCCGTGTTTCATACGTGCCCGAGGCGTGGTGCGGCTGCAGCAGCACGTTCTTCAACGCCAGAAAGCGGGGGTTCAGCGCCGGTTCGCCCTCGAACACATCCAGCGCAGCAGAGCCAAGGCGGCCCGCCTCCAGCGCATCCAGCAAGGCAGTTTCGTCAATGTTCGATGCGCGCGAGATGTTGACCAACATACCTTCGGGGCCAAGCGCCTCGATCACCTCGCGGCCCACGATATGGCGCGTGGCGGCGGATGCGGCCAGCGTCACGAAGAGCACGTCGGATTGCGCGGCCAAGGCCACCGGGTCGGCCACAAACTGCCAGTCGGGATGAGCGTGATTGCGGGGCGAGACCTCGCCATAGCTGATCTGCATGTCGAAGCCCTGCAAGCGCTTAGCGACCTCGAACCCGATCCGGCCGAGGCCCAGAATGCCCGCTCGCTTGCCCCAGACCCTGCGCTGCAGCGGGTACAGACCCTTTTCCGCCCAGGACCCGTCGCGGACCCACCGCTCGGCCCCGATCATGCCGCGTGATTGCACGAGCATCATCGCCACCCCCAGGTCGGCAACATCCGCGGTCAGCACGTCAGGCGTGTTCGTCACCCGGATGCCGCGCGCCCGACACGCCTCCAGATCGACGGCATCGAAGCCCACGCCGTAGACGCTGATCACCTCGAGTTGCGGACAGGCGGCGATCATCGCCGCATCTGCACCCAACTCGCCGCGGGTGGCAATCGCCCGGACATGAGGGCCATGCTCGGCCAGGAAGGCCGCCCTATCATCAGCCTCGAACAGGCGATGCACGGTGAACTGGGCGTCCAGCGGATCCTGATCCCATGCGGGATAGGGGCCGGTCTGCAGGATTTCGGGACGGGACATGGTTCCTCCGGGCGGAATGGCTTGACAGTGTTTGGTATCGATACCATAACCGTTTGACGCCCTTGCTGTCGAGAGACAATTGTCAGGCGTAGGGACAACGGAGGACATCATGAGCCACCCACTTTTCGACCTGACCGGACGCCGGGCGCTGATCACCGGGTCATCCCAGGGCATCGGCCTGGCCCTGGCGAACGGTCTGGCCGAGGCGGGTGCGCAGGTGGTGCTGAACGGGCGCGATGCCGCGAAGCTGGCGCAGGCCGCGGACCGGATCCCGGGCGCGCAGGTGCTGGCCTTCGACGTGACCGACCATGCGGGCGTGCGCGCGGCCGTGGACGGCTTCGAGGCGGAGCACGGCGCCATCGACATCCTGGTGAACAACGCCGGCATGCAGTTCCGCGCGCCGCTGGAGGAGTTTCCCGCGGACGCCTTCCAGCAGCTGCTGCAGACCAACGTGGCCTCGGTCTTCAATGTCGGTCAGGCGGTGGCGCGGCACATGATCGGACGCGGCGCGGGGCGGATCGTCAACATCGCCAGCGTGCAGACGGCCCTCGCGCGGCCCTCGATCGCGCCCTACACGGCGACGAAGGGCGCGGTGGGCAACCTGACCAAGGGCATGGCCACCGATTGGGCGCGCCACGGATTGACCTGCAACGCCATCGCGCCGGGCTATTTCGACACGCCGCTGAACGCCGCGCTGGTGGCCGATCCCGAATTCACCACCTGGCTGGAGAAGCGCACCCCCGCCGGACGGTGGGGCCGGGTCGAGGAGCTGGTCGGCGCCTGCGTGTTCCTGGCCTCGGACGCGTCCAGCTTCGTAAACGGGCACGTGCTCTATGTCGACGGCGGCATCACGGCGTCGCTGTGACCCTGCGCGTCGTGATCATGGGGGTCAGCGGGACCGGCAAGACCAGCGTCGGGCAGGCGCTGTCGGAGCGGTTGGGCATCCCCTATCTGGACGGCGACGACCTGCATCCGGCGGCGAACGTGGACAGGATGGCGGCGGGTATTCCCCTGACCGACGCGGACCGCTGGCCCTGGCTGGACCGGGTGGCCGCGATGCTGGACGGCCGCGCGCCGGTCATCATCGGCTGTTCCGCCCTGCGCCGCGCCTATCGGGACCGCCTGCGCGCGGGCGCCGGGGGGCCGCTGCGCTTTCTGCACCTGACCGGCCCGCGCGCGGTCATCGCCGCCCGCATGGCCGGGCGCGCGGGGCATTACATGCCGCCTGCCCTCCTGGACAGCCAGCTGGCGACGCTGGAGGTCCCCTCCGCCGACGAGGCCATACCCCTCGACATCACGCAACCGCTGGAGACGCTGGTCGAGGCCGCCGCCGCAGCCCTGCAAGGAAAATCCACATGACTCTGACCATTGCCCTGATCGGCGCTGGCGCCATGGGCGGCGCCATTGGCGCACGGCTGGCGTCGACCGGCACCGCCTTGCGCGTCTTCGACATGAACCCTGCGGCAATGGAGCCTTTGACCGCACTTGGCGCCATCGCGACCCGCAGCGCCGCCGAGGCCGCGCAGGGGGCTCGGGCCGTCATCCTGTCGCTGAACGCGCCCCGCATCGTACGCGCGGCAGTCTTCGGCTCCGGCGGCGTGGCCGAGGGAGCGGCGTCGGGCACGCTGATCATCGACATGTCCTCGATCGACCCCACGGCGACGCAAGCGCTCGCCCATGACGCGGCGGAACTGGGGTTGCGATGGGTGGACAGCCCCTTGTCGGGCGGGGCGCCCAAGGCCGCGACCGGCCATCTGACCCTGATGCAGGGCGGCGCCGAGGCCGATGTGGCCGAGGCGCAGCAGGTGCTGGCGCAGGTCGCCTCGAACCAGACGCGGATGGGCGATGCCGGGGCGGGCCAGACGACCAAGCTGATCAATCAGGTCCTGTGCGGACTGAACTTCCTGGCCGTGGCCGAGGCGACCGCCTTGGCCAAAGCGGCCGGTGTCGATGCCGCCCGCATTCCCGCAGCCCTGGCGGGCGGTCGCGCCGACAGTGCCATCCTGCAGGAATACATGCCCCGCTTTGCCGCGCGCGACTACCGCCCCACGGGCCGGATCGACAACATGGTCAAGGACCTGAACGGCGCGCAGGATCTGGCACGGCTGACCCATACCCCGATGCCCCTGACCGCACTGTGCGCCGAGGTGCATCGCCTGCTGACCGCCCAAGGGTTGGGCGATCAGGATCAGGCCGCGCTGATGGAGTTCTTTCCCAACCCGCTTGCCAAGGAGGCCAGCCGATGATCACACGTTTCGCCCTGTTCGAGGGCCGCATCCACGACGGTCAGGAGGACGCCTTCCGCCAGGCGATCCTGTCTCAGGTCCTGCCGGAATGGAACGCTTTCCCCGGCGCGCTGGCCGTGCGCGTCAACTTTGCTCAATCCCGCGACGAGGGCGCGCCCGAGATCCCGATGATCCTGGCGATCAGCTATCCCGATCTGGAGACGGTCGAGGCCGCCTTGGCCAGCCCCGTGCGTGCGCGTGCCAAAGCCGCTACCGAGGCGGTCCTGGCGCAGTATTTCGAGGGGCGCATACACCATCACGTCACGGCCGCGCATGATCACGATCTGACCGCTTGAATTGACCGTATCGATCCTGTCCTAGTGGACGGGATCGATACCATCCTTGGAAAGCCCCGCCCGTGCCCCGCCGCGCCCCCACCATGATCGACATCGCCCGGCTGGCCGGGGTGTCGCCGATGACCGTGAGCCGCGCCTTCAAGGCCGACGGCACGGTGAGCGAGGCAACTCAGGCGGCGGTGATGAAGGCGGCCGAGGATCTGGGTTATGTCTTCGACAGCACCGCATCCGCCCTGCGCTCGCAGCGGTCGGACTTCGTGGCGGTGACCATTCCCTCGATCAACAACGCCAACTTTGCCGATACGGTGCGCGGGCTGTCGGATGGTCTGCGCGCGCGAGGGCTGCAAATCCTGCTAGGCTATACCGATTACGACGTGCAGGCCGAGGAAACGCTGATCGCGCAACTGCTGCGGCGTCGCCCTGAGGCGATGGTCGTCACCGGCGGTACCCATACCGACCGCAGCCGCGCGTTGCTGGACAAGGCCGCCATTCCGGTGATCGAGATCTGGGACCTGCCCGACCGGCCCATCGGCCATGTGGTGGGTTTCTCCAATGCCGCCGCCATGGGAACGCTGGTCGATCATCTGGTCTCCCAGGGGCGCAGGCGGATCGCCTTCATCGGGGGCGATGCCGCCCGCGACACACGCGGCACGGACCGGCGGCGAGGCTTCGTGGCGGCAATGCAACGGCACGGGCTGGACACCACGCGCCTGATTGATGCAGGACCGCCGCCGATTTCCATGGCCGAGGGGGCGGCAGCGATGGCCGATCTGCTGGCCCGCCTGCCCGATACGGATGCTGTCGTCTGCGTGTCCGACCTGTCGGCGTTCGGCGCGTTGACGGAATGTCAGCGACAGGGGGTCGATGTGCCGGGCCGGGTGGCCATCGCGGGCTTTGGCGATTACGAGATCGCGGCCATCTGCGTGCCGCCGCTGACCACGATCGATCCGTTTCCCCGCCGCATCGGGTCCGATGCCGCATCCCTGATCCTGCAGGCGCTGGACGGCACACTGTCCCAGCCCGCCACAATACGCATCGCCCCCGAATTGCTGACGCGGGCCAGCAGTTCGGGGGCGTAGGGCAACCGGTCCTCCGGCTTATTCGCCGGTGATCGCGTTGACGATCTCGTCGCCGTTCTCGGCGATGAAGCTGTCCCAGACCGGGCGCACGGCCTCCTGGAAGGCGGCGGCGTTCACGTCCCGGTTGGTCTGCATGCCCTTGGATTCCAGATCAGCCAGCATCTCCTCCTCACGCTCCTCCGCCAGGCCGCGCTGCATCTGGACGGCCTCGGCGGCGACCTCGGTGATCATCGCCTGCTGATCCTCCGGCAGACCGTTGAATTTGTTCAGGTTGATGGCGAGAGCGAGGGGCGAGTAGGCGTGCTGGGTGAGGGACAGGTAGTCTTGCACCTCCTCGAACTTGAAGGACTGCACGATGCCCACCGGGTGATCCTGCGCGTCGACCACGCCGGTTTCCAGCGCGGTGTACAGCTCGGCCACCGGGATCTGCTGGGGCGTCGCGCCCAGCAGTTGGAACATGTCCGACAGTGCCTTCGAGTTGTTGACCCGCATCTGCAGCCCGGCCACGTCGCCTGGCTCCACGATCGGTCCGTTGTTGTTGGTCATGTTGCGATAGCCGTTCTCGGGATAACCCAGCATCTTCAAGCCGTGCCCCTCGAACTGAGTGCTGATCTGCTGACCCACCTCGCCGTCCAGGATGGCATAGGCGTCCGCGCGGGTCGGGAAGATGAACGGCAGTTCGAACGCGCCTGCATCGGGGACAAGGCCGGTCAGGTTGTTCAGACCGGTCATCACCACGTCGATGATGCCCGAGCGCGTGCCGTCCACCATCGCGGTGTCGTTGCCCAGCTGGCCCTGCGGAAAGATCGTGACGGTGATCTCGCCCCCGCTGCGCTCCTCCAGCTGTTCTTTCATGAACAGCGCCAGCGTCTGCTGCAGGTCGGTGTCGGGGGCGGCATGGGCCAGACGCAGGGTGGTCTGTGCCTGGGCGGCCATCGCGGCCAGCGACAGGGCAGCGGCCAGGCAGGTGGTGCGGAACAGTGTGGTCATAGGATCCTCCCTCAAGAATGTCAGGTCAGCCCGCCATGAAGGCGGCGGGCACGGTGATCAGTTGCGGAAACAGGATGAACAGCCCCAACAGCACGATATACCCCAGGATGAAGGGCCCGACCCCGCGCACGGCCTGGCTCATGGGGACACGCCCCACGCCGCAGACCACATTCAGGACGGTGCCCACCGGAGGCGTGATCAGTCCGATGGAGCAGTTCAGGATGAACATGAGGCCGAAATAGACCTCGTCGATGCCCGCCATGCGCACGACCGGCATCAGCAGCGGCACCAGGATCAGAACCGTCGGCGACAGATCCATCACCATGCCCACCGCCAGCACCAGAAGCATGATGACCAGCATCAGAAGGCGCGGGCTGTCGATCAGCGGCTGCAGGAGAGTGGCCAGCTGCTGGGGCAATTGCGCCACCGTGATCAGCCAGGCGGCGACCATCGCGGCACCAACAAGGAACATGACCATCGCAGTGGACCGGCCTGCCTGCATGAGCACCTCGACAAAGGTCTGGAAGGTCAGCTCGCGATAGACAAACGTCGAGATGACGATGGCATAGACGGCGGCGACCACCGCAGCCTCGGTGGGCGTGAACGCCCCGGACCGGATGCCGCCGATGATGATGACCGGCAGCAACAGGGCCCAGATGCCTTCGCGCAGCGCAGTCCAGCGTTCGGCGCCACTGGCCTTGGGTAGGGTCTCGATTTCCTCGCCGCGCATGATGATGGTCCAGATGGTGACCAGCACGGCCGCCATCATGAGCCCCGGCGCGATGCCCGCCAGAAACAGCTTGGCGATCGAGATGTTGCCCGCCACGCCCACCAGGATCAGCGGCAGCGACGGCGGAATGATCGGCGCGATGATCCCGCCCGAGGCCAGCAAGCCAAGGCTTCGCCCCTCGGGGTATCCGGCCTTGCGCATCATCGGGTACAGGATGGACACCAGGGCCGCCGCGTCGGCCACCGCTGATCCCGACAGCCCCGCCAGCACGATGGCGGTCAGGATCGCGACATAGCCCAAGCCGCCCCGCCGGTGCCCGACCAGCGCCATGGCCAGCGCCACGATGCGGGTGGACAGCCCGCCGCGCGACATCACCTCTCCGGCGACCAGGAAGAACGGTACCGCCAGCAGGGGGAAGCTGTCCACGCCGTTGATCAGCGATTGCGCCAGGATATCGGCGCTGAACAGGTTCATGTGCACCATCAGCGCCATCGACGACAGCAGCAGCGCGAAGGCCACGGGCAGGCCTGCCAGGATGCCGATGAACAGCACGCCCAGAAAGATGAAGAGCGTCATGTCAATGCACCTCGGGGTTTGTGCCGGCGGGGCCGTGGTCGGGCCCGAAGATCCGCGCGAGCGCGATAGCCGCCATCAGCGCCGCCGAGACGACGCCCGACAGATACAGCAGGCCCGAGGGCAGTCCGGTCAGCTGAGAGATGTTGTTCCAGTTGGCCAGCGTCTGCCGCCACGCGCCCACGAACAGCATCATGACGGCAACGAGCACGATGGCCCAGCAGATCCGCCGCAGGATCGGAACGAAGCGCGGCATCAGCGCCTCGGAAAATTCGGACAGCTGCAGATGCTCGCCCCGGCGCAGCACGACGGCGGCGCCCAGCATGACGACCCACACGAACCACAGCCGCGACAGCTCGATCGTGACGCGCAGCCCGCTGGAAAAGCCATAGCGCATCACGACGTTCAGAAACACCAGCGCGATCATCCCCGCCAGCAGCACGGCCATGATGATGTCTATCGCGCGCCATAGCGCCTCGATGGCAGCCCGCATCGAATCTCTCCCTCATCGAGCCCAACCAAGCTCTCTCCCAGGATTTATGATAACGTTACCATACAGCCTGTCAATAGCGCGGTTTCGTCAGGAGGGCATCGATGATGGGTCGGCTGAGTGTCACATCATGCCTGATTGTAAGGCCGCGTAGACGCCGCGGCCGCAAGATGCGAGGATCACGCGGACACTTGCCCATGGATATGAGGTCACCAATGACATCCGGGCAGTGAAGGTCATCTCACGCCCCGACGCCCCGATCCGCGTCGCCCTCGTGAACCGCTTCGACACGCCCTGCACGGCCAGGTGCACCCGCACTGCTTCATTTCGGCAGGCCAAGAAGACGTCACCCGCCAACGCCGAGCCTGGCAACGACGTCCCCTTGCGACCGATCCAAGCATCTCGGTCCTCAGAGGGCGTCCGTCGGCCGACGCCCCCCTACCCCACCGAGGCGACCCGGGTGGATCGCTCCGTCGCCGCCATCATCGCCTGCGCGGCGGCCATCATCAGCGGGCCGGTGCCCTTGGCGTCGTCGGCCACGACCGGCTCGGTCAGGTAGTAGGCCGGGGTTCCGTCGCGATAGACGCCGGAAAATCCGCCCAGGCCCGCGACCAGGCAGATACCGCCAAAGCCCGCGCCCTGCCCGTCATGGCGCAGCCGTCCCTCCAGGAACCGCAGCGCCCGTGCCGCAGCTTCCGGAGCCCCCGCGGGGGCAAGCCCGACGGCGCCGTTCAGCGCATAGGCGAACATCGCCGAGGCCGAGCTCTCGGTATAGTTCCCTGCCAGATCCGGCTGGTCGATCACCTGCAGCCAGCCGCCGTCGTCGCGCTGCAGGACCGCGATGCGGGCCAGCAGGTCGCGGGTCGGCGCCTCCAGCCCGGCTGCGGCGAAGGTCTGCAGGCCGGTCAGCGCGGCGCTATCCACCAGCGCCATCGCCTGCCAGCCCAAGGCCCGCGCCCAGGCCGAGGCCGACTGCCCCGTCGCCTTGTCGGCCCAGTCCTGCGCCCGCGACGTGTCGCAGCCATGTGCATAGAGCCCGTCGGGCCGCGCCGTCAGCGCCATCGCCTCGCGCAGCTGCGCCAAGGCATCCTGCACCAGCCGCTGGTCGCCCAGGTGCCGGCCCAGCTCGATCTGGAAGGGCAGGCCCATGTACAGTCCGTCCAGCCAGATCTGGCAGGGATAGATCTTCTTGTGCCAGTAGCTGCCGCCCGCCGTGCGCGGGTGATCCGCCAGCTGCGTGCCCAGCTGCCGCGCCGCGCGCATCCAGCGCGGATCGCCGGTCCAGCGGTCCAGCGCGAACAGCACCCGCCCGGCCAGGATGTTGTCGATGTTGTACTCCAGTGGATCATAGCCCGACAGGGTGCCGTCGGGCGCCACCTGAGCCTGGGCCAGCCGCAGCAGATGGTCCCGCCAGCGCGCCTCGCCCGTCGCCTCGGACAGAAGCTGCAGCCCGCGATAGATGCAGCCGTCCTCATAGCACCATGCGCCCCCCTTGTAGGGCCGGTAGCGCGTCGCGAAGGCGTCGAAATAGTCTAGCATGGGGCGAAATCCTTGGCTGTCAGAGGGCCCGAGGGCAGGTCGGCATCGGTGGTCAGAACGCAATGTTCGGACAGAATTCCCGCGGCGCTGACCGCGCGCAGCCCGTCGGCCATCAGCGGCACCGCCGGGGCGGCGGGGGCGAAGTTGACCGCGACATCGCGGATCGCCACGCCCGTCACCGGCTGTTCCGGCAGGCCCAGGCAGGCGACGAAGGCCAGCCGCACGCGGTCGGCGCGGATGCGCGTCAGGGTGATGTCCCGGATGCGGGGCGTCAGCGGCCCCACCAGCTGCGGGTCGCGCGACTGCACGGCGGCGCTGTGGCCGTCATGGTCGCAAGCGTAATGGGCGTTGATGGCCAGCACCGTCTCGACCCCGTCCAGATGGCAGTCGGTCATGGAGATGCGCGCGACCTCTCCGCCGCGCCCGCGCCGGGTCTTGATGCGCAGGCCACGGTCGGTGTCCTGCATCTCGCACCGGCTGACCTGGACATCGGTGACGCCGCCCGACATCTCGGACCCGATGACGACGCCGCCATGGCCGCGCTCCATCCGGCAATGGCGGATGCGGATGTCGCGGGTGGGGGCCAAGTGGTCGCCGTTCCCGTCATCCGTCCGCTTGCCCGCCTTGATGGCGATGCAGTCGTCGCCGGTCGTGAAATGCACGCCCTCGATGGTGACATCGGTGCAGCTTTCGGGGTTCAGACCGTCCGTGTTCGGGCTGTCGGGCGGGTTCTCGACCCTGAGCGCGGCAAAGATCAGGCGCTGCGAGTGGCAGGGATGCAGGGTCCAGCTGGGCGCATTGACGAAGGTCGGGCCCAGCACGGTCACGTCCCGGCAACCGACCAGATGCAGCAGCCGCGCACGGCGCGCGCCATGGCGCGTCTCCTTGGGCCAGGACCACCAGTCGCCGCGCGCGCCACCCCCATCTACCCGGCCCGGACCGGCGATGGAGATGTCGCAAGCGTCCAGCGCGGTCAGAAGCGCGCGGTGGCAGGCCTCGGGCAGGCCTTCCCAGCTGCCCCCCTGCGCCGCGGTCAGGATCGGCCAGCCGTCACGCGTGTCGGGGGCGGCCAGCTCGGCGCCCACCGCCAGATAGAGGTGACGGTGGGACCCGATCAGCAGCGGCGCCACCTGCCAGCGGCCCGGCGGCACGATCAGCGTGCCGCCATCGGGCAGCGCGTCCAGCAGGGCCTGCGCACGCCCCGGATCATCCAGCGTGACCGTGCCCGCGCAGGGCGGCGTGGTCAGGGTCAGGGCCGCAAAGCCCGCCACCTCGATCCGCAGGGCGGTTCCGGGGGGCAGGTCGTGAAAGGGCGTGACCACGCGGTTAGTGGTGCCGCGCCGGTCCAGACCCGGCCCGGTCACGCGCCAGTCCAGCGGCGCGGGCAGATGATACAGACCACCCGGCACCGCCAGTCGCAGGGCGACCGCGCGCGGCGTCGCGGCCACGATGTCCATGTCCATGGAACGCTCCTCGAAAGGGACCGGCGGCCTGGGGATCACGGCCGCCGGGGGGTGTCAGCGAAAGCTGCGGATCGCGCGGTTCATCTCGTCGATCATCTCCAGCGCCGCATCCTCGGGCTCGATCTGGCCGTAAGCGGCGGCCTCCAGGTAATCGCCGAAGATCTCGCGCACCTTGGGATGCTCGTTCAGGGGCGAGGGCACGGGGCCGTTGCCCGCCAGCACCAGATCATGGGCGGCGGCGACGTTCGGATCGATCCCCCCCTCGGCGGCCAGACGCTCGGATGCCGCGCGGCTGGCGGGCAGGCCGCGCGAATCCCCCAGGATGTCGACCGCCTCGGGGTCGTTCATCAGGCAGTCGATGATCTGCGCCGCCGCCTGCGGGTTCTCGGACCGGGCGGAGATCGCCAGCAGCATCGAGGGCTTGCGATAGGTGCCGTCGTTCACCGCGCCATCCACCTGCAGGATCGGCACCGGCACCAGGTCCTGATCGCCCAACGGATCGGCATATTTGGCATAGGCCGAATCCCACTCATAGGTGCCCGCGATGCGGCCATCGGCCCAGGGGCGCATCTCGAACAGCTCGATATTGCCCTCGCCGGCGACCTGCTGCCAGCTGCGGATCGCACCATCATCGACCAGCGACAGGTAGAAGCGGATACCTTCGGCCAGCTCCTCGGGGGTCCAGGCGACGGTCGTGGTCTGGGCGTCGATCAGGTCCTTGCCGGTCATCTGGGTGACGGTGGTCGACACCAGGAAGATCGCGTTCAGCCCCTGCGCCTCGAAGGGCAGCACGCCCTCGCCCAGCTGGCCGGTGGCCGTGCGGACCTCGTCCCAATTGGTGGGAAGGGGCAGGCCCGCGGCGTCGAAGACGGTCTTGTTGAAGAAATAGACCCGCCCCGTCTCGGCCACGGGCAAGCCGTTCAGGACGCCGTTCATCTCGCCCCCGGCCAGCTGCTCCTCGGTCCATTGCGAGAGGTCGATGATGTCCGAGAAGTCGCGCAGGTCCGCGAACCCCGTGCCGTCGCGGGAAAACAGCGGCAGCCAGGGCCAGTTGATCTGCATGATGTCGGCCTCGGTCCGGCCGGCGATCTGGGTGGTGATGCGCTCCTGATGGCCCGCCCATCCGGTGAACTCGGCGGCGACCTGGTGGCCGTGCTTGGTGCCGCACACTTGCAGCGCTTCCTGCGTCTGCGCGTGGCGGGCATCGCCCCCCCACCAGGACATGCGCAGCTCGTCCGCCTGCACGGCGCCCGCCAGCAGGCCGGTCGTCAGGATCGTCGTTGTCAGCAGTTTCATATGGGTCCCCTCCCTCAGTTCAGCACGGGCAGCGAGACATTCTCGCCTGCCCCGTCAAAGACATGCGCGGTGCCCGGTTCGGGGGCGAGCCGCACTTCCGCGCCGCGATCCAGTGCGGCGTAATCGGCCGAGGGCAGCACCGCGACCATGCGCGCGCCCGCCACGTCCAGATGCAGCACGACCTCGTGGCCCATGAACTCGGCCCCCGTCACGCGGCCCGTCAGGCCCGACCCCGTGTTCAGCCGCAGATGCTGCGGGCGGATGCCAAGCGTGGCAGAGCCCGTCCAGCCGCGCAGGCGGGCCATCAACTCGTCCGGCAGCGCCAGCACCTGGTCGCCCACGCGAAAGGTTGCGCCGTCCAGCCGTCCCTCGATCAGGTTCATCTCGGGGCTGCCGATGAAGCCCGCGACGAAGGCGTTGGCGGGGCGGTCGTACAGCGTCTTGGGATCGGCCACTTGCATGATGCGGCCGTCCTTCATCACGCAGATGCGGTCGCCCATGGTCATCGCCTCGGTCTGGTCATGGGTGACATAGATGACGGTCGAGGACATGCCCTCTTCCTTCAGCCGCCGGTGCAGATCGGTGATGCGCACCCGCATCGAGGCGCGCAGCTTGGCGTCCAGGTTCGACAAGGGTTCGTCGAACAGGAAGACCTTGGGCTCCTTGATCAGCGCGCGGCCCAGGGCCACGCGCTGCGCCTGGCCGCCGGACAGCTCCTTGGGCAGGCGGTCCAGCAGCGGCTCGATCTCCAGGATGCGGGCGACATCGGCGGTGCGCCGTTCGATCTCGGCCTTGGAGGCGCGCTGCAGGCGCAGGCCGAAGGACAGGTTCTTCCTGACCTTCATATGCGGATAAAGCGCATAGTTCTGGAACACCATCGCGATGCCGCGCTTGCCCGGTTGCAGGCGATTGACGACCGTGTCGCCGATCACCACGTCGCCGCCCGAGATGCTTTCCAGCCCCGCGATCATGCGCAGCGTGGTCGATTTCGCGCAGCCCGAGGGGCCGACAAGCACCATGAACTCGCCATCCTCGACATCCAGGTTGATCCCGTGGACGGCCTTGAAGGCATTGGCATAGGTCTTTTCAAGATTGCGGATTTGCAGACGGGCCATCGGATTATCCTTTCACCCCACCGGCAGAGATGCCTTCGATGAAGTATTTCTGAGCCATGAAGAACACGATCAGCGCGGGCAGCAGCGCCAGGACCGACATCGCCAGGATGCGGTTCCAGTCGAACGCCTCGGTCGTGTCGATCGACAGTTTCAGCGCCAGGCTGACGGGGAACTTCTCGACCGAGGACAGGTAGATCAGCGGCCCGAGGAAGTCGTTCATCGTCCACATGAACTGGAACAGCATGACCGAGATCAGCGCCGGCAGCAGCATGGGCACGACGATATGGATCAGCGTCTGGAAGCTGTTCGCGCCGTCGACGCGGGCGGCCTCCTCCATGTCGCGCGGGATGGCGCGCAGGAACTGGACCAGCATGAAGACGAAGAACGCATCCCCCGCGAAGGCCGAGGGCACCCAGAGCGGCAAATAGGTATCCAGCCAGCCCAGGTCCCGGAACAGGATGTATTGCGGGATGCGGGTGACGACGTTCGGCAGCAGCAGCGTGGCGATCAGGGTCGCGAAGAAGAACCGCTTGAACGGAAACTCGAAGCGCGCGAACCCGTAGGCCACCAGCGCGCAGGAGATCGCGGTAAAGATGGTCTTGGGCAGGATGATCAGGAAGGTGTTCCAGAAGAACCGCCCGAAGGTGTAGGGGGTCGAGGTCTCCCACCCCTTCACGTAACCCTCCAGCGTGGGCTCGCGGGGGATGAAGCCGATGGATCCGAAGATCTCGGAATTGGTCTTGAAGGACGCCCCGATCAGCCAGATCAGCGGATAGAGCATGATCAGCCCCACCACCGTCAGCAGCGTGTAGCGGATGAAGGCGGACAGGCGGGCGGCGCGGACCTCGTGGGCGGGCGCGGCAGTGGCGGGGATGGCGGTTGCGATATCGGTCATGTCAGCTCCTCTTGTCGCCGGCGTAATAGACCCACTTCTTCGAGGACCAGAACGCGACCACGGTCAGCACCATGATGATCAGGAACAGCACCCAGGCTATGGCCGAGGCATAGCCCATGTTGAAGTTCTTGAAGGCCTCGTCATAGATGTAGAGCGGCAGCAGATAGGTCGATTTCAGCGGCCCGCCCCCGGTGATGATGTAGGGTCCGTTGAACTCCTGGAACGCCTGGACCATCTGCATGATCAGGTTGAAGAAGATGACCGGCGTGATCAGCGGCAGGGTGATGTGGACGAAGCTGTGCCACTTGTTCGCGCCGTCGATGGCCGCCGCCTCGTAGAGCGACTTGTCCACTGCCTGCAGGGCGGCCAGGAAGATCACCATCGCAGACCCGAACTGCCATGTGCGCAGCAGGCTGATGGTGAACAGCGCGTTGACCGGATCGCCGAACCAGTTCACGGGCTCCAGCCCGATGCCGGTCAGCACCATGTTCACCAGCCCCGCATCCGCGAAGATGTAGCGCCACAGCACCGCGATCGCGATGGACCCGCCCAGGATCGAGGGCACGTAATAGGCGGTGCGGAAGAACCCGATGGCGCGCAGGCGATAGTTCAGGATCACCGCGATGAACAGCGCGAAGGCCAGCTTCAGGGGCACCGTGATGAACACGTAGAGCAGCGTCACCCGCAGCGACCGCATGAAGGTGCGGTCGTTCATCAGCTCTCGGAAATTGTCCATCCCGGACCAGACCGGCGACTGGATCAGGTTGTAGTCGGTAAAGCTGAGATACAGCGAGCCCAGGAAGGGGATCGCGGTAAAGACCAGCAGTCCGATCAGATAGGGGGCCAGATAGGCCAGTCCGATGCGCGGGCTTTCCATCAGAAGCCCCCGCAACTGGGCATGCGGACGCCATGTTCGGATCGCATCATCAAATCGCTCCTCCCTCGATTCGATCGGCAGGGACCGCGACAGGCACGGTCTGGTCTGCTAGTATCTCAGTTGGATGACAAAGATGAATTGACGTTAACGCAGAAAAAGATGGACGAAACCGAACAGCCCCTGATGCCCGCCGCCGTGCTGGCCGGCATCCCGCCCCGTGCGCTGGACCTGACGCTGACCCGTTCGGCGATCCGCATGCAGCATTCGCACAGCTGGTCCATCGACAAGGTGAACGCGGTCCACGACCTGGTCATCTGCCTCGAGGGAACGGGCGACTACATCCTGCAGGGCGAACGCATCCGCCTGACCCCCGGCATGGCCATGCTGATCCCCGGCAACACCCGGTTCCAGGGCAGCAATCCCGACCCCGCCCGGATCTATACAGGCCTCGCGCAGCATTTCCGGCTGGAGCTGTTCGGTCATCACGACCTTCTGGGCCGCATGCGCTTTCGCCGCGTGGTCCGCCTGTCACGCTGGCCGATGCTGGAGCCGCTGGTCCGCCACTACCGCGCCAGCGCGCCCGCCGGATCGACCACCCTGGCCATGCACCATGCCTTCATGGTGATGCTGACCGAGTTCATCGACGACGCCTTCATCGCCTGGACCACGCCCGGCGACACGGGGCTGGACGACAGCGTGGGCCTGTCCATGGCCATCACCGTCGCCGCCGCGCAGATCGCCGCCGACTGCCTGCAGCCCGGACTGTCCGAGCGCGTGGTGGCCGCCGCCCCCTACAATCCCGACTACTTCCGCCGGGAGTTCCGTCGCAGCCTGGGCAGCACCCCGGCCAAGTACCAGGAGTTCAAGCGGATGGAGACGGGCATGCAGTTCCTCGAGACCGGCTGTTCG
This sequence comes from Paracoccus liaowanqingii, assembly GCF_004683865.2. Lineage (NCBI taxonomy): Bacteria > Pseudomonadati > Pseudomonadota > Alphaproteobacteria > Rhodobacterales > Paracoccaceae > Paracoccus > Paracoccus liaowanqingii. The sequence continues at coordinate 260,321 of NZ_CP040765.1, read as the reverse complement.
GTGGCCGAGACCGCGCATCGCTTGGGCTTCGCCGATGCCTATTACTTCTCGCGCCTCTTCAAGCGCCATATCGGCATCAGCCCGCGCGGCTGGCAGGACCAGGTCCGCCTGCGCCGCGACGGCCAATGGCCCCGCGGGCAGGAGGACGGCCAGGTCATCTATCCCCTGCGGCCGGGCAAGGCGTGCGGGACGGGCTGAGGCCCCCGGCCCGGCGCCAGGCTCGCCGGCGCGTCGTCATTCCTGGGGCGCGTCGGCTTCCGGGGGGAGGTGACGATCACAGATGGGCGGTCCACAGCCTGAACCTGCGATTGCCGGTCACTTCGCGGGTGAGGCCGAGCTCGTTCAGGCGCTTCAGCATGCGCTCGGCCGTAGGGCGGCTGATGCCGGCGCGCGTCTCCATCTCCATGGCCGAGACAAAAGGGGCGTGCTGCCAGCACGGCGATGACCCGGGCGGCGTTGTCGCCCTTGATGCCGGCGGTGGCGGCCCGGGCCTGCTCGGACCAGGCCCCGATGCGCAGGATCAGGGACCGCGCCTCCTGTGCACCGGAGCGCAGCGCGGCAAGATGCGTGGCGAGCCGATCCGCGGGCGGACCATAGCCGGTCCAGACCCGCCGCCCATGCCGGCCGAAGGGGACGAAGCGCAGCCCCTCGGCCCCTGCCGCCATGTGGCGCGCCGACCAGACAGCCGGCTCAACCACCTGCCCCGGTGGAGACAGCTCGGCCATGCGCCACAGGGCGAGAGCCGCAGGGCCACGCGCCAGCGGATGCAACGCCGCGAAGGCATCGACGGCCGCCAGGAACTCATCGGCTGCGCCATCGAACTCCCTGCCCTGGAGGCGCAGGTCCATGCTGGTCGCCGATGGCTCATCGGATGCGGCGCGGCGGTGTAGCCCCAGAAAGGCCGGCAGGTCCATCAAAGCCCCCTGCCCTTCCAGCCGGCGGACAGCCCACCGCGCCAGACGCAAGAGCTATGGCCGATTTTGGGTGATGGGGTCTGAGAAGGCGGCGTATCGTGGTGGGTGTCAAAGCCTGCCAGAACCTCCCGAAGGAGCGATACGCCTTGGAAGATGATATCACGATCACCCCGCTTCACCAGCCCGGATCTGTCGTTGATCCACTCACCGAGATTGCACGCGACGGCGCCCGGCAGATGCTGGCAGCGGCACTCAGGGCTGAGGCCGCGAGTTTTGTCGCGCAGTTTGCTGAGGAGCGCCTGCCCGATGGCAGGCAGCGCGTTGTCCACCACGGCACCGGCCCTGAGCGGAACATCCAGACCGGGATCGGCCCTATCCCGGTGCAGAGACAGAAGGTGCGCGACCGGGCAGCTGATGCGCCGCCGGAGGACAAGATCCGGTTCAATTCGCGCATTCTTCCGAAGTGGGCGCGCCGTTCGCCTAGCCTTGATGCTCTGCTTCCGGTCCTCTACTTGCGCGGCGTCTCGACTGGAGACTTCCAGGAGGCTCTGAGCGCGCTGGTCGGTCCGGATGCGCCCAACCTGTCGCCAGGAGCGATCTCGCGGCTCACGGGCGAGTGGCAAGCAGAACATGACCGCTGGCAACGCCGAAACCTCTCGGCCCGGCGCTACGTCTATGTCTGGGCCGACGGCGTGTATCTGCAGGCCCGGATGGAGCCGCAGGCCGAGTGCATGCTGGTGATCATCGGGGCGACGCCGGAAGGGAAGAAGGAGCTGCTGGGGTTCCAGGTTGGGGTCCGCGAGAGCGCGCAGAGCTGGCATGAACTGCTGGTCGACCTCAGGGCCCGCGGCCTCTCGGCGCCACCGGACCTCGCGGTCGGAGATGGTGCCCTTGGCTTCTGGAAGGCGCTGGATGAGATCTTCCCCGACACGCGCCACCAACGCTGTTGGACCCACAAGGTGTCCAACGTCCTGAACAAGCTTCCGAAGTCGATGCACCCGGCGGTGAAGACTGACCTGCGGGAGATCTGGCAAGCCGCGACCCGCGCGGCGGCAGAGACCGCCGTCAATACCTTCGTCGAGAAGTATGGCGTGAAATACGAGAAAGCCGTCGCCTGCCTGACCAAGGATCGAGAGGCACTGCTGGCCTTCTACGACTTCCCGGCCGCTCACTGGGACCACCTGCGCACGTCCAACCCGATCGAGAGCGTCTTCGCGACCGTCCGCCATCGCACCGTCCGAACCAAAGGCGCGTTGTCTCAGAAGACAGCGAAGCTGATGGTGTTCAAGCTGGTTCAGGCCGCAGCGAAGAAATGGCGACGACTGAAGGGCGCAAACCAGTTGCCTCTCGTCGTCGAAGGCGTCAAGTTCACTGACGGTGTCGCCGAGCAGGACGCCAACGAAAGCCGCGCCGCTTGATCAGGCCGCGTCACCCAAAATCCCGCATAGCTCCAGACGCAACGCCTCCGGGTCGGATGCCGCGCGGGCCTCCATCAGTTCGCGGCCGATCTCGTCTCGACCCAGCATCAGCCCCTGCGCCCGCAGCATCGCCTCGACCTCGAGATGGGCAAGGCGTTCGCAGGCCCCTGCGGCCTCCGCCGCGGGCAGCGCCAGCAACGTGGCCTCCAGCCGCCCGAGATCGCGGGCCGCATCTGCCAGTGCAGAGGCTTGAGCCGCCTGTGCGGCAAGCCAGGGCCGGGGATCGGTCAGGGACGGCATCGTAACTGGGGCAGATTTCCGGGCAGTGTGGTTCAGGCGGGCCGAACGACGACGAGTTCTGGAAGGGGCGGGATGCGCGCGGCTGGCCCACTGAGGCCGAGCCGGTCACCGAGATAGGCGAGGAAGGAGATGCCGAGCTTTCGGCAGGTCTTCATCAACCCAGCATGACGTCACGGGCCTCCCGGCCATCAGCACTCATGGTGCAGGGCGTCGGAGGACAGTGGCTCAGATCCATCATCCAAAAGCGGGTTCATACGATCTTGAATCAGACCGAGATCAAGAGCGCAACGATCATGCCCGGAAATCTGCCCCAGTTACACGGCATTGTAACTTGGGCAGATTTCCGGGCAGTGTGGTTCAGGCGGGCCGAACGACGACGAGTTCCGGAAGGAACGGGACGCGCTTCTCTGGCCCATTGAGGCCGAGCCGGTCACCCAGATAGGCGAAGAAGGAGATGCCGAGCTTTCGGCAGGTCTTCATCAACCCGAGCATGACGTCACGGGCCTCGCGGCCATCAGCACTCATGGTGCCGCCCGAGATGCGACGCTTGGTTACGCAGGCGCGTAGATCGTTTTCGGACGCATTGGTGTGGAGCGGGATCTCGGGGCGCTCCAGCACCATCAGCAGCTCATTCTTCCGCCTGTGCAGCCGGACCAGCAGCTGATCCAGATCCTTGTAGCCACTGCGCTGCCCGAAGATGTCGTCGAAGCGCTTGGCAAGGATGGGGCGGTCCGCCTCTGTGGGAGTGAGCTTCCAGTGCTTCAGATCCTGGTAGAGCGCCCAAACCTGATCCCGTATTCGTTCCAGCTTTTTGGCCTGTTGCGGCACCTTGGGCATCAGCTTTTGCAGCAACCGCTCGGAATGGACCCAGCACAGGGCATGATTGGCGATACGGAACTGTCCGGCATCGTCGGACACGACCACTGTGTTCTCCATCAACCCGTGATGGCGCACCGCGCCCCAAAGGGCCGCCTCACTGACCTCGCGCACCAGAGTGCGGTCGAAGACATCCAGGGGAAGCCTCACCAGATGATCATACCAGGCCATCTGTGATTTAAATAAGGTCTGGGGGTGGCCGGCGAGCCTGGCCACCACCTCCGGCGCCACTTTGCGACGGCGCATGTATTCAATCGCTGCGTCGTTGATGACGTAATCCTCGCCACCGGCCTGGAGCAAAGATAGAAAGTTCAATCGTGACTTCGAGCGGCCTGTCCGAAACACGGTAAAGCGGGCCCCGCCAATCTGCGTCGTGATCCCGTCGCGGCGGGCATGGCGGGCGCCAGTGTCATCCACGCTGATGAAAGGTGCTGTCGCCAAACCGGTCCTCAAAACCGACCGATCTTCCGCCACGAAATCCTCGAGACGGCTGGTCAGGATCCGCACGACCTGCCGCTTGGAGATCTCCATGCCGATCCCGTTCAGGATCGAGGTCAACCGCTCCGTCGTGACTTGCCCTTGGGCATGAAGGACAAGACAGAACCGGCGCAGGTTAGCACCAAAGCCGCCGATCAATCCCGCCGGCAATGGCGCAATGATTGTGTTGCCCTCCGGCGTTAGCCACCGCTCCCGCCGATAGCGGACAAGTTCGGCAGACATGACCAGCTCGCGAACCAGAAGAGTTTCATAGCCCTTGAAGCGTGATCCTGCCGGAGCCTCGGCTCTCAGCACCTCTTCACGCGTGACACGGTCCGTGTCGCGCTTGGGTCCCCTTCGCCGAGCCGTCCCTGCTGCCTTGCCAAGGTCACGGTTCGTCGCCTTTTCCATGCCGGACGGCTTGAAAGGGGGGCGCGGTGGCAAGTTCTTCAGCCGCGCAATCTCGTCGCGCAAGACTTGGTTTTCAGCTTGGAGAGCAGCCCGGGCAAGTTCGGATTTCTCGAGCTCGCCTCTCAAGTCGGCGACTTGTGCCTCGAGCGCCCCAAACCGTTGCGACAGATCCACAGCGAGCCGACGCAGGGCGTCGGGGGACAGTGGCTCAGATCCATCATCCAAAAGCGGGTTCATACGATCTTGAATCAGACCGAGATCAAGAGCGCAACGATCATGCCCGGAAATCTGCCCCAGTTACTGACTTGCCCTTGGGCATGAAGGACAAGGCAGAACCGGCGCAGGTTAGCACCAAAGCCGCCGATCAATCCCGCCGGCAATGGCGCAATGATTGTGTTGCCCTCCGGCGTTAGCCACCGCTCCCGCCGATAGCGGACAAGTTCGGCAGACATGACCAGCTCGCGAACCAGAAGAGTTTCATAGCCCTTGAAGCGTGATCCTGCCGGAGCCTCGGCTCTCAGCACCTCTTCACGCGTGACACGGTCCGTGTCGCGCTTGGGTCCCCTTCGCCGAGCCGTCCCTGCTGCCTTGCCAAGGTCACGGTTCGTCGCCTTTTCCATGCCGGACGGCTTGAAAGGGGGGCGCGGTGGCAAGTTCTTCAGCCGCGCAATCTCGTCGCGCAAGACTTGGTTTTCAGCTTGGAGAGCAGCCCGGGCAAGTTCGGATTTCTCGAGCTCGCCTCTCAAGTCGGCGACTTGTGCCTCGAGCGCCCCAAACCGTTGCGACAGATCCACAGCGAGCCGACGCAGGGCGTCGGGGGACAGTGGCTCAGATCCATCATCCAAAAGCGGGTTCATACGATCTTGAATCAGACCAAGATCGTATGAGCCTGCCGTCAGATGATGCCTTTGAGATGCTGAGCGCCGACAGTTTGCGTCGGCTCGTCATTGATCTGTCGCAGCGGCTTCATTCCCTCGAAGACCAGGTGTCCCAACTCGCCGATCAACTCGAGACGGCCGAGACGTCGCAAGCGGCGCTCCAGGTGGAGAACCAGGAACTGCGCGATGAGATTGCGCGGCTGAAGAACCTGCCCCCTCGGCCTCCCTTCAAGCCATCCGGCATGGAGAAGGCTACGGAACGCGAAGTTCGCAAATCTGGCGGTCCATCACGGCGCCGCGGTGCCAAGCGCGACCGGGATCGTGTCACCCGCGAAGAGGTACTGACGACCAAGGCTCCCACCGGGTCGCGCTTCAAAGGCTACGAGACAGTTCTGGTCCGTGAGCTGGCGATCTCGTCCGAAGTTGTCCGTTATCGCCGCGAGCGCTGGCTGACTCCAGAGGGCAAGACGATCATCGCACCGTTGCCAGCGGGACTGCTCGGCGGTTTTGGCGCCAACCTGCGCCGGTTCTGTCTTGTCCTTCATGCCCAGGGGCAGGTCACGACGGAACGGCTGACCTTGATCCTGAACGGGATCGGCATGGAAATCTCCAAGCGGCAGGTCGTGCGCATCCTGACCAGTCGTCTTGACGGCTTTATCGAAGAGGATCAAGCAGTCCTTCGGGCCGGCCTGGCAACAGCACCCTTCATCAGCGTGGATGACACTGGCGCCCGCCACGCCCGCCGCGACGGGATCACGACACAGATCGGCGGTGCCGACTTTACCGTGTTTCGGACAGGCCGCTCGAAGTCGCGGCTGAATTTCCTGTCACTCTTGCGGGCCGGTCGCGAGGATTACGTGATCAACGATGCAGCGCTCGATTACATGCGCCGTCGCAAAGTCGCGCCGGACGTCGTCGCTTATCTTGCCGCCCATCCAAAGACCTTATTGACCTCGCAGATGGCCTGGTACGAGCACCTGGTAGCACTTCGCATAGATGTCTTCGACCGAACCTTGCTGCGTGAGGTCAGCGAGGGCGCCCTCTGGGGCGCGGTGCGCCATTACGGGCTGATGGAAAACACGGTGGTCGTGTCCGATGATGCCGGGCAGTTCCGTGTCCCCAATCATGCCTTGTGTTGGGTACATGCCGAGCGCCTGCTGCAGAAGCTAATGCCAAAGACGCCCCAACAGGCACGCAAGATCGAGAAGATCCGGGACGAGATCTGGACACTGTATCGAGATCTGAAGCTCTGGAAGCTGACCCCTGCTGAGGCAGACTGCCCCATGCTTGCCAAGCGCTTCGACAACATCTTCACGCAACTGACCGGCTACAACGACTTGGACCAGCTGCTAGCCCGCTTGCACAGACGAAAGCACGAACTGCTGAAAGTGCTGGAGCGGCCGGAAACTCCACTCCACACCAATGCCTCGGAAAACGACCTGCGTGCCTGCGTGACCAAACGGCGGATCTCAGGCGGCACAATGAGCATTGATGGCCGCCAGGCCCGCGATGTCATGCTTGGGTTGATGAAGACCTGTCGAAAGCTCGGCATCTCCTTCTTCGTTTATCTGGGCGATCGGCTCGGCCTCAACCAGTCGGCTGGACGCGTCCCGTTCCTCCCTGACCTTGTCGCGGGGCAGCCTGTCTGAACTGAGCTGCCCGGAAATTTGCCCCGCTTACCACGGCATCTGATCGAGGAGCGAAGCCTCTTTTTCATTTTAATGCAGTGCCTAGATAACTTCAGGCATCAACTTAGTACTTTTATGAAGAGTACTGATGTATTTTCTGGAGGCCGACTGCAGCAGTTTCACTGCTTGGCTACCAAGGGCACGAGAGCCCTGCGATTGGTCTTCATCCACTGAAGAAACAGAGCATATGATCGAGGGCAGATTACTTGCTTCTGTTTACAAACGGTCGTTTATTAAAGCTTAGCTTTTATGCAAAACGGTTCTTCTGATGCCCCTGCTCGGCTACGCCCGCGTTTCGACCGAAGATCAGACCCCCCTGCCCTAGGTGCAGACCCTGAAATCTACGGGCTGCTCTGATATCCACGAAGAACAGGGCTTAGGTGGCACTCGCGCTCGGCCCGTGCTCGCCCGCGTGCTGGACCGCATCGGACGGGGCAACACGTTGGTCATGGTGCGGATCGACCGTCGGGCGCGGTCGCTGTCGCTCCTGCTGGAGGTGATTGAGCGGCGGGAAGCCAAAGGCGCGTTCTTCTGCTCGATCCAGGACCCGATGGACACCGCCTCGCCGCAGGGCAAATTTACGCTGCAGGTTCTGAGCGCCGCCGTTGAATTTGAACGCGCCCTGATCCGAGAGCGCACCAAGGCAGGGCGGGAAGGCGCCCGCAGTCAGGGCCGGATCGGCGGCAATTCCGGCCTGCGCGCCCGCGATCCGGCCGCATTGCGCAAGGTCCGCCTCACCCGACACGACGGCTACATGGAGCGACTGAGGCAGAGCGCGACGGGCTGGGTCCCCCATGTGCGCCGCCTGCGCCCGGACATGCCGTGGGAGGACGTGCTGCGCATCATCAACGCACCCCTGCCCGAGGCCCGGCGCTGGACGCAGGCGCGGCTGCTGCACGTGGTGAACGCCAATATCCGCGACGGCTTCCTGCCCCGGTTTGTGCTGGACTGCGCCCGCCGCCGCGGCGCAGATGACCGCCTGCCCGCCCTTGTCGCCGCCGTCATAGGCGCCGATCCCGACATCACTCTGCAGGCGATCTGCACCCGGCTGGAGGCCATGCGCGAACGCGCCCCGCGCGGGCGGACAAGCTGGCAGCTCTCATCCGTGAAGATGCTGTTAGAAAAGGTCAAGACATTGGAGCGGCTGTAAAACAGAACAACCTTGCAAAACCTCCATTTCATGGAATAGTTACAAGGTATGTATCAACGCCGCACCAACCAGATCGTGTTATCCGCTCTTCAAAGCCAAGCGGCCGTTGTGCTCTTGGGGCCCCGGCAGGTCGGAAAAACCACTCTTGCAATGGAGATAGCCGAGCAACGCCCCTCTGTATACCTGGACATGGAGCGCGACGCAGACCGGCAGGTCCTGACCGAGCCCGATCTCTATCTGGACGAACAGGCGGGTCGGCTCGTGATCCTTGACGAGGTTCAGCAGATGCCCGGCCTGTTCAAAAGCCTCCGCGGGCAGATTGACATGCGCAGGCGCAAGGGGTTCCGCACGGGACAATTCCTTTTGCTGGGCTCTGCATCGAATGTGCTGCTTCATCAATCTGCAGAATCCCTTGCCGGTCGCGTCCGCTATATCGAAATGCCACCCCTTCTGCTTGATGAGGTAGGCCGCGAACGGCAGAACGACCTGTGGCTGCGCGGGGGCTTTCCTGACAGTTTTCAGGCAGAGAATGACAGCGCCAGCATTGGCTGGCGCGGGGATTTTCTGCGGACCTATCTGGAGCGCGACATCCCTGCCCTTGGGCCGCGAATACCGGCGACCACCTTGCGCCGCTTCTGGACAATGCTGGCACATGCACAGGGCGGGCTGCTGAATGCTGCTGCGCTGGCCGAGGGGTTGGGTGTGTCGGGTCAGACGGTTGGGCGCTATCTTGATCTGCTCGTTGATCTCATGCTGGTGCGACGCCTGCAGCCTTGGCACGAGAATGTCGGCAAGCGCCTCGTCAAATCGCCAAAGGTCTTTGTGAGGGACAGCGGCCTTGTCCACGCCCTGCTTGGCCTTGGTTCCATGGAGAGCCTGCTCGGCCATCCGGTGGTCGGCGGCAGCTGGGAAGGGTTCTGCATCGAGACCCTGATCGCCTGCGCACCCGCGGGGACCGAGCCTTATTTCTACCGGACGGCCGCAGGTGCGGAGCTGGACCTTGTTCTGAGGCTTCCCGGAAACGAAACTTGGGCGATTGAAATCAAGCGCACCACCACCCCAAAGGTATCGCGAGGTTTTCATCTCGCGGTCGAGGATATCGGGGCTGACCAAAAGCTGCTGGTCTATGCGGGTGAACATGAGGTTCCGGCAAGCAACGGTCTGCGAGCGGTGCCGCTGGCCCGCGCGGTTGAGCATCTGTGCACCCGCTGGTGAGCCCGGTGCAAGACACAACGTGTTTGTGCTGAGCGACCGGAAAGCCACCGAGTCTAGAAAGTGCTTGCACGAATCTGGTTGCGCGGGCAATAGTCTCGAAAAATAACGCGCGATCAGATAAAAAGCGCGCCCACGGATCGGGACGGATATGAGCGAAGCTGAGCAGGATCTGGATATCGCCATTGGACATTACGCGGAACTTCTCGCGTCAAATCTTCATGCTCAGCGCGCAGCCCATTTTCCGCCGGACGCGAAAAAGGTCATGCGAAGCCTGACCAGTGGCGAGGCTGCCGAACTGCTAGGCGTCGACCACACCTATCTCCGCAAGCTGCATCGGGAAGGAAAAATCGCAAACGTCGAGACAACGGCGGGCAGCCACCGCCGCTATACGCTGGATGATATCTGGCAGATCCGTCATGCATTGGAAACAAACGCGAAAAAGCCCGGAACCTATGTGCCGGGGCGTTGGCAGGGTGATGAACTTCAGGTCATATCCGTTGTGAACTTCAAGGGTGGCAGCGGCAAGACCACGACCTCGGCTCATCTGGCACAGCGGTTTGCCCTCAAGGGGTACCGGGTTCTGGCGATTGATCTGGACCCGCAGGCGTCTCTGTCTGCTCTTCACGGTATCCAGCCCGAGATTGATCTAATGGAGGGCGGAACGCTTTATGACGCGGTCCGCTATGACGATCCGGTCCCTATCTCGGATGTGATCCGCAAAACCTATATCCGTGGTCTCGACCTGATCCCCGGCAATCTTGAGCTGATGGAGTTCGAGCATGAAACGCCCGCTGCGATTCAGCGGGGCGGGGCGCGGGCATTCTTTGCCCGTGTCCGGGACGCGCTTGGCAGCGTTGAGGCGGATTACGACGTGGTCGTGATCGACTGCCCGCCCCAGCTTGGCTTTCTGACAATGTCGGCGCTGTCTGCCTCTTCGGGTGTTCTTGTAACCGTTCACCCCCAGATGCTTGACCTCATGTCCATGTCGCAGTTTCTGCGGATGACGGCCGATCTGCTTGGGGTTATCCGGGACGCAGGCGCAAATCTGCGCTTTGATTGGCTGCGCTTCCTGCCGACACGCTACAAGGTCGGCGACGCCCCCCAGACCGAGGTCATCGCTTTTATCCGCGGTCTTTTCGGTCGTTCCGTCCTCACAAACCATATGGTGGAATCCACCGCCATCTCTGACGCCGGGCTTACAAAGCAGACGCTGTACGAAGCGGACCGAAGAGATTTCACAAGACAAACCTTTGATCGCGCCATCGATTCCATGAATGCCGTCAATGACGAGATCGCAGCACTTGTCCAAAGCACATGGGGACGCAATGGCAAGAAAGCCTAAACTCGGTCTGCCGCTGCAGACCCTCCGCAACGCCCCCGACGCCATGGAGGGCCGCCGTCTTCGCGGCGGCGTGTTCGAGATCGACTCAGACCAAATCGAGACCACGGGCCGGCTTGATGATCGACTGCAAATCGGGGTCGAGGGCTTGAAGGCGTCGATTGCCAGAAACGGCCAGCGCGTCCCCATCCTCGTGCGGCCCCTGGACGGTGATCGCTACAGCCTGATCTATGGCCGGAGGCGTCTTGAGGCCTGCCGCGAACTTGGCATAAAGGTTCGCGCCATCGTCACAGAGATTGAAGGCGATCAGGCGCTTCGCGATCAGCTTCTGGAAAATCAGGAACGCCGCGACCTCAGCTTTATCGAGCGGGCGCTTGTCGCCGCCGCCCTGCTGGATGGCGATCATCTGAATGAGGCCGAACGGACGAACAAAGGCGTCGCAGAGGTGCTGAACCTAACCGAGGCCGGTGTTTCTCAGTTGTTGAGTGTCGTCAGAGCAGTCGGAGAGGATCTTGTCCTCGCCATCGGTGCGGCGCCCGGTATCGGCAGGCCTCGATGGGAAGAGCTCAAGAAATTGCTGGCGGCTGCCGATGCAGACCGCGACCCGCTGGTATCATTGGCCAATAATATCAAGACAACGCATTCAGGTGATGCTGATGAGAAATCCGACAAAGCGTTCCTTGCCGTTCTGTCGTCAGCACAACGATCTGGCCCACCGCTCCACAATCGCCCGCCCGCCGTACTGATCCCCGGTATTGGCGCAGCAATGGTCGCCACCGGGCGCCGTGGCAAGCAGTTCACACTCGACCTTAGGGCCGAGGATTCAAATTTCGTCAGCTGGTTGGAGGGCAATGCCCCGCAGTTGATCGCCGAGCTTCATGAGCGTTGGAAACGTTCAGAAGACTGAGGACGAGCAACCAACAAAAAAGGAGGCACGATACAGGCAAAAGAGAAAAAGGCCCCGTGAAGCAAGCCCCACGAGACCCTTTTTGGATTCTGCACCGGGCGAAGCCCGCTACAAACTCAGTTTTCGCACCTCTGAATGTAGCGATTTGGCCCCTACCCCGCAAGCGCAAAGCGATTCGCGGTACGTGGAATCTTTGCCTTCGTGAATGAACTTATGGATTACACGCCACTTTCACCGTTTATGCGGCCAATTTCGCATGCCAACCTGCGCGTGGTCGAAAGGACGGAAGCCACCGTCCCGGACAGGCCGATAAACAAATGGGAGCTTCTGCGCGAGCTGTCCAAAGCTCAGACCGCCTTTGGCCTCACGGAACGCGATTTGACAGTTCTGCAGGGGCTTCTCAGCTTCTTTCCGCATGATGCGCTTGGCGGAAACGCGGAGATGATCGTTTTTCCGGCCAATAAGACCATCTGTGAACGGCTGAACGGCATGCCCTGCTCGACGATGCGCCGCCATCTTTCCCGGCTGATCGAATCTGGCATGGTGGCAAGGCGCGACAGCCCGAACGGGAAACGTTACGCCCGTAAGCATGGTGACGAGCGCTGTGCCTTCGGCTTCGACCTCTCCCCGCTCTTTCGTCGCGCTGAAGAAATTGCGCGCGCGGCTGACGCGGTACGCAATGCTGAAAGCGGCGTCAAACGCTTGCGGGTGATTGTAAGCCTCATGCGCCGCGATCTGGCGGCCCTGGCAGAGTTCGGCCAAGAGGTGAGGCCTGATCTTGATCTGTGGCGGCAACTGCATGACACGGCCGTGGTGGTGGCCAAAGCCCTCCGCCGCAAACTCTCAGCTGAGGTTTTGGGCGAGTTCCGCACTAAGCTTGAGGCATTGCTCGACCACGCAAGGAGCATCATTGACGGCCCTGGAACAGAGGATCTGAACAGCAATGCTGCCCAAATTGAGCAGCACCATCATAGTTCAAATAAAGAATCTATTGATTCTGAACATAGCTTAGAAGATCCCGCGCAATGCAACGATGCACGAAATGAGCAGGTTATCGTGCTTGATGACAGAATTGACCAGCGAGAGATGCAGCAGATGCCGAATATCCCGCTTCATCTGGTCACTGCCGCCTGCCCCTCGCTTGGTGTGTTTTACCAAGGCGAGGTCAGGCACTGGCATCAGCTTTTCAATGCTGCCTGTCATATGCGACCTGCGATGGGCATCAGCCTGTCAGCTTGGGAAGAGGCTCAGCGTTGCATGGGACCGGAACAGGCATCGATTGTCATGGTGGCAATGCTAGAGCGTTTTGCAGAGATCAGGTCGCCGGGTGGGTATCTGCGTGCACTCACAGCGAAGGCCGCGTCAGGCGAGTTTTCTTGCGGGCCGATGGTGATGGCGCTGATTGGAAAGCGAAATGTGGCTTAACAGGTGTTAAGCGAGGATACGGATGCCCGGAGAGTGGCTGCCGAATTAACACCTGTTAAGGTCGATCAAGTGCTACTGACCGATTGGAATAGCAGGCTATGGTCGAAGGCGGAATAACTCAAATCTAACTGCTCCTTTTGCAGCACCGACCATTTTGCAGCACCGACCAAAGGTCATCGACCGCAGCAACTCCTCCACCGGACCGCGGCCGGCGCGTACCGCCACAACTTCAATCGCACAAACAGGCAGCCCGGCTATCAGAAGACCGATTGCCAAAAGCTTGACAAACCCGAACCGTTTAAACAGCCCTCACCTACGGCCTCCGAATACAAAGCTTGCAACAAAGCCCTGCAAAACATAGACCACCAGTGAGTTCTGTCCTACTTCAACCAGAGCGCCAAGCAACCTTGTGCACTCGTTCAGCACTAGAATCATATATAAATAGCCTGCCGAAAGCAGCAGGCCGCCAAGAGCAATGCCCGCGAAACCAGCAAGCAACAGCAGGCTTTGCTCCGGTATAAGAAGCTCTGCAATGGATGCGGCATAGCCATTGTCGGGTGGATCGACCGCCACGATGGGCGCGATGCGCTGCAAAAGCCACAGGCCAAGCCGCTCCAGCGCCAGCGCCAGCGCCTGCGCCTTGCTCACCGGCATGCCGATGCGCAGGCCGAGACCCATGGCCGCCTCGCAAGCGGCGGTGACCACCCGGCGGTTACTGAGCCGGCCCACCAGGATCAGCGGGGCCTCAGCCGAGGGCGTGCTGTCTGCCTGCCGCTGCCGCCGGTCGATCGGCCACATCGGCAGGCAGACCGAGATGACCCGTGCCATCACAACCCTCCAGTTCGAGATCGAAGGACTCGCCGGCCCGCGCCCGGATCAGCTCGATCAGCCAGCGCGGCCGGCCGACGCCCGGGACGGGCAGGGGGGCCGAGGGCAGCACCGAGACCCGCCAGCGGGTCATCGCCGCCGTGGGCTGCCCGAAATCGCTGGCATCCGCCTGCCGCCGCCAGCGCCGGAGCGCGATGCCGGTGGTGCCCGAGGCCTTGGCCGCCAGATGCAGCCGGCGCGAGGCGGTCATCGACAGCCGTGCTACATCCGCCACCACCGCGCCCAGGCCGCCATGCCGCAGCCCTTCCTCCATGCAGGCCAGCACCGCGGTGTCGTTACCCGCCTCGACATAGATCACTCGGTCGGGCGAAAGGCCCGCCTGCTCCAGCCCCGGGGCGAAGAGATCGGCTTGGGTCACGCACCACAGCACCGGCCCGGGCAGCCGGGCGGCAATACCGGCGGCGAAGCATGCCGCTGCGGCCCCATCTACCGCCCCGCCGCCACCGCCCGCCACCTCGTGCAGACACCCCCTCGCCAGCCCGCCCTGCGGCATCCGCCGGTCGAGCCTGTCGACGCCGAAGGGCAGCACCTCGCGCGCATGCATCTCCGCGCCCTCGAGATGGGCGATGCGCGCGCGCAGGGCGGCGACGGTGGGGCGGGGAACGGCATCGGGCATGGTAGGGCAGGGGGCCTTTCATCTCAAAGTTGCGGAATCATAGTTCCTGTTTTGTTCTTATTGCGGCAATGTGTCAACCGGGGGGGAGTTCATCGTCATCCGGGGAGTGTGGTCGAGGCGAGTTCGGCTATGCTAGGCTGACGGAGAAGGAGATCAGGCCGTGTGTAATCTTTACAGTGCCACCATGCCTCAAGAGGCCATGCGCCGCCTGTTCAAGGGCCTGACGGACAATGCAGGCAATCTCGAACCAGGCAGGGTCTATCCTGACCAGTGGGCGCCAATCATCCGCAATGGCGAGGGTGGCCCCGAACTGGTGAAAGCGCGATGGGGCATGCCGTCGCCGCGAAGTGTTCTGAAGACCGAACGCGATCCGGGTGTCACCAATATCCGCAACTTGGCATCGCCGCATTGGCGCAGGTGGCTTGGCCAAGGGCATCGCTGCCTGGTGCCGCTGACCAGCTTTTCGGAGCCGAGGGGCAAGGGCAAAGGCTTCCAGTGGTTTGTGCCTGTAGAGGACGGGCCAATCTTCTTTGCGGGGATCGAGACCCGCGGTTGGACGTCGGTGCGAAAGGTGAACGACGGAGAGACCACGGACGATCTCTTCGCTTTCCTGACCAGTCCACCAAACGCGGAGGTGGGCGCCATCCATCCCAAAGCCATGCCGGTCATCCTGACGAAGCCGGAGGAATGGGACGCCTGGCTTGGTGGGATATCTGCCGGTGAGTTGCAGCGCCCCCTCCCGGATGGGGCATTGAAACTCAGCGACGATCCAATCTGAGCAACACCGACCTCCTTCCCATGCGTCATCACTGCCAGCGATTTGTCTATCTATTCAGCAGCCAACGCGTAGGGTGCCAGATCCGTCAGTCTTTACGGTGATCGAGGACCCACATCATGGCCAAGAATGTGAACAAGGGGAAACCCGACGGGAGGGTCGCTCTCCTGGCGAGTCGTGACCGGCAGATGTCAGAAAGCATGACGGATGACGTCCGCCGCAAGTCCATTGTTCAGGCATGCCTCGACCTCGGGATGAGTCCTGAGGGGGCGTGGAGCTTCTCAAATCGGGCGGTTGCCAACAAAAAAGCCGTGCGGGACAATGCCGCGGGCGTCAAATCTAAATCTCCTGGCTAGGAGGGTGCTCTCGCACCTGGTTCACTTGACCCACGCTGCACCTTTTTTGCCTCGCATTCAAACACGGACCGTGACCGGGGCAGGGGGATAAAGGAAAGCAGCAGCGCTACGGCATCTGAAGTGCCCCTGAAGGTCCACACCCGACCCTCCGTTTCACAAGCCACCAACATCATCTGAACTTGCGGAAAGGCTCCCGCAAATTCAGACGGAAGCGACCAGGGCGTCGCCGTTCGGGGGTTCTGGAGGCGGTATTCCGGCGCGTTCGTACCAGGGCTCCATGGCGCGATTAGCCGCTAGTCACCCGTCGCTGCATTTCGCCCAGCAAGAAGCGCCATGGCGGAGAGGTAACGGGGCCAGGAGGAACAAGCAAAAATCCTGGCCCCTGCGCCGGGCCGCAAAAGCATGATGCCGGTGCAGGGGGTTACTGCGGGACGACTTGGCAGATGTCCAGATGCAGATGCGCGACCTCGGGGCGCTGATTTACTCAACAACCTTGCAGTTTGATACGCGACTCCGCCTTCGTACGGGGCTTTCCCCTCCGGGAAGAAAGGCAAATATCGATAGGTTGGGGTCTGGTCAGTTTCTGGTGGCCCCCGGAGGGAATGTCGGGGGCCACCAGAGGTCGATCCGCGGGAGGGGGAACACACGCGGTGTGCAGGGCGAATGCCCGGAACGTCGTATCGAACCTGTCGTCACTGCTCGCCTCGCTTTGTCGGATTTGCGAGTTTTACACTCGATGACCGCAAAGTCTTTCTGGCTTATAATTCAACCTAGGGTTTATTTTGCGACTCGTCTAGCTTGTTCTGCATGAACTTGAGTTTTTCCAGACCCGCACGACGACGAGCATTGAGGGCATCATGAAAGAACAGGTCCCGCTAGGTATGCCTTGGCGCACGAGTGTGGGGCTGAACCGCCTGCTGTGTGGATCAGCCCATACTCCGCTGTGCGCCCGCATTCACGCAGCCCGCTCGTCGCGGCTGAGGTCCATGGCGATGTTCCTGCTGGATGTGGCTTTTGCCGAATATCGGCATACGGAGCGGGTCCACCGTCGCTGGCTCAATCTCTCGCAGGAAAATGGCAACCGAGGGCGGAACTCGTAAAACAATCACTTTGCCCATGGTTGCAAGTGCTCTCTACCTTGGGTTGACCCGAAGGGCAGCTTGTTCTTTTGGCTAGGCCGCAGGGCAGACTACCGAAGTCCGAAACCCAAATATGAAAGGCAGAATATGCAAGCGATCCGAGCGCCTCGTTGTTCGGGCGTGGTTGACAGTTGCTGCGTGGTGCCGAGCATTGCAAAACCCATCTCGTCTTGCAACATATTGCAGATGTCGGCTCTGGCACGGTTTGTGCAACACATTTGAGGATGTTGCGTCAACGACCATTTGTAAACGTGCGCAAGTAGATCCGCGTTGTTCTTATGCCGTGTTTCTCTAGCGAATGAAGCGCCGCTTGCGGGGGTCGAGGGGCGCGTAGCAAAGCAGGAAGATCCTGCAACCGACCCTCAGAAAGTACATCAGTGCACTTCATAAAGGTGCTAAGTTGACGTCAAAGAGTATCTAGACACTGCGATTAAACTGAAAAAAAGGGCTTTGCCCATCGATCAGATGCCGTCTTTATCTGATCCCCAGCCCTGGCTTGTCGCACAGGCGGCTCAAGCCTCTGCACTGGCAGATGCGGCCCGCGATCTCGGGCGGCTGGAGGCCACGTTGCTGACGCTGCCCGCGGCGGATGCCGCAGGGGCCCGCGAACGCTTGGTCCATATTGAGGTCGAGGCGATGCTGCGGGCGCAGGGGCTGATGCTGGGTCGAGACGAGATCGGCCGCGAACTAATGGAGGCACGCGCGGCATCCGACCCGGAGCCGTTGCGTCTGGCGCGGTGGGCTGTCCGCCGGCTGGAAGGGCAGGGGGCCCTGGCGGACCTGCCGGCCTTTCTGGGACTGCATCGCCGCGCCGCATCCGATGAGCCATCTTCCACCAGCATGGACCTGCGCCTGCAGGGCAGGGAGTTCGATGGCGCGGCGGTTGAGTTTTCTGGTGGCAGTCGATGCCTTAACAGCGTTGCACCCGCTGGCGCGCGGCCCTGAGGTTCTGGCCCTGTGGCGCATGGCCGAGTTGTCTCCACCAGGGCAGGTGGCCGAGCCGGCTGTCTGGTCAGCGAGCCACCTGGCGGCAGGGGCCGAGGGGCTGCGCTTCGTCCCCTTTGGCCGGCATGGGCAACGAGTCTGGACCGGCTATGGTCCGCCCAAGGATCGACGCGCCACGCATCTCGCCGCTCTGCGCGCTGGTGTGCAGGAGGCGCGGGCCCTGATCCTGCGCATCGGTGCCTGGTCCGAGCAGGCCCGACCCGCCACTGCCGGCATCAAGGGCGACAACGCCGCCTGGGTCATCGCCGTGCTGGCAGCACGCCCCTTTATCTCGGCCATGGAGATGGAGACGCGCGCTGGCATCAGCCGCCCTACGGCCGAGCGCATGCTGAAGCGCCTGAACGATCTCGGTCTGACCCGCGAAGTGACCGGAAATCGCAGGTTCAGGCTGTGGACCACCGAAATATGATTGTATTATATTCTCGGGCTACAGCCTATCCAAGGCGGGATATAAGCAGCGAAAATGAGTCAGTTATTAATCAGTTCAGGCTGAACAACGCTGCCCATGAGCGAGATAGCCGTTTTCTGTCCTGATCACTTGCAAGATCGCGGCGAGAATGAAGGCCAGCAAAGCCCTGAGGTGGGCCAGGATCTTGCGGATGTTATGGCCGCAGCCGCAGAGCACGGCGAAGATGGCGTCCCCGGACGTGCCCTTCAGCGGGCAGCGGGATAAGCGTCCGTCTGTCTTCATGTGTCCGATCTCGGGCTCGATGGCGCTGCGTCGCCTCAGCAGCGCTTTCAGCTTTTGCGTCAGGCCGCGGCGGGTGCCGCTGATCAGCACCTTCGTTTCCAACACCCCATGGCCGCGATACCCGCGGTCCACGACCGCCAGATCCGGGATCTGACCGGTCAGGGTCGCGACCTGCTCCAGGGCTTCGGGCAGTGTGTGGCCATCGTAGGGATTTCCCGGCAAGGCGCGCATGCCCAAGACGAAGCCCTCGTCGATGGTGGTGGCCAGGCTGACCTTGGTGCCGAACTCGTAGCGTTTGCGGGCCTTGCCCTTGGAGATGCAATCGACCTCGGGCTCATGCAGGGCGTAGATCTTGCCGCGGCTTTTTGGGGTCTGATGGAGCAGACGACCGACGAGCACGAGAGTGTCCAGAACCCGTTCGCGGAAGGACCCCTCCGCGACACCATCCAACTGCCGGCGGATATCCCTCAGGACACGACCGGCGTATCCCTTCAGCTGTTTCAGAGCCTTGCCCATGCGTTTGAACTGCCGGGCATGGGCGTAACGCCCGATCTGCACGGCCAGGCGCGGTGCGAGACGATTGTAGTTCTGCCGCAGCGTGATCCCGCCTTCGTCGGCAAGGGCGACAAGCTTGCCGCGTGCGGTCTCATACAAGCGCGCATCGGTCGGGTGGGCGATGTTCTTTTCCATCACCGTCGTATCCACGGCGACGCGCGACAGGCTGCGATCCTTCACCGCCCCTGACCTGCGCCCTGCCTCTATCGTCTTGGTCAGCAGCCACTCGGCCCCTTCCTCTCCGATCCGCTTGCGCCAGCGGGTCAGAGAGGACGGATCGATCGGTGGGCGGTGCTGGAAGAACACCTCGCCGGTGAAGTGCTGATAGTAGGGGTTTTCGACCCAACGGGCGACAACAGCTTCGTCAGACAGCCGATAGGCATGCTGAAGATACAGCAGGCCCGCCACCAGCCGCGGCGAGGTTGCCGGCCGCCCTGTCGGGGAGGGAAAGAAACCCGCCCATTCGGTCTCGAAGAACTCCCAGTCAATCAGCGCGGCGAGTTTCGCCAGTTCATGGCGCAGATCGATCATCTCGGTCAGACGGGGACGCAGGAGATCATCCTGCTCTTCAGTGCGCGGACGAGGCTTCATCACAGCTCCGAAAATTCGCAAGGTTTCGAGTATCAGCATACGAAACCTTGCAATTCCCCGCTACCGCTTTGGCACTTTCATCAATAAAATTCAGATGGTTCAGAGTTGTTCAGGCCGAACTAATCAGGATAAGTATGGCTTTTCGTGAGGATATTTCAGGGCTTTTCGATGAGTACGATGAGGCGTCGACTTGCGACGACGCCGAAGTTTTTAGCAGACTTTGCGATCAAGTTAGCCTGCTCCAGACGCCGATCGGCAACTTTTCCATAGAGCGTCAGGCGGTTCGCGATCACTGTGTGACACCCATGGATTTTTACCGCCGCGAGAATATCGTCCGGCCCGAGGGAAAGCTGATTTCTGCAACAGAACTCTTTCCGAACGTCGCGCAAGCCTGCATGGCATATCGAATGTTTGGCGAAGGCGACGAACTCGTTGCAGAGTGGGAACATGTCTACATCCTGCCTCGTAGCGATCGCTGGCGAGTGTCCCTCACCATCGCCGACAGGAAATGGCCGCATGGGTCGCCAAAGCCCTACAACTTCAACCGGAAGCGTAATAACCTATAAATGAGAAAGGAAAAGTTATCTTATGATTAAAATTCGGTTACGTCGAGCAACAAGGGCAGACGTTGAAGCGATTGTCACAATGCTTGCCGATGACGAGTTAGGTTCGTTGCGGGAAGGCGTTTCGCCAGTTGTAGCGAAATGCTATCTGGATGCTTTCAATGAGATTGAGGGCGATACAAATCAGTTCCTTTGTGTGGCCGAGGACGAACAGCGGATTGTCGGAACCCTTCAATTAACCTTTATTCCGGGGCTTTCTCGCAATGGCACCAAGCGCGGACAGATCGAGGCAGTACGGATTGTGAGCGACCGCCGGGGCGAAAGTCTGGGTGAAGCGATGTTTGCTTGGGCAATCAGTGAATGCCGATCGCGGGGGTGCTCGCTGGTTCAACTTACCACCGACAAGGTCCGATCTGATGCTCATCGCTTTTATGACCGTCTCGGCTTTGAGCCGAGCCATATCGGATACAAGCTAAAACTCTAGAAAAGGCAGTTAGGCGTCTTTGGAAAGCTGCTATGACTAAAGGGCAGTGAGAGGTGGTCATGGTCGCGGGTAAAGTCCTCGCGACCATGCTGTTTTGGCAAGAACGCAGAAGGTCTGGAGCCTAGCAGGCCGCTGAAATAGTCGGTCCTCGACGCGATTTGTAGAACATGATTCATTCTCTGCAGGACAGCGGCGGGAGTGATGATGCGCGGCACGGACAAAGCGAGCGGGTCGCTGTTCAGTTATGTTGATCTGGAAGCTCGTGTCCCTGCGCGGCATCCGCTGCGCAAGATCCGGCAGGTGGTGAACGACGCGCTTGCTAGCTTGGATGCCGAGTTCGAAGCGCTCTACACCGATTTCGGTCGCCCCTCGATTGCGCCGGAACGGCTGATCCGGGCCAGCCTGCTGCAGATCCTGTTCTCGGTCCGCTCAGAGCGGCAACTGATGGAGCAGATGCAATATAACCTGATGTTCCGTTGGTTCGTGGGGCTGGGCATCGATGACCAGGTCTGGGTCCCGACGGTGTTTACTAAGAACCGCGACAGACTGCTGACCACGGACATGTCGCGCAAGGTGATGGGGGCAATCCTGGCGCATCGCGAAGTCGCCCCGCTTTTGTCTGACGAGCATTTCTCGGGCGACGGAACGCTGGTCAAGGCTTGGGCCTCCATGAAGAGCTTTCAGCCGAAGCCTGACATCACACCCCCTGATGACGAGGGCCCGGGCGACCCGCCTTCACCAGACATGACCACCGCGGACCAGCCCGAACCGACCCAAACAGAGACAGACCCGATGCTCCGCCCCACCCGCCAACACCGCAATGTCGAAGTCGATTTCCGCGGCGAGCGGCGTTCGAACGCCACTCATGCCTCGACCACCGACCCGGACGCTCGGCTCTACAAAAAGTCGCCCGGCACCGGCGCAATGCTGTGCTTCATTGGCCATGCGCTGATGGAGAACCGCAGCGGCCTGATCGTTCAAGGAGATCTGACTGAAGCCGACGGCCGTGCCGAACGGCGCGCCGCGCTTGGCATGATTCACCGTCACTCCCCCGGATCGACCCGCAGGCTGACCCTTGGGGCAGACAGAGGATATGACGCCGCCGGGTTCGTTGCTGACCTGCGTCAGGCCTGCATGACACCGCATGTCGCGCAAAGATCGCGTTATTCAGCGATCGACGGGCGGACCACCTGGCACGACGGCTATGGTCTGTCCCTGAAGCACCGGAAGCGGATTGAGGAGGCGTTCGGGTGGGCGAAGACCGTCGGCAGAATGGCCCAGACCGTTTATCGTGGCATCGAACGAGTGCGCTCCCGCTTCGTTCTGACAATGGCGGCCAACAATCTCGCGCGGCTGCCCTGGTTGCTCGCGGCCTGAGGCAAACAAGCGGCATCAGCCATGCATACGGTCCATCCCGACGGGCCGGAAACTTCAGGCAGACACGCCCGTCCTGAGAAAACAGTTCCACCTCGGCGACTATTTCAGCAGCCTGCTAGACCAGGGCGACTGTCACCGCCTCGGTCCTTCGAAGTTCCCGGGGCTTGTTACTCTGCGTTCAGGCCGCTGACCCGGGAAGGGCAAGGCCAGACCGTTGGCCGCCTGCACCTCCGAATAGAGGTCCGTTGCGTGGCAATCCGGGCCGGTGAAGCGACCCGACAGGTTATAATGCGGCGCGGCGCCGTCGGGTGCGGGCACGAATGACGCGCCCGGCAGTTCGGCATGCAGCGAGCCGGGCGAGAAAGGCTTGCTGTGCCTGTGCCGTGACAGATCCCAGAAGCGCGGAGTAGGCGATGGTGGTCTTCATCCCGAGACGTCTATGTGCATCGCCGCGGCAAATCGATCCGCGACCACGCACTCGTCTCTGCCCGGTGTGTGACGTGCACCGCAAAGGCGCCAGAAACTTCGAGGATGCTGTTGGTGCACCCCGACCAAGATCAGCACACGACGCTTGATGGTGTTTACAAAGGAGGCTGACGCATTCGGAAGTGCGCATCGTGCCCTGGGCCAGCGCGTTCCGCATCCAGTGCACGCGACATGTTTGCTAAGACGCGTTGAAGACCCAGCAGGCGGCCGCGCACAGACTCTTGTGACTGTCCGCGATGGCCCGCTTTACGATGCTCAACCCGGGGTCGCGAGGCTGCGAAGAAAGTCGGTCCAGACGGTTTCCGCGTTTGATGGACGGGGGCAATCACGCGTGCCGCGTTTTTGGCAGCGACCGCCATCCTCGGAAGGGGGAGGTTACCGGATGGCCAATACTCATTCTGGACGTCAGCGATGGAAACGGGAGGCTTGGGGATGCATGACTTGACGGTACTGGCCTGGTTGTCGAATGTTCGGATCTGCATACCGTCTCGCCAAGGGCTATAGACGGGTGAAAGCGGCGTATACTAGCAAAGGCAACTCATGGCACTGAAAATTGCTATTCTCGACGATTACGCCGACGTGGCGCGCTTGTATGCCGAATGGCCGCAGGATGACGATGTCACCGTTTTCCACCGGACGATGACCGATCAGGGGGAGTTGGCCGCCACCTTGGCTCCATTTGACGTGCTGTGCGTGATGCGCGAACGGACACCGCTTGGCGCCGAGTTGATCAAAGCGCTGCCCCACCTGAAGCTGATCGTGACCACCGGGGCGCGCAACCTATCCATCGACGTGGCCGCAGCGCAGGAGCGCGGAATCGTCGTCTGCGGAACGGAATCTCGCGGGACCACCACGGCCGAATTCGTGATGGCCCTGATGTTGGCCCTGACCCGGCGCATCGTCCCCGAGGCAAATTCCGCCGCCGCCGGGTGCTGGCAAATGGGCATGGGCCGCGATTTGGCTGGGCTGACACTTGGCATCGCGGGTTATGGCCGCATCGGTCGCAAAGTCGCGGCGCTTGCCCGACCCTTCGGAGTAGAGGTCCTGGCTTGGTCGCGTAGCCTGACGCCCGAACAGGCCTCGGCCGAAGGGGTGCGCCACGCGGCCGATTTGGATGTGTTGCTGCGCGGATCTGACATCGTGTCGATCAACCTGGTCCTGTCCGAGGCGACGCGCGGCCTATTTGGCGCGCGAGAAATCGGGCTGATGCGTTCCGACGCGTTGCTGCTGAACACCTCTCGCGGACCGATCGTGCAGGTGGGACCGCTGCTGAATGCCCTGCGCGACGAGCGCTTGGGCGGGGCGGCGCTGGACGTGCACGATATCGAACCACTGCCGGACGGCGACCCGATCCTGGACCGCGACCTGATCGACAGCGGGCGGCTGCTGGTCACGCCGCATCTGGGCTATGTCAGCGAACAGACGTTCCGCATGTTCCACCGCCAGACCGTTGAGGCCATCGAGGCGTGGAAGGCCGGTCGGCCGATCCGGGTCATCGGCGGGGGGCGGCAGGCTACTCCGTCAACCTGATCGAATATTCGTCGGCCAGCCATTCCAGCACGAAGCGGCGGGTATCGGGGTCGATCCGGGTCACGCTGGCGGCTAGGTTCTGCGCATCCTCGCCGACCAGCGACTGATAGGCGCCCAGGATCGCGGGAGCGCGGTCGACATAGTCCGGATCGCTGCGCGCCGCGCGGATCGCCTGCAGCCAAGTGTCCCGGATCGCGGGCGGAGTATCTCGGGGTAGAACCAGCATCTTCTGCGCCGCGAACCCGGCAGAGGCGAAGACACGGTAGGCGTCGTATTCCTGTCCCGAGGGGTGCGCGCCGTGCAGGTGTTCGTACAGCTCCTCCAGCGTGGGTAGGTCCGGGAAGGTCGGATCGCGCTGCACGCTTCCGTCGGCAGCGACGATCCCCCAGCTGAACAGCGGCACCGCATCGCCCGCGGCGACCATGGGCACAACGTTCTGCAGATAGGCCGAGGTGGTCTGATAGTCGATGTTGACTTCATGAAGGCGCATTGCTTCCCACCCGTCATGCCGGCCGGTATATCCGAAGACGTAGTGCGCATCCAAACCCAGAACGCGGAAGGCCAGCATTGGTACCAAGTCCAGAGAGGTAATCCCTTGGCTGGCGAAGACCAGTTGCCGATCGCGCAGCGTCGCAATATCCTGCCAGGAATTAAGCCCTAGGTCACCTGCGACATAGACCACCCCGCCGGTGGGAGAAGCCATTAGTACCGTCCAGTCATTGAAATCGTAGCGAACGCGAAAATCGCCTAGCAGATAGGCGAACAACGACGATCCTGAAATGCCTAGCAGGCTCAGGCCGTCGCGCGGCGCCTTGTCGGCGAAAGCGTTCGATCCGCGTGTGCCGCCACCGCCCGGTTCGTTCCGTACGACAATCAATGGCTGGCCCGGCATGTGACGAGCGAGCAGTGGTGCGTGAAACCGCGCCCAGACATCCGATCCTCCACCCTGGGAGAAGGGGATGATCAAATCAACAGACCGCCCGCTGAAATCCACGTCCTGTGCATGGGCCGCGCGCGGCGTCAGGATCGCCGTCGCTACAATGCAGAATGTAATTAGCGCCGCGGCGATACCGGGGGCGGTCGAGGGATATTGCATGGCGTGCCTCCCTGGCGTGGCGACCTTGCGGTCTCCTGTCCCTGCAGGCTCATGTTTAGGGGCTGTATCTTCGCCGATCCACCCCCTAAGAGGAAAAAGTCCCCCGACCCGAGGCGAAGGCCATGCGGATCGTCCTGATCGAAGACAACCAGATGTTGGCCCGCGCGGTCGAGCAAGCACTGCGCGAGCAGGGCCATTCCGTCGACTGGCTAGCCGACGGGCAGGACGGGCTGGATTTCCTAACCCATGACGGTGCAGATCTAGCCATCGTCGACATGAACCTGCCCCGGCTTAGCGGACTGGACGTGATCCGCCGGACCATCGCAATGGAGATGGACATCCCGGTGCTGGTTCTGACCGCGCGCGACGGACTGGAAGACCGCGTAGCGGGGCTGGATGCCGGGGCCGATGACTACATGACGAAACCGTTCGAGATGGCCGAATTGTGCGCGCGGGTGCGTGCGCTTGGTCGGCGGCGGGGCAAACGCGGCCATTTGGTAGAGACGGTAGGTGGGCTATTCTTCGACCGCGCAGGGCGCCGCGTCAGCGGTCCGGACGGAGTGATCGAACTATCGCGTCGCGAGCTGGCCCTGTGGGAGGCACTGTTCGACAATGCTGAACGCGTGGTGGGCAAATCGGCCCTGTGCGACAGCATATATGGTACCGGCGCCGATGTTGACGTGAACGCGGTCGAGCTATTGGTCTCGCGTCTGCGTCGGAAGATCGATGGCGGCGGGGTGCAGATCCGGTCTATCCGTGGTCTCGGCTACATCCTGCAACAAGACAGTTCCATATGAGCGCGCCGGACGGTCGCGCGGTCAGTCTTAGAACGCGGCTGTTCGTGCTGATCGTGGTGCCACAGTTCGTCTTGGCGGTGCTGGCCAGCGTGGTGCTGCACTGGATGGCGCGGGACATGTCGCGCAACCTGTACGACGACACGTTGAAGGTGGTGGCCCATGCCGTCGCGCGCGAGGTGATGATGACCAAGGGCGACCTGATCGCGGAATCTTTGCTGACCTCATTGGAAAATGCGATCGGCGATCCGCTGTTCTATCAGGTCCACGCAGCGGGGGGACGTTTCATCGTTGGCCGCACTGACGCGCCGCCCATGCCCGCGGGCCGTGAATACCCCGAGGCCGTGCCCGTCTTCTACAACGCCGTCTTCAACGATCAGCCGGTCCGTGCGGTGGTGCTGCGCGAGTATATTACTGACCCCGATTTGGACGGTTGGACGACCGTGCGCGTCTGGCAGACCGTGACCCGGCGCGAGGCGCTGACCCTGCAGATGCTGGGACAGGCGGCGGCGGTGGTGGCACTGATGGTGGCATCGGGGGCGGCGCTGGTCTGGTTCGGCATCAACCGCGGCCTGTCGCCGCTGACCGACCTACGCGACGCGGTCGCCCTGCGCAACTCACAGGAGCTGCACCCGATCCGCCGCCGCGTCCCGCGCGAGGTGGTGCCATTGGTCGCCACTATCAACGGACTGTTCCAGCGACTTGCGGCGGAACTGGACCGACGACGGGCCTTCATCTCGAATGCCGCGCACCAGCTGCGCAACCCGGTGGCCGCGATTCAGGCGCAGGCAGAATCGGCGCTGAACGCACAATCGGATGCCGACCGCCAGCAGCGGTTGACTGACCTGCACGAACTGTCCCGCCGCCTGTCGCGCCTGACCCAGCAGATGCTGCGGCTGGACGCGGCCAGCGACGCGCTGGACGCCCAGGGAGGCGCCCCTGCCGACCTGGCGCAGATCGTGGCCGAGGTCGCGCGCCGCCACGTGCCCACGGCCCTGCGCCGCGAGGTGGACCTGTCCCTGGACGGGGTCGAGGGCCCGCTGCCCGTCGCCGCGAACCCCGTCCTGCTAGAGGAGGCGGTCGACAACCTGATCGACAACGCGCTGAAATACGGCACGCCCCGGGGCAGCGACCTGAGGCTGGAACTGTCGCGCGACGGCAAAATGGCTGAACTCCGCGTGCGCGATCAGGGCGACGGCATCCCCGGCCAATTGCACGACGCGGTGTTCGAGCGGTTCTTTCGCGTCAGCACGGCCGATGACGGTGGGTCGGGGCTCGGCCTGCCCATCGTGCGTGTCATCGCCCGGCGTGCGGGCGGCGATGCGCGGGTTGAGCCGTCGGATCAGGGCTGCGTCGTCCTGCTGGCGCTTCCTTTGGCAGAGGTTGATGCAGAAACAGGCAAAAAAAATTAACGCAGCTGCATCCTGACAGCCTTTGGACAGCTTCATGTGCGATGACTGTCTCGTTCGCCCGGTGCCCCAGGTGCCGGACCAATGGGAGGAATACAAACATGCAAGCAACACTGGGTCGCCTGAAAGGCGCCGTCGCCGTCGCATTCGTGGTCGCCAGCATCACCGCCGCAGCCCCCGTCGCCGCACAAGAGGTCGATTTCTCGGGGCAGACCGTTGAATGGTGGGTGCCCTTCTCGGAAGGCGGCGGTTCGGATGTCTGGGCACGGTTCTTCGCCCCCTATCTGTCACGGCACCTACCGGGCAATCCAAACGTGATCATCCGCAACGTCCCCGGCGGCGGCTCGATCACTGGGACCAACGAATTCGCCGCTCGCGCTCGCCCGAACGGGCTGCAGCTGCTGGGTACGTCGGGATCGACGCAGTTCCCTTTCCTGCTCGGCGACACGCGCGTGCGTTATGACTATGCCGATTTCGAACCGGTGCTGGTCTCGCCCACGGGCGGCGTGGTCTATGTTCCCGCCAGCGCCGGCGTTGCCGACGCGTCCGAACTGGGCGAGCTGGTTGACACCGAACTAGTCTATGCCAGCCAAGGCGCGACCTCGTTGGACCTGGTGCCAATGCTGGCCTTCGAAGTGATGGGCCTGAACGTGCGCCACGTCTTCGGCATGACCGGCCGCGGTGACGGCCGCCTGGCCTTCGAACGTGGAGAGGCGACGATCGACTATCAGACTTCGTCCGCCTACCTGACAAACGTCGCCCCGTTGGTCGAGGAAGGCTCTGCCGTGCCGCTGTTCTCGTACGGAGTGCTGGATGCGGAAGGCAACGTGCAGCGCGACCCGTCCTTCCCCGAGATCCCGCATTTCGTCGAAGCCTACGAGATGATGCATGGTGAGCCTCCCTCGGGCGTGGCCTTCGAGGCGTACAAGGCGTTCTTCGGATCGGGTTTCGCCGCACAAAAGCCTGCGATGCTGCCTGGCAACACACCCGAAAACATCGTGCAGGCCTATCGCGATGCGTTCAGCGCCGCAGCCGAAGATCCCGAATTGATTGCCAGTTCAGGGGAAGTCCTCGGCGATTACGACCAAGCGGTGGGTGACCAAGTCGTCGACCTATACAAGGTCGCAACCACCATCGACCCCGAAGCCCGCGAATGGGTTCGCACCTATCTGAGCGAGAACCACAGCGTGATGTTGGACTGACCTAACCCGCGGGCGGCACGCGACAGGCGCGCCGCCCGGCCCTGTTCCGACCGCGCCACGATGTCTCTGCAATGCGCAGTTGAGGCCCGGACGCGGCCGGACCCCCGCAATCCAGGTGATTGCCCCCGGCGGCATACCCCCAGTTTCGTAACGCGCGTGCTGCACGGCGCCATCACCCCTTCAGAAGGTCCAAGGTCTTACCATGGTTACTGACGCAATTCTCTCTGCACTCGGTACTGTGCTGACGTTCCAACACATCCAGTACTTGATGATCGGCGTCCTGACCGGCCTGGTTGTGGGGGTGCTGCCCGGCCTGGGCGGCATCGTCGGGATGTCGCTGCTGCTACCCTTTGTTTATGGCATGGAACCGACGCTGGCGCTGGCGATGCTGATCGGCATCCTGCCGGTCCTGTCCACCTCGGACACCTTTGCCTCGATCCTAATGGGGATCCCGGGGTCGTCGGCCTCTCAAGCGACGATCTTGGACGGATTTCCGCTGGCCAAGAAGGGCCAAGCCGCTCGCGCGCTCAGCGCGGCGTTCTCGGCTTCGTTCATCGGCGGCCTGTTCGGGGCCCTGGTCCTGACGGTCTGCGTGCTAATTGCACGTCCGCTGATCCTGTCCTTTGGCGCGGCAGAACTGTTCATGCTGACCATGTTCGGCCTGTCGATGGTCGGCGCGCTGTCTGGCTCCAGCCTGGCCAAGGGCGTCGCCGCCTGCGCCGCGGGGCTTGCACTTGGCGCTGTCGGTGCGGCACCCGCCACGGGCGAATACCGGATGGAGTTCGGGTCGCTTTACCTGATGAATGGCGTGCCGCTGGTCATTGTGGGCCTGGCGCTGTTTGCCATCCCGGAAATCGGCGACCTGCTGCGCCGCAACAGCTCCATCGCCCAGGAAGGTTCAGCCCTTGGCGCCGGGTGGTCCCAAGGGTTGAAGGACACTTGGATGTACCGCTGGCTGACGCTGCGCCTCGCGGCACTTGGCGCGTTGCTGGGAATGATCCCGGGTCTGGGCGGATCGGTCGTCGACTGGATTGCCTATGGCCATGTCGTGCAGACGTCGCGTGACAAAAGCCAGTTTGGCAAGGGCGACATCCGCGGCGTCATCGCGGTGGAGGCGACCACCGCGTCCAAGGACGGCGGCGGTCTGGTGCCGACTCTGCTGTTCGGCATTCCCGGTTCGGGATCGATGGCGATCTTTTTGGCCGGCATGATCCTGATCGGCCTGCAGCCGGGGCCGTCGATGGTCACCACCAACCTGGACGTGACCTATACGATCGTCTGGTCGCTGGCGATCGCCAACGTCTTGGGCACAGCACTATGCATCCTGCTCGCGCCTGCCATCGCCAAAGTCACGGTCGTCCGCTATCCTTTGGTCGCGCCGTTCATGATTTTGGTGATCACCTTTGCGGCCTTCCAGCCCAACCGCTCGTTGTACGATCTGGTGGCGCTGGTGGTCCTGGGGATTGTGGGCATGATGCTGCGCCGGTTCGGCTGGCCGCGCCCGGCCTTCCTGATCGGGTTCGTGCTGGCCACGCAGGCCGAACGCTATCTGTACCAGGCGCTGCAGTTCTCAGGGTGGAACGCCTTCCAGCGTCCTATCGTGCTGATCATTGGAGCGATTATCGTGCTATCTGTTGGCTTCAGCATGTATTCGCAGAAAAAAAGCGGCAGCAAGATTGAGGTCGAGGGCAAGTCGGCCGTGACCCTGACCCAGTCCATGTGGCCGCAGGTCGCGTTCACGATAGGCATCATGGCGCTGTTCGTCTTCACATTCGTCGAGACGATTAATCTATCGCAGTTGGGCCGCATCTTCCCGGTCAGCATCGCAGTCGTGGGCATGGGTGCCGCTGCCATGGTGCTGTGGCCGCAGATCCGCGGCAACCGGACCAGCGGCGCAGTGTTCGACGCGGAGTCAAAGGAGGTCTCGGACCAGTTGGGTCCAATGACACCGCTGAAATATATCGGCTGGTTAGTGGGCTTTGTCGCCACCATCGCGCTGGTTGGCTATTTCCTGGCCGTCATCTTGTTTTTCCTGGCCTTTCTGCGCATCGTTGCCAAGTCAGGCTGGGTGCAGACCCTGCTGCTGACGCTGATGGGGGCGATCATCCTGCTGATCCTGACATCGGCACTAAACCTGATCCTGCCCGAAGGCCTGCTGCAGAACCATTTCTATGACCGGCTGCCCTGGCCGTTAGTGTCCTGACAAAAGCATGGACCGCACCGAAAGGCGCGGTCCATTCCTGTTGAACGAACGGAGAAACATTATGGCGAAACAGCACTGCATTCCCGTCATCATTATGCGCGGCGGTACTTCGAAGGGGCCGTATTTCCACACTGATGACCTTCCCGCCGATGAGGCCACCCGCGACCGCGTCCTGTTGGCCGCAATGGGTTCGCCAGATGTGCGCCAAATCGACGGCATCGGGGGTGCGGATACGCTGACCTCCAAGGTCGCGATGGTGCGGCCATCCGTGCGCGAGGGCGTGGACGTAGACTACCTGTTTGCGCAGGTGTCGGTGACCGAGGCCGTGGTCGACACAGGCCCATCCTGCGGCAACATCTTGGCCGGTGTTGGCCCCTTTGCCATCGAACGCGGCATGGTCGCCGCGACTGAAAACCAGACGCGGGTGGTGATCTATAACGAGAACACCGCCAGCCGAATTGAGGCAGTCGTCAGCACCGATGGCGGCGCGGTCGACTACGACGGAGATCAAGCCATTGCGGGGGTGCCGGGAACGGCAGCTGCGGTGAGGCTGAACTTCATGGACATCGTCGGCTCCAAGACTAGCGGGCTGCTGCCCTCGGGCCATCTGCAAGAACAAATTGACGGCATTGCGGTGACGCTGATCGACGTGGCCGTGCCGATGATGATCCTGCGCGCCGCCGATCTGAACAAGTCAGGCTATGAAACGGCGGCCGAACTGGACGCGGACCGTGATTTCTTTGCCAGGCTAGAGATGATGCGGCTAGAGGCCGGGCGCCGCATGGGCTTGGGCGACGTGACGGGCAAGGTGATCCCTAAGGTTGCCATCCTAGCCGCGCCGCAAAATGGCGGCCATATCGCCGCGCGCTATTTTGTGCCGCATAAAGCGCATGCTGCATTCGCGGTGACGGGCGCGCTGTGCGTGGCGACGGTGTCGGTACTGGAGGGATCGGTTTCAGATGGTTTAGCACAACGCCCGGCGGGCGAGGACCGGGAGATCCTGATCGAACATCCAAGCGGCATGATCGACGTGGCACTGCGCACCAAAGGCCAAGCCCACGACCTGCAGGTCGTCAGCGCGGGTGCGATCCGCACTGCGCGCAAGCTGGTCACCGGAGAGGTCTTCGTCCCCGCCGCCGCACTGACCGGGGGATAGGGCCACCGAAATGGGAAAGGCCCCGGCCTCGTTGCTGGGGCCTTTTGCGTGCAGGGTTCGGATCAGCGGGTCCTTTCCAGCCTTCCCATCTCGGCCACCAGCACTCTGAAGCGGAAGAAGCTGTGGATCATCCTGGAAGACGGCCTCAGCAAGAACAGCGATATCATTGCCGCCAAATGACTCACCAGCCGTGGCCTGACAGTAACGGTGCCGGTGCTTGCGGCTAGCAGCGCTGGACCTGTCTTCGCGAGCGCGCTCAGCAGCAGGATGAACGCCATCTCTCCGACCCCGAGCCAGCGCCCCCAGGTCGGGGCGGCTCGCAACCTCAGTACCGCCAGCTCGATCGTGCCTTTGGCCATCGCGGTGCCGCTTGGCACACTTAAAAACTCCGGCAATGCGGCGTTTCAGGGTCACGCGATGGCCATTCTCGAATATGTAGCCGTCGCCATGTCTGCCGTTTAGGTTCCGCTTCCTCCTTCCATGTCTCCGGTAATGATCAAGTTTCGTAGACGAGCGAAGGAATCTCGAACC
Source organism: Paracoccus liaowanqingii (assembly GCF_004683865.2). Taxonomy (NCBI): domain Bacteria; kingdom Pseudomonadati; phylum Pseudomonadota; class Alphaproteobacteria; order Rhodobacterales; family Paracoccaceae; genus Paracoccus; species Paracoccus liaowanqingii. The sequence continues at coordinate 227,876 of NZ_CP040765.1, read as the reverse complement.
AGTTGCGGGGCAGTCATCTTCCCGCCGTACAGATAGTCATACAAGCCGGTCGTTTTCCGAACAGCATCACGCCACCGAAATATTGTACCCTTGTGGCACGGTGGCTGAGACATGCAGATGCAACGAACAAGGGCGGCGCCTAAACGTGACGAAGCTGCTGCTGCAACAAAGACAGGCGCTAGCGGCAATCCTCAGTTCGGATGCTTTGCTACCTTGGTCATTCGTCTTCCATTGGAATTTCGCGGCCGCGCATGGCTCGGATTCGGGCGTTCAGGGCGGCTTCGACATGGGTGCGCATCGCCGTCTCGGCTGAATCGGCATCATGGTCCGCAATTGCACGAATTACGGCGGCATGCTCAGTGGCAGCAGCTTCTGGCCGGGTCGGGTCCGCCAGCGTGGTAGGGCCCAGGATCAGCAAGGTTTTCTGTAAAGCGCTCATGGTTTTGACGAGGAAGCGGTTGCGTGCAGCGTCCAGCAGGGTGCGGTGAAACTGGCGGTTAAGTTCCTGCGCTGCGCCACCGGGCGCGCTGGCGGCTAACGCGTCGTTGAGTTCGGTCAACTCTTTTACCTCGACGCGCTGCGCCATGCGTGCTGCCAATCTTGCTGCCGTACCCTCCAGCACGGATCGCATTTCGTAAAGCTCAATGACTTCAGCATAGTCCAGGTTGCGGATCGTTGCGCCTTGCCGGGCCTGGTGGGTCACCAGTCCATCTGCCTCCAGCTGCCGGATCGCCTCGCGCACGGGGGTGCGCGAGATCCCAAATCGCGATGCCAGTTCGGCCTCCCGCAAGCGTGCGCCCGGCACAAGCTGACCCGATTTGATATCGCCAAGTAGGCGCCGATAGGCGGATTGACCCTGGGGGCCCTTGGACTCGTCGATCATAAGCATGCAGTTCCCCGTTGCATCCCAATGAATACGACCGGATACATTAAGGGTCAATAAGGAGAGTGCCATGAAGCAGCCCGTCCGTTACAAGCTGTTGTGGTCGTCCCTGCTCTATCGTGCCGGAACACTTGCGCTGGCGCTTGTGGGAGCTGTGACCTTTCACATGCTCGGCCTTCCACTGCCTTTTCTTTTCGGGCCGATGTCGTTTTGTCTTGTCGCAGCACTTATCGGTGCACGGCTACAAGGATTGGGGCAGGTTTCGGTGGGGGCACGCACGATCTTGGGGGTCGCCGTCGGGGCGTCGATCACGCCCGAAGTCGTTAGCCATATCCCGCAGATGGCGCTGAGCGTCGCACTGGTGCCACTCTACGTGCTGTTGATTGGCCTCATTGGGGTGCCGTTTTTTCGCAGGTTGGGTTTCGACGCGGCGACATCCTACTACGCGGCCATGCCAGGCGGGCTGCAGGACATGGTTATTTTTGGGCAGGAGGCCGGGGCCGACGTCCGAGCGCTGTCGCTGATTCACGCCACGCGCGTTGCGGTGCTCGTCACCATCGCGCCGGTGATACTGGTCTGGTTGTACGACGCGCCACTAACGGGGGCGATGGGTGCGCCGTTGCGCGATTTCGGCACGGGCCAGCTAGCCTGGATGGCGCTTTCGGCGATCGTCGGCTGGAAGGGCGGCGAATATCTCGGCCTGTTCGGGGCATCAATCCTGGGGCCGATGATCACGACCGCGGCTCTGTCGATGGCCGGCATCATCACACAGCGCCCACCGGCCGAGGCTATCATGCTGGCCCAACTGTTCATCGGTATTGGCATCGGCGTGCAGTATGTCGGGGTCACCTTGCGCGAACTACGAGTGTTCGTCCTGTCAGGTCTGGCCTTCGTGATGGTGCTGGCGGTGCTGGCGGCAGCCTTCACTGAATTCGTTGTGCTGACCGGCCTCGCCCGCCCATTGGAGGGGTTCCTGGCCTTTGCCCCCGGCGGGCAGGCCGAATTGACGGTACTGGCCATCGTCGTGGGGGCCGATCTGGGCTTTGTCGTGCTGCACCACCTGACACGGATCGTGGTCGTCATCATGGGTGCGCCGCTGATGGCGCGCTACATGGGCGTGCCGCGCCCCGCTGCTCGAAAGCGCCGCCCCTAGTCGGGATGCGACGCGGCCACGTCCTGCGCTGCGATAAATCCGAGCGCCGACAGGCTGTGGCGAACCTTGCGCAGATGCGCCTCCATCTGAAAAGCGGCGCCTATGTGATCGCCCGCGGCAATCAAATCCAGGATGGCCAGATGTTCGCGCGACTGGCGGTAGTAGCGTTCACGGTCTTCCATCGCGCGATAGGTCAGCAGCCGCCGCACCCGGTTCACCCGCATTAGCGCCTGTAGCATGAAGGGATTGCCCGCGCCCGCCATGACTGCCTCATGAAACTGCGCGCCGCGCAAGTACAGCGCGTCGGGGGGCGCGCGGTCGATGGTGCCGTCCAGCAGCTCGTGTTCTACGCGGCGCAGACGGGCGATATCCTCGGCGGGAAGGTGATAGCAGGGCAGGCGCAAGGCGGCGGGTTCCAGGATCAGCCGCATCTGCGTCGTATGGGCCAGCGCGTCGGGTGCAGTCAGTTCGATGTTGATGTTCCAGCCGTAACCGGCGCGCTTTTCGGCGATCCCCTCGCGGATCAGGCGGCCCATCAGGTCTGATGTCTGCCGCTTGGTCAGGGCGAACCGGTCGCGGATCTCCTGCTCGGTGACCTGCGGGCCGATGGCCTGTTCGGTCAGCAGGACGGCCAACCGCAAATAGGCCGAGTGCACCGGGTCGGGCGGCATCGCGGGCGCTGCGGGTCCGTTCTGGCGGACGAAGAAGCCGCGGTTCGGCTCATGGCGGACATGCCCAGTTTCGGCCAGTTCTTTCAGCGCCTGTTCCACCGGCCAGCGTGACACTGCGAATCGCCGGGCCAGATCGGCGGTGCGCAGATGCGCCCCCTCGGGCAGGGAATCGGCGGCGATATGGGCGGCGATATCGGCGGCAAGATGCGGGCCAATGCGGCTGCGTGAGGTAGGCGAGGGGGGCAATCGCTTTGCTTTCGCTAGGGTCGGCCCCGTCTATCACGCCGCAACACCCTATTCACTATTGCATTTGTAAACTGATAAATGGATATATGCGCTGACAGCGAGGGAGGTCCAGATGCCGCAGCAAAACCAAGTGTTCACCGAGGCCGTGCTGACTGACGCCGTCACCGGGATATTTGCAACCCACGGCGTGCCTCAGGCAGATGCCCGGCGCGTGGCCAAATGCCTTGTTCTGGCCGATTTGCGCGGGGTGTCGTCACACGGAGTGTCGCGCGTGCCGATCTATCTCGATCGCCTGCGCCGTGGCTTGGTCAAGGCAGCGCCCAACATGGTGCTGGACCGCCCGATGTCGGTCGCGGCCCGGCTGGATGCGGATAATGCGCTTGGCTTCGTCGCCGCCACCCGCGCTATGGCCGAGGCCGTGGACATGGCCCGCGTTCACGGCATGGGCATGTGCGCAGTGCGCCGGTCGACGCATTTTGGGATGGCCGCGAACTATCTGCTGCAGGCGACCGATGCGGGGATGGCGGCGTTTGTCTTTACCAACGCGTCCCGCGCAATGCCGATCTGGGGCGGGCGGGCACCGTTTCTGGGAACTAGCCCATTTGCCTTTGCAGCGCCCGCGGGCGAGCGCCCTGTAGTCCTGGACATGGCCCTGTCGGTCGTGGCCCGGGGCAAGGTGCGCCGCGCCGCTGCGCGCGGGGAGCCGATCCCGCTTGGCTGGGCGCTGGACGCCGACGGAAACCCCACCACCGACGCCCAGAAGGGATACGAGGGGGTCGTCCTACCGCTGGCCGGGCCCAAAGGCTCCGGGCTGTCCCTGATGATGGAGATCATGGCAGGGGTGATGTCCGGCTCCGCCTTTGGCGGCGCGGTGGGCAACCAGTACAGCGATTTCGATGCCCCCCAGGATGCGGGTCATGTCTTCCTGGCCTTCCGTCCGGACCTGTTCCTGGAACCCGGCCATTACGAGACCCGAATAAAGGAGCTGATCCGCCGCGCCAAGGACCAGCCCCGCGCCGCCGGCGTGGAGGAAATCATGATGCCAGGAGAGATCGAGGCCCGCGCCACCCTGGCCCGCAGGCGCGACGGCATCCGCCTTGATGGCGAGGATCTGCGCTTGCTGGCGCAGGAGGCTGCTCGCGCGGGTGTTCCGCTGCCGCAGTGACCGACTCGCCGCGAGGAGGCGGCGGGCGTTTTTCCAAGGGAGGAACCACGACATGAAACCAACCAGACGACAGATCCTATCGGCTGCCCTATTGGCCGCGCTGACCATCCCCGCCACCGCCCGTGCGCAGGAGGTCGACTTCACCGGTAAGCAGATCGAATGGGTCATACCGCTCAGCGAAGGTGGGGGGACCGATGTCTGGGCGCGGTTCCTGGCGCCCTATCTGTCGCGCTATCTTCCGGGGCAACCGGCGGTCTTTATCCGCAACGTGCCCGGCGGCGGCTCGATCACCGGCACGAACTTGTTCGCGGCGCGCCCGCGCACTGACGGGACCGCGCTGATCGGCACCACCGGATCGACAGCCCTTCCGATGCTACTAGGGGATACGCGGGTCGAATACGATTTTAACCGCGATTTCACGCCACTGCTGGTCTCCCCCTCGGGCGGGGTCGCATATCTGCCGCCTAACTTGGGGGTGACCTCGATCGACGAACTGGCAGGGCTGAGTGACACCGAACTGGTCTATGGCAGCCAGGGGCCCACTGGTCTGGACATCATCCCAATGCTGGGGTTCGAGTTGCTGGGCTTGGACGTGCGCCATGTCTTCGGAATGACCGGGCGCGGCGACGGGCGGCTGGCCTTCCTGCGCGGGGAGGCGACGATCGATTATCAGACAACTTCAGCCTATCTGGCCAATGTTGTACCGATGGTCGAGGAGGGGACCGCAGTGCCGATCTTTTCCTGGGGCGTACTGAATGCAGACGGACAGATCGTCCGCGATCCGACCTTCCCGGACCTTCCCAGTTTTGCAGAGGCCTATGAGGCTGTCCACGGCGCACCCCCCGAAGGCTTGGCATTTGAAGCATTTCTGGCGCTGTTCGGCGCCGGGATGAGCGCCAGCAAGCCTGCGATGCTGCATATCGACACCCCCGAACCGATCGTCGAGGCCTATCGCGAGGCCTTTGCACAGGCTCTGCAGGACCCCGAGTTGATCGCCCGCTCGGCCGAGATCCTTGGCGAATATGAACAAGGCATCGGCGACAACTTAGCGGGCATGTTCCGCGTTGCCACGACTATCTCTCCCGAAGCCCGGGAATGGGCGCAGACCTATCTGCGCGACCGCTACCAGATCGAGTTCTGATGCCCAACGGGCGGGCGCCAAGGTGCCCGCTCCCTATTCTGAACAAAGGTCCTTCCATGTCCCGAACCGTCCAGACCGGATTTGCCCATGCGGCCGATGGCATTGGCCTGCACTGGCGCCACTATCCTGCGGAACGACCGCGCGCACGCGTCGTCCTGATCCACGCCCTGGCGATGGACGGGAGCACATGGGCCGGGGTGATCGATGCCCTGCCTGAGGAGGTCTCCGCCATCACCGTCGACTGTCGCGGCCATGGCATATCCGATACTGGGACGGACGACTTTACGTTGACGCAGTTCGCCGATGACATCGTGGCGGTCCTTGACGCAGCCGGTTGGGAGCGGGCGGTGATCGCGGGTTGTTCGATGGGCGGCTGCGTGGCCCAGGCCGTCGCGGCCCATCACCCCTACCGCACCGCAGGGCTTGTGCTGATAGACACGACTGCATCGTACGGCCCGGATGCCAGCGCAAACTGGGCCGCGCGAGCCGACAAGGCGGGGGCGTCGGGTCTGGAAAGCCTGCTGCCCTTTCAGCGCGAACGCTGGTTCTCAGACGCGTTCCGCGCGGGACAGCCGGACCGCGTGGCGGAAACCGAAGCCGTGTTCCTGCGTAACGATCTTTCGGCCTATGTGCGCAGCTGTACCATGCTAGGCCGCGCGGATCTGCGTTGCGTCCTTGCCGGGCTTTGCGTTCCCGCGGCGGTGCTGGTCGGGTCCGACGACCGTGCTACGACCCCCGACATGGCCCGTGATCTGGTTGCCGCGATTCCTGGTGCCACACTGCAGGTCCTGGAGGGCGCGCGGCATTTCACGCCCATCGAACGCCCGGCCGCCATCGCCCAAGCTATCACGACGATCGCTGATCGCAGCGGGCAGGTCCTCCCATGACCGTTCTTGCCGATATCTGCGGCTATCAGGTCGACCTACTGGTCCAAGGCTTTCCTGGCAAGTCGCTGGAGAATGGCGGCCTGGGGTGGAGCGCGGTCGTCCTGCTGCGCGGGCGGGGCAGGGTGATCCTGGTCGATACTGGATCGTTTTCCGTACGCAAGACTCTACTGGCGCGCCTAGCCGAACGCGGCATCGCGCGCCATGACGTGACCGACATCCTGCTGACCCATGCCCATTACGACCACATGATGAACTGGACCCTGTTCCCCGCGGCCTCGGTCGCTATCTGCGGGGCCGAGTTGGACCACGCCTTGGCTGAACCTATCGAGACGTCGCTTTGCGCGGAACTGTATGTCCGCGCGCTGGCGGAATCGCCGCAGTTGCGGCGCCTGACGCCGGGAGCCGAGGCGCTGCCCGGAATTGCCGCCATCGCCGCGCCCGGCCACACCCCACACCACCTGTCGTTTGTTCTGGACGACGGGGCAGGGCGTGTCATCCTGGCCGCGGATGCGGTCAAGAACCGGGCCGAACTGCTGGCGGCCGCAGGCGACTCGACTCAGGACGGGGCGGCCAGCAGCGCGACCATTGCCAACATTGCCGATCTGTGGCGGGCGCGGTCCGGCGCGATCATTGTCTGCGGCCATGACCTGCCGCTGCTGAACGACGGCGATGGTGGGACCTATCTGGGCACGCGCCGGGCCGGCATCCTGTGCTGGTTCGGGGCGTCACTTGATGACAGCCGCCGCATTGCCCTTTCCACGAATGGAGATTCCCCATGAGCCCATCCGCTCCTGTCACCCTGCTGGTCCTAGATGGCGACGGCATTAGTTCCGAAATCACCGCCGCCACGCTGGACGTGCTGCACGCGGTTCAGGGCCGCACGGGCCTGCAGTTTCGGCTGGACCAAGCGCAGGTCGGGTTGCGGCCCCTCGCAGCCCAGGGCACGACCTTTCCGGACGACCTGCTAGACCGTGCGCGTGCCGCGGACGGTGTGATCTTGGGCCCGGTTTCGCACAATGACTATCCCCCTTCGACCGAGGGCGGCATCAACCCATCGGGGCATCTACGCAAGCACCTGGACCTGTTCGCCAACATCCGTCCCGCCAAGTCGCATCCCGACTTTCCGGCCCGCTGCGGCGTTCCGGTCGATCTGGTCATCGTGCGCGAAAACACCGAAGGCTTTTACGCCGACCGCACGATGTTCGCCGGCACGGGAGAGTTCATGCCCACCGAGGACGTGGCCATTGCCATGCGCAAGGTCACCCGCCAGGGGTCGACGCGCATCGCCGAGGCGGGCTTTCAGATCGCCCGGGAGCGCAGCGGCAGGCTGACCGTCGTCCACAAGGCCAATGTCCTGCGCGTCAGCGACGGGCTGTTTCTGTCGTGTACCCGGGCAGTCGCCAAGGCTTATCCCGATATCACGGTCGAGGAGGTGCTGGTCGATGCCATGGCCGCGCTGCTGGTGCGCGATGCCTCGGCGTTCGACACCATTGTGACCACCAATATGTTCGGCGACATTCTCTCTGACCAAGCGACCGAGATCGCAGGCAGTATCGGCCTTGCAGCCTCTTTGAACGCGGGGGCAGGACATGCCATGGCACAGGCGCAACATGGATCGGCACCTTCGATTGCAGGGCAGGATCGGGCGAACCCGGCTTCGCTGATTAATTCGACTGCCATGTTGCTGCGCTGGCTGGGCCAGCGTCAGGCCGATCCTCAACTAGACGCAGCCGCTACCCTGATCGAGACCTCCGTGGCGCGCGTCATCGCCGTACCGGAATGGCGTACAGGCGATATGGGAGGGCCCCTCGGAACCGCGGCCTTTGCCGCTCGCATTGTGGATTCGATCCAGAGCGCCCATGCTGGAGTAGGGCCATGACCGGTGACGGGCTGAACGCACTCTTCGCTCCGACAGGAACCCTGCGTGTTGTGATCAACACGGGAAATGCGATCCTCACACGATCGGCCGAGGATGGGCGACCCGCCGGGATCTCGGTCGATATGGCCCGTGAATTTGCCGCCGACCGTAGTCTGCCATTGGAGCTTCTAACTGTTCCGAATGCCGCGGCCTCGGTTGCGTTGATTTCGGAAGGCCAGGCGGATCTGGGTTTCTTTGCGGTGGATCCCGCCCGTGCCACTTCCGTATCGTTCACCGACCCCTGGATTCTGATCGAGGGGTGGTATCTGGTCCGCGACGCCTCTGCGATCCGGACACTGACGCAGGTAGATTGTCCGGGCGTCCGCATTGCCGTCGGTCGTGGCAGCGCCTATGACCTCTTCCTCAGCCGCACGATTGCGTCGGCGTCGCTTGAGCGGGTGAAGACTTCGCAGGAGGTCGTCGATTTCTTCTTGCGCGAAGGGTACGAGGTTGCCGCCGGGATCCGGCAGCAACTGGAAGCCGACCAGCGCCGCCTGCCTGGCCTTCGGCTACTGCCAGAACGGTTCATGGTCATCCAGCAGGCTTTGGGCCTGCCAGCAGGTCGTGATCCTCGGCTGACGGCGGCAGTGAACGCCTTTCTAGCGACGGCGCGCAGCACCGGGCTGATCAAGCAGTTACTAGAGCTCAACAAGACCGAAGGCGCTGTGATTGCTCAGGCCCCCTTGGCCTGAGCAGCGGCGCCGCGTCCTGCAATCCGGCCGAAGACCGCACCGGAGGTCAATCCCGAACCACCCGGGTAGCCATTGTAGAACACCCCGCCGACCATTTCACCACATGCGAATAGTCCATCGATCGCGCTGCCATCGGGGCGCAGGATCTGCCCTTCCTGTCCCAGCTTGACGCCTCCATAGGTGAACGTGATGCCGCCCGTGACCGGATAGGCCTTGAACGGCCCTGTATCGAGCTTCTGCGCCCAGTTCGACTTTGGCAGTTCCAGGCCACGTGTGCCCTTGCCGTCCTTGATCGTCGGGTCAAACGCCACATCGTCCATGACGGCTTGGTTATAGGCCTCGATCGTACTGCGAGCCCCAGCTGGGTTCACCCCCTCAAGCTTCGGTATTAGGTCCTCTAGTGTATCTGCCTGCACGTAGTGTGCGTCATGGAAGCGGTATTCCGCATAAAGCAGGTCATCCACTTTGGCGTCAAATATCTGCCAAGCGAAATGACCGGGTTGTTCCAGTACGGCGCGGCCGAACTGCGCATAGGTGTAATTGCGAAAATCGCGGCCCTCGTCTACGAAACGTACGGCATCCGCATTGATCATTATCCCAAGGAAGTAGGATATTTTCCGGTAATTTTTGCGTTCGCCGTGAGGGATGTCGAGATTGCCATAATCCTTCATGTGCAAGTCCATCGGCGTCGCGTGACAACCTTCGTAGAATCCATACATTTCTGCCCCTAGCTCGAACGCCATGCGCAGCCCATCTCCGGTATTGTGAGGTGTTCCACGAACCTTGGCCTTTGCCCAATCGGGTCCAATATACTTCGCACGCAGCTCCTCAGACGCCTCGAAGCCGCCGCAAGCCAATATTACCGCCCGAGCATGAAGAACCTGCTCACCAGTGGAGTTTCGGACGGTGACACCAGTCACGCATCCATCTTTGACCAGCAGGCCAGTAACGGCCTGTTCGAAACGGATTTCACCGCCCTTTTCCTCGAGAGCGGCAAGTTCCGCCTCGAATAGGCCAACGCCTTCCTCCGCAGCGGCGAGTGTCAAGCCGCCCCAAAAAACATGACGACCATCTTTCAAGAATGATTGACGGCTGTAAATCGGCTCGAATTTTACGCCTTGGTGACCCAGCCACTGCATGGTTTCCAAGCTCTGATCGATCAAGATTTGCTGCTCAGGAGACAGAGGGCGGCCATCGTTGAAACCTAGCAGATCATCGCTAAACCTTTGAGTAGTGTAGCTGCCAAAGTCGGTCACTTCGAGACGAGGATCCGTCAGATCGGCCAAAAGCGGCATAAGGTCATCGATACCGTTATACGCAAATCGCATTGCTCCTGCGGTATATTGCGTATTTCCGCCGGCCATGGCGCGCGGGGCCTTTTCTACAACCAGCACACTGCTGCCCTCGGCACGTGCGGCAAGCGCAGCACACAATGCCGCGTTACCCGAGCCTACGACGATCACGTCCCATATCTTGTCCATGGAGATTCCTTTTTGGCGGCGCATAAGTTCACATCGGCCTAATGTATACCGTTGGATACAATAAGGCAAGATGTTATAGGGCGCGGTTGCGCAACTCTCGCCTGATATCAAAAGCCCTGATCTCTGACTCGCGCGGGATTCCCCTCGACCTGAAGATCTGAATTGTTGCCATCAGGAGATGGAGGTTTTGATGGCGGTTGAGATCCCTCGAACGGATATGTTGGCAAGCGAACTTCGGGCGGCGGCGGCGCGCACAAAGGATGCGAAGCGGTGCGGCGGTTTCTGGAGATCGCTCGTGTTCTGGAGGGCGTGGATCGAAAGACGGCGGCGGAGGCCTGAGGCATGGATCGGCAGACCCTGCGCCTTGGGGTTCATCGCTGCAACGCCGAGGGGATCGCCGGTCTGTCGAACCGGTATTCGGCAGGTCTGACACCATTCCTGAACTCGGAGCAGTGTAGCGCGTCAACCACCTTGTCCTCGTGCCGACACCTCGGCCATGAACGCCCATCTGACTGAAATCGCGAAAACCGTCGCGCCGGGCGCCCATGCCGTGCTCGTGATGGACGGCGCCGGCTAGCATAACTCCAGCGCTCTGCGCATCCTCGACAACATCACCATCGTGACGCTTCCGACCTATACGCCAGAGCTTAACCCGATTGAGAACACCCGGGCCTATCTGCGCGCAAACTGCCTCGCCATCACCGTCTTTGATACCTATGCAGACATCGTCGACCAATGCTGCAAGGCATGGAACGCCTTCGCCAGCGACTCCGAGCGCGGCCGATCGATTGCCACTCGTGAATACGCAAAAGCGGTTAGTCTAATGCTTAGGGCGGTTGGTATCAGTCCACCAAAGCGCCCGAGTAAGGAGACAACATCATGACAGATCCCGCTATCCTGCGCCCTGACCAGCTGCCGGTAAACGACCGCGCCAACGGCGCCCGCACCATCCCCCTGGTGACCCGCAGCTGCGGCTCCACGAGCCTTATCAATGGCATCACGGCTTTCGATCCTGGCGCCAAGATCGGCATACATTTCCACAACTGCGAAGAAAGTGTGTTGATCCTGGAAGGCGACGCCGTGGCCGAGATCGACGGCCAGCGCCACCAACTGAGGGCCGGCGACACGACTTGGATCCCTGCCAATGTCCCGCACCGCTTCCTGAACGAGAGCCAAGAGCTGATGAGGATTTTCTGGACGTACGCGACAGTAGACGCGACGCGCACCATGGTCGCGACCGGGATCGAGCAGTCTATCGATGACGAGCATGAGAAGGCAAAACGCGCGTAATTCATGAAGTTGCTGCGCTGACGGTAGACCCGGCATCGGCTGATACCTTTGAGGCTGCGGTGCAGCCGGCGAAACCACTGTTTCTGGCGGCCGATGGCTGCTTCGATATGCGCCTCGAATGGGTCATTGAGGTGCCGGGACACTACCTGCTGCGCGTGGACGGGAACTCTGTCGATGCACATATGAATGTCTTCCGTAAGGCCCCCGCCTTCCAAGAATGGTGCGCCCTGGCAGGACCGTTGCTCAACGAACCGCCTCAGGTAATTCATAGCCATCAAGTTGTTTGAGGACCCATCACGTCAAGCTGCACTATTACGGCGAGGACATGTTCCCGATTGGAAGCGCGTCGGGAATTCGGGAATGACAGGGTGCTGAGCGCGGCGTATAGCCAGCAAAGAGGTGAGACGGATACCGCTCTTGCGGGCCAGTACGCGTTGCCTCTTTTCCTGCAGCAGCTGGGTTCAAGGACAAAGTGATATCTGATCCAACCTCATGCCAGCCGGCTTTCATGTCTATTGCCTGCTGATAGGGCCGGAGGCGCATTGCCTTGTCGAAAGAGGTCAAACGCAACAGCTTGAGTGTCTGGTATAGCGGCGGGAAGACCAGCTGCATGCGCTATCTGATCAGCCAGAAGTGTCGCGTATCAATTGGTCATGCCCGCCCTAATTCTGAACATACAGGAAACAGTTCCTCAGCGACATGCAGGATATCGATCGGTTTGCCGACAAGCGGGATGCCTGCATACCTTTGCGGAATAGACCTTTTATTCGCGCAGGTTGCAAAAATAAAGGGCACGCCCGCTGCCAGCAGATCATCGGCCAGAGGGTAGATCATATTTTTGACAATCCGCATATTGAGGATGCCGCCGTCTGGCAGAGGGCTTGAAGAAAAGAGGAAGCGGCCCTTCTCCAAGGTGGGCGCCGGTCCGACCACCACTCCGCCGAATTCCTCTATCTGTGCGCAGAGATCAAGGCTCAAGATAAGCTCATCTTCTACCACAAGAATGCGCCGTCCAGCCAGGTTGGTCTTGTTCATCGACTGTCTCAAAAGCTCATGTAAGGGACGGCATAAAATTACTGCGTTGCTCATGCCGCCAAGGTTATAGATTTCGAATTTCTGCGTCGTCAGCAGTGTTTTCGAGCATGCCCCTCCTGGTGTGGGCGTCAATAATCGGGCCCCCTCCTTTCTCCCAAAAGTGGAGGGGTGGTTCAGACCATACCGTTTGCCGCAACGCCAGCCCGGCCAAAGCGCAGACGCCCAGCATATGACTGCGCCAAGTTTTGGACGGAAGAACGCCACGAAGGGCGACGGCAAACGGCACCAGCGCAGCCACGTCTAGCGTGGACTGGACTGACAGGTCTAGATCCCCACCCGCTGTTCATACGACATATAAGACTTGGTTCTTCCCTGGGGCGGTCACCTGCATTGGGGTTGTCCGTGTGATGACGCCAGAAGGCCGCCCTTACAGCCCGGCGGTTGAAAGGTGAAGGCGCTCTCCGATCTCCGGAACATCTCCCCTTGCGTCCTGTTACGACTTCGCCAGACCAGTAGGATGGCAGAACAGGAGTAATTTATCATGTCCAAAGGACTTCGCATCTGCACCGTGGCTCTCGTTCTCATTACTAGCAGCCCCGTTTTGGCCCAGGTGGCGACCACCGAGCCTGCAAACGCGCCGCCGGTCGGAGTTGAGCAAGATGACGGTTTCGACTGGGGCCTGCTCGGCCTTTTGGGACTGCTCGGGCTTGCCGGCCTGAAAGGGCGTCAGCGGGACGACGTCCATACTACGACAAGCAGGCGCTCTTGATCTGAAGCACCTACACTGACAGGCTACCCGCTCATGCGGAACGGGTAGCCTAAACTACACCGGGTTTGGGACTGGCCAGATGGAGCTGTTGTAGCGTGCAGGAGTAGAGGGCGTCATCCCGTCCCGCACGTCGGGCCAGACGAAATCGCCTCCTCAAGGCGCTTGTAAATGAGCACCATTCCGGTCTGATCCTATACCAAAAGCTTGATATGGGCCGCCCGCTTCGCACGGAACGCGAAGACCGCCCCCGCGAGACACGGGTCGAGTCCGAACATCTCCTGCACAGCCAGCGCCAGACCGTTCGTCGGGAAAACAGTCCCCCGGACCGTTTTCTGACTTCTTTCACTCCCCACGCGAAAGTCCACCGGGCACATCGCCACATAGACCGTCACTGCCCCTCCTTGACTGCGCCGAACATCACGATGCTGCCGCCCGCACCGCCCGGATCGACCGCGTCAGCAGGACCTCATCGGCGTCGGCGACGACGCGAATTACGAAATCGCCGACAACGATCGCCACGCCGGTGGCGACCTCCGTCTCTACCGGCATCGCCGCTGCAGGACCCGTCACGATAAATTCTGCTAACATCGGCAGGGCCGCCACGCTCTCGGGCGACAAGCTGCCCCGTCCGCAGCTTCTCCGCCAGGCTTAGGCCCGCCAGCGCGTCGTTCCGGGCCGCCGCACGACATCTGTCGCCGAAGCCCCCGGAACGGTGAATCAGGCAACTTGGCCAGTTCTCGCGACGAAGAACAGGCTCTCTTCTATGATTGCGTGACCGGAGTACGCTGCCGCCGAAGGCGCCGATCGGCTTCGGCGACCTTAGCTTCGATCATCCTTTGAATTTGCTCATTATTCTTCTGATCGAGCATCAGCCTCTGCTGCGTGATGGCTACGCGAAGCCTTTCCATCTCAAAAGCGCGGGCAGCTTTCTCACTGGCGGATTTCAAGATGGGCATGTCATCTCCATGGTTCGTGGCAAATAACTTATCGTCAGCACGGCATTCCACCACTTCTGTCGCATCAGTGAGGAAACGTACAATAGTAAGGCGTATTCATTTGACGAGTTCTGCCCATAAAGAGAACAGCTAGAAAACTCTTATGGAGAAGTTAGTAAAAAAACGAACACAATATGGAGCCAGTCTCGGAGATAAAAAAATTGATGATAGCGATCGAGATCTGCACAGCTTATGAGTTACAGGTTTGGAGTTTCCTTTTTGCTAATACAGATATTCAGAGGCTATATCGAAACATTGCATTAAGAAGTCTGTGTGAATTGGTGAGAATCTTCTGAAGTTTTGCATATATTCCAAATTATGATGACATTAATAAAACTGCAGTAACCGCAGAAAGTTTTACAAGTTGTTCGCGAGACCTGGCGCTGATATGGAAGTGGTAGGGCTGCATATTTGAATGGACCCAGACTAATACCAACAGCCCTAAGCTCTGACTCACGGGATTCCCTTCGACCTGAAAATCTGAATCATTGCCATCAAGAGATGGAGGTTCTGATGGCGATTGAGATCACTCGAACGGATATGTCGACAAGTGAGCTTCGGGCGGCGGCGGCGCGCACAAAGGATGCAAAAGCGGTGCGGCGGATTTTGGCGATCGCTCTTGTTCTGGAGGGCGCGGATCGCAAGACGGCGGCGGAGGCCTGCGGCATGGACCGGCAGACCCTGCGCGATTGGGTTCATCGCTACAACGCCGAGGGGATCACCGGTCTGTCGAACCGGTATTGGGCAGGCCCGACGCCGCTCCTGAACTCTGAGCAGAAAGCGGAACTTGCCCGGATGGTCCGTGAAGGGCCTGACCTTGAGGCCGATGGGGTGGTCCGCTGGCGCTGCGTCGATCTCAAGCGCAAGATCGAAGATCGCTTCGGCGTGGTCATGCACGAGCGGACGGTCGGCAAGCAGCTGGCAGCCCTTGGCTTTCGCCGCCTGTCGGTGCGCCCACAGCACCCCAAATCCGACCCGTTGGCACAGGAGGCATTTAAAAAAACTTTGCCGCGACGGTAAAGGCCGCCCTACCGGAGACGGCGCACGGGAAGCCATTGGAGGTGTGGTTTCAGGATGAAGCCAGAGTGGGCCAGCAGGGGACGCTCACCCGGACCTGGGCCGAGTGCGGAACCCGACCTCGTGCGCCGCGCGACACCCGCTACAAATGGGCCTATATCTTCGGCGCCGTCTGTCCATCGCGCGCCACGACCGCGGCACTTGTCATGCCACGTGCCGATACCTCGGCCATGAACGCTCATCTCGCTGAAATCGCAAAAACCGTCGCGTCGGGCGCCCATGCCGTGCTCGTCATGGACGGCGCCGGCTGGCATAACTCCAGTGCTCTACGCATCCCCGACAACATCACCATCGTGACGCTTCCGCCCTATGCGCCAGAGCTGAATCCGGTTGAGAACATCTGGGCCTATCTGCGCGCAAACTGCCTCGCCATCACCGTCTTTGACACCTACGCAGACATTGTCGACCGATGCTGCAGCGCATGGAACGCCTTCGCAAACGACCCCGAGCGCGTCCGATCGATTGCCACGCGTGAATACGCAAAAGGGGTCAGTGCTTAGGGCCGTTGGTATAACAGGCCGCTGATAAAGTGCTTTGGGACCGCGCTGCGGCGGAAATCATTCCGAAACTGACGCAAACGGACCAAAAATCCGTGCTTTTTAGGCGATTTCTGGACAAGTTTTCTGGTTTTCAGCACCAGGTCGAGGCGGGTCAGCACTTTTTCAGCGGCCTGCTAAGCGCCGCCAATTCCCGTTGTGACCTTCCCACTCCCGTCGCATTCGGGACATTCCTTGCCGTCCATTTGCCCTGATCCCTCACACCCCCGGCAAAGGTTCTCTCCTGCTCCCTGTGTGTCTGGCGGTACCTTGTCAGGATTAGGATCATTGCTCATATGGGCCGCTCCTCTTGATGCTACGGGCGTTGTAACCAGCTTCGGCTGCCATTGTTCCCGTCAAGCGCCCAATTCAATCACCTGAAGACGCCAATAAATAACTGGAAGGAGGGCAACTGCCAATGCCACGGCCTGTCTGGTTTCATCCAGATCTTTTTTAGGGCGTGCATGAGGACGTCTTTAGCGACGTGTTTTTGCGCGGGGCGCCTATTGAAGGAAGTTGGACATCAATTCATCGGCATCGCTGTAAGCTATCCCACACCCTGACCATTTGGATTAATAGCCTGAAGCTACAAAACCCTTAGTACTTGGCCGTGGCCAAGGTGTCGACTATATGGCCTTCGATGCCCCAAAGGTCATCGTTTAACCGGAGGCATCATCTTTGCAGTATTCTGGAGGTCCGGCCACAACACTTGCAAGATCCTCGTGAACTCGCCCATTTTAAAACTAAGGACATTCATCCTAGCCGCCCTACATGCCGCGATCCTGCCAAGGGTCGACCGATCAACCGGCACTCTTGCCGACTGACGTTCAGCTTAACCTGCAAGTGAAATATTAGCTCTAAATATATTAACCATTGTCAAGAAGATTTCCAGAAAAGACACTTCAGATTGCAGGAAGCTTGAATGGGATGACGTTCGGACGCGGCCGTGAACTTAAAGCCTCGCTCACGGCTTTGTCCAACTCAGCCTGAAAGTAAGGTTTGTTAAGTTTGGAGGTGACATTGGGATGATTTGTCGGAAGTTCTGAATACCCTGTCGCAAGAATGATGGGCAGATCTGGATGTCGATGATGGATGGCTTCTGCAAGCTGCAAACCCGTCATCCGCGGCATCGCCTGATCGGTAATCACCAGATCCACCTCATCGACCCGATCCAGAATTTTCAAGGCATCCTCACCGTTATGGGCGGGAAACACACGGTGCCCCATATCCTCCAGCATGGCTTGCATATTTAACAAGACTAGAAAGTCATCATCCACAACCAGAATGGTGGCGAGCAAACCCGATGGCGGTGCCGCCTCGGATGGCGTCATGCCCGTATCGACAATGTTCGGTGCTTCGGTGGCAGGAAGCAGTATCGTCGCTTGGGTTCCCTCCCCTCGCTTGCTGATCAGTTCGAGCCTCCCCCCTGACTGCGCGGCAAAACCATGGACCATGGAAAGGCCAAGACCGGTTCCTTTCGTGGGACCTTTAGTCGTAAAAAAGGGCTCAGTTGCACGACTAAGCGTGGCCAAGTCCATGCCAGCTCCTCGGTCAACCACCTTTATTGCGATTTGCTGCCCGGACGGAGAGGCGTTCACAGTGTCTACGACGACTTCGATCAAACCTCCCTCTTGCATCGCGTCCCGCGCATTGACGACCAGGTTCAGGAGCGCCATCTCGAGCTGGTTCTCGTCCACATTCGCCACGGCGACCAGATTGGCCTTCGGAAGCAGCAACTCAAACTGCGGTCCCAGTGACCGCTGCAGGAGGTCGGCCATGCCGCGAACAAGGGCAGCAACGTCGACAGGCTTCGGAGTGAGGCTCTGGTGGCGCGCGAATGCAGCATACGTTGCGTAAGGGTCGAGCCTCTTTGGACCCCTTGAATAGCGGTATCGATCAGTTGGTGGGTGCCTTCGCTCTCCGGAATTCGTTTCCGCAACAACTCTAGATTACTCAGAATAATGGCGAGGAGGTTGTTGAAGTCGTGGGCCACGCCGCCGGTTAAATTTCCCAGCATTTCCATTTTCTGCGCCTGCCTGAGGGCATTTTCGGCGTCCTTGCGCGCGGTGACGTCGACCAGACCTTCGATGCGAGAAAGGAAATTTCCCTCAGCATCCAATTCTATCCGGCCGGTGATTTCGACATCTATAATGTTTCCCGATTTGGTAACAAGGTTCGCGTCGATTTTCCGAACAGCGCTCGCTTCTAATGGCGACGGCCATGGAGCACTGGTTCGGCCTTGCGCGGACTCAGGCGTCATAAACGTGCCAAGACCACGGCCAATAATCTCACTTCGCTCGAATCCAAGTAGGGCGAGCCATGCGTCGCTGACATCAACTATACGGTCGTCCCGATCCACCGCATGCAGTGGCAGCGGAGTGCGACGGTATAACGTCCGAAACCGCTCCTCGCTCGCTCTCAGCCATTCGGCTTCCCTTTGGCTTTGCTGTGCAAGGCGGCGGTCGACCGTAGCCGCCAGTAGTCCGAACGACAGAATCAAAAACGTGACGGTCGAAACTCCAATAGCGAGCACATCAGAGTTCACGCTGTGGGTGTCAAAATGCCCGCCATTCGGCAATAAAGAATATGTGGCGGCCCGCATGCCAGAAAAATGCATCCCTGAGATTGCTGCTCCCATGACGCCGGCAGCAATAAGCTTCTCTACCTGACCTGTGTTCATAAACGAGAGCCAAAGCGCGGCAGTGGCGGCACCTATCGCCACAAGAAGTGAAACCGCTACCCAGGCTGTATCGTAGCTTACCACCATCGAAATCTGTTGGGCCGCCATACCGGTGAAATGCATTGCCGCGATCCCGCATCCCATGAGGGGACCACTCAAGAGTAGTGCCGGCACCCGCTGGCGAAAATTGCCGACGATCGCAAAGCCCAATCCCGTGGCACAGACCGCGATCAAGAATGACAGGACCGTCAGCGCGGGCTCGTAAGACGGACGCATGTCCGGCAGGGAGTGCGCTAACATAGCCACGAAATGCATCGACCAGATGCCGCCGCCGAGCGAAAATGCGGCTCCCGAAAGCCAGCACGCACGTACCTTCTTGCTAATGGCGGCATTGAACCGGCCGGCAAGGTCTAACGCCGTATAGGACGTCGCCGTGGCGATCAGAAGTGCCAAAAAAACAAGAACCTCGTTGTGGTTGCCGTGCATTTCAATTCCTGCGTTCAGTAGATTTCAAGCGTCACATTATGACAGTGTTTTTGACGAAGTAAGGCCTTTTGAGCGTGATCGGCTCAGCCTTGGTTCGAACGAAACCATCTTAGGTGCCATCGCCGTATCCTTCATTGCCGCGAGTAGTACCCAGGAGACGCGGAGAGAGGTGATGAACTTGGTAAGTTAAAATGAAGCCGGTGCCGCTGGCGCAAACTGCGCGAATGGCAAGTCTCGCTGAGATTGCTACTTTTGCGAAGGCTCCGATAGAGCTTATCATGAGATGGACGATCGCGTTGGGGACTGCCACTTTCACCTTCCGAACTGCAGAATGATGGCCGCAGCAACACATTCCGTGCTGCCCCCTGTTTGCCGACGCTCAGCAGATATTTGCATCGCATTGAATGCCCGAAATGAAACTTCGCATGTTCAAGGTACTCAAACGTACATTTCGTAGATTATATTGGGTGAATTTCCCAGCTTATGGTACTGTTCTATGCTCGTAGCCCTTTAGCTAGTCTGGATAGGCAGGGGAACTGACGTCAAGAGGTCCTCGTGCATCGAACAGGAGAAACTTGGAGGTATAATATCTTCGCAGTTTCATGAAATTTATAATCCGCACTTGGTTTTCTTGTGTGTAGATGAGCAAAAAATGAAAAACATAGAGGACTATATTTCGATGCCCCCTCTCAACATCCTTGTTGTTGAGGACGATTATCTTCAAGCGGATCACTTAGCCCATGAAATCAGGACAAGTGGCAATCATGTCGTAGGACCATTTTTTAATACCAACGAAGCACTTTACTACCTTGATACCGTCCAAGCGGCAATTCTTGACGTAAGAGTGCAAGCCGACACGTCATTTGTTATTGCAGACAAACTGTCTTGCAAGTCAATCCCTTTTGTATTTCTGACAGGGTACGGCAAAAAGCATATCCCTGAGCGCTTCGATCGCAAACTCATCTACCTGAAGCCAAGCAAAATCGCCCCCATCCTATGCGACTTGCAGTATCAATATTTCAGACCAGAAATATCGCCGGAGACAAGTATTGAGGAAATTTTAAAAGAACTTGTTATGGCCGCACGTGCGATGATGCCAGATCAGGCCTCTGCCGATCGGCTTGTCGATGCAGCGTTGAATCGGGCAATAACTAAGGCGGAGGAAGACATATTCACGGGAGACGTTAGAGAACATCTTAATAGTATCTTGAAAGAAGAACGTCTGCATCGCGCGTATCTATACTTACATTGAAGCCGGGAAGGGTAGCCGAGAAAAATAAGGGGTGGGGGTTATAATTTGCCCTGAATGGCAAGGCGTTTCTCTCATTGAGAGTGAAACGGGGCAAGAGCAGGATGCACAGTTTCAGCTCATGGCCAGAAAACTTCTCCTGATCGACATTTATGGAAAACCACATAATTTTGCGTGCCCCCCGTGGCGGGTGGTGAAGATCCGGAATTGGTTGAAGGCCATTGAAGTGCAGCTCACGAACGAACGCACCGCGCCGACCTACAAGTTCAAAGAAAGTTCGGACGACATTCGCAGACGGTTCAGTTTGGCCTGACTTGGCAAACCCTCATGCGACTTTTCGTGTCGGCGTTTGCGAACACATGTTTATTATGTCCTCATTGAAGCCAGACCAGCTGGTGACCTGACGGGCAGGTGCACATCCGCCGATCCGGCCACCAAAAGGTCTGAGAAAACGTCGGCCCGGCTGGCAAGCGCGATTTAATGCATAATCATCTCGGCACGAAACAAAGGAGATGCACATGGTCCGTTCGGAGTTGGTCCGGAAACTTGCGCATGCCCACCCACATCTATCGCAGCAGGTGGTAGAGGCCGCCGTTGAGGCGATCCTGAACGAGATCACCGACAGTCTGGCTCAGGGCAAGAGAGTTGAGTTTCGGGGCTTTGGAGCCTTTTCCAGCAAGGTCCGGGACCCGCGGTTGGGCCGGAATCCCAGAAACGGCGACCCAGTGCAAGTCGAGGCTAAACAAGTGCCGGCGTTCAGAGCGTCGAAACAGCTTCTGTCGCGGCTGACGGGGAACATACCGATCCATGAACGGTTTGAAGGTCCTGGATAGCAAGGATCTTCACGATGACCTACGACAACAATGCCGGCGCAACGGGCCAGACGTCCGTCTCCGCTCTCTTCGACAGCCAAACCGATGCACAAGCCGCCGTTGATCGGCTTGTGCAGGCTGGCCTCCCCATTGCACGCATCCACCTCACGGCAGGGGCCGGTGCAGGCACCGCTCCTAGCGCTGACACTGGCCAGGGGAAGAGCTTCTGGGACAGTTTGAGCGATTTCTTCATGCCGGACGAAGATCGTTATACCTATGCCGAGGGCCTGTCACGTGGCGGCTATCTTGTGACTGCCAGCGACCTGAACACGGTCGAGTATGATACCGCTCTCGACATTCTCGACGCCGAACAAACTGTTGACCTTGACGAGCGCGAGGCGAGCTGGCGAGGTAAGGGCTGGGGCGGCTATGAGGCGAGCTCCTATGTGTCCGAGCGCCCAGTTGTAAGCGAGCAAGCCGTCGCGCCCTCGGGAGAGTCGATCCCGGTCATCGACGAAAGATTGCGCGTCGGTAAGCGCCAGACCAGCCACGGACGCGTGCGTGTCCGCGCTTACACGGTGGAGACTCCCGTCAGCGAGACAGTCGAGTTGCGCGACGAGCGGGTCGAACTGGTGCAGACCCCGGTTGACCGCCCCGCCAACATGGATGGCGACTACAGGGAGCGGACGCTGGAAGCGGAAGAGCACCATGAGGAGGCTGTGGTGACCAAGGAGGCGCGCATTGTGGAAGAGATCGCCCTGCGCAAGACCAGCGACAGTCATCAGGAGACAGTCTCCGACACGGTCCGTCACACAGAGGTGGAGGTAGAGGACGAGCGTTCTGCTCCTCGTCGTGACGATCTGGACCGCACCCGCGACTAACGCCGATCTGGGATGATCCCCATAACCACTCGCACTCTCAGGCAAGAGCAGAAGGCCCGCACGAGTGCGGGCCTTCTGCTCTTCAAAGCC
Organism: Paracoccus liaowanqingii; assembly: GCF_004683865.2. NCBI lineage: Bacteria > Pseudomonadati > Pseudomonadota > Alphaproteobacteria > Rhodobacterales > Paracoccaceae > Paracoccus > Paracoccus liaowanqingii. The sequence continues at coordinate 205,739 of NZ_CP040765.1, read as the reverse complement.
GGTCAATTAGTTATCAATGACTGGTCGCGTCGATTAATGTATTGAAGCTTGCCACACACTGGGGCGTTCTGCTCAAAGCAAGCCCCGAAAGACGCGTTTGTAATGCATCGCGCTTTCGCTCTTCGGCTACAGGATCGATGGGTACCCTCTCGCGCACTGTTGTAGGCCCCCCATAGCAAGTAGAATAACCTAAACCCAATTGACCGTGACCGCGCCGGGTGCCTCCTGCGCAAAAACTGAAGCCGGAATTGTTTCGCGTCGTGTTTTCCCAAGCATAACCGCGCGCGATATTAGCCTCGACTTCATCAAGAAGCTGTAAGACATTTCTCCGCTCTTCCAAAATGCGGGTATCGCAACGTTCTGCCGGAGTGCCACAGGAGACTAACCCTGACAGGGCGACGCCTACGATAGCGAATTTCAAACCATTCATTGGCGTTTCTCCCGTTTGCGGCGTTGCGTATTTCCCACCAAGTAAAACTAAAGAAGCCTCTGTGATCGGTTTCGCCAAACCGGTCCTATATTAACAAGAGCTGCCATGACTAAGTTTCGTTCTTTTGGTATGCGCCGAAAAAATATGTAGGTTACTTACTCTGGTGCGGAGGAGATGCAATCTCCGCACGATTTCGCTGAGCATGAATCTCCCTCGGGGCATCTTTGCTTCGTTGCGAAACGATGTGGGACATAAAAAAGCACGCAGCGCCGTGGCGTGGGCAGCTACATTATCAAAATCACAAAAGTACTGTCCTTTGTCGTCATCATGCACGCTAAATACATGACGCTATTCAACGAAGTTTCGCTGCCCGCTCATCTTTCTCCTCCTTGAACGCATTTATGGCGAGAGCCGAAAGGTGATGAAATCTGTGTGTTGGAGTTTGTCGCACGCATCTCCCGAACTGGATTTGGAAGGCTTTTTCGGAACAGGGCGTCGTTTTATTGGTTGGGAGCCCAACAGTTTGTGTCGATGCGCCATTCATCGCGCCCGGCCCCGAACGATCCAAACCGAAGGAGATCCCAGATGACCGTTGACGATCCGCACACCAAGGCGACCGGCACCTCCGCCAAGGACAGCATCATGTCCGAGGCCACCGATCAGGCCTCGCGCCTCGCAGGCAGCGTCAAGGACGAGGTCACGCGCCGCGAGAAGGACCTGCGCTCGGGCATCGCCGAGCGCGCCGAAAGCGTGGCCGCGGGCCTGCGCAAGGCCGGGTCCGAGATCGACCCGGACTCGTCCATCGCCACCATGTTCGACCGCGCCGCCGACAGCGTCAGCGGTCTGGCGGGCAGCCTGAACGCGACCGATCCGGCCCAGATGGTCGAGGATGTGCGCAGCTTCGCGCGCCGCCAGCCGGGCGCCTTCCTGGGCCTCTCGGCCCTGGCGGGCTTCGCCGCGATCCGTTTCCTGCGCGCAGGCTCCGTCCCGTCCTCGACGCCCATGAACACCAGCGGCTTCGGTGACGCCGGCATGACCCGCCGCCCGTCCTCTGACGCCCCTGCGACGGTCGGCCCGGCCGGCACCGCCACCGTCACCCCCTCGGCCGCCAGCGCCTCCCGCGCGGTCCCGACCGGCACCGTTCCGACCGGCACCGCCCCGGCTGGCCCCGTCCCCGGCGCCGGTGGCCGCAACGACGGAGGCTCGCATGCCTGATCCCGTCCGCTCGCAGAACCCCGCCTCGCTGGCCTCCGACGCCCTGCGCCTCTCGGGCGATCTGGTCCGCAAGGAGATCACCCTCGCCAAGGCCGAGATGCGCCAGAACCTGACCCGCGCCGGCGCGGGCTTGGGCATGGTTGCGGCCGCCGCCGTCCTGGGCATCGTCACGCTGAACGTGCTGACCGCCGCCCTGGTCGCCGCCTTGGCCGAGACCGACCTCGGCCCGATCTGGAGCGCTGTGATCGTCGGCGTGATCCTGGCGATCCTGGCCTATGTGCTGCTGCGCAAGGGCATGGCCGATCTGAAGCCTGAAAACCTCATGCCGACGCGCACGGCCGAGAATGTCCAGCGCGACGCAAGCGCGGTGAAGGAAGCCTATCATGACGCATGACGCCGACAATCCCGACCATATCGAACGCGAGATCGAGAAGGACCGCGAGGCCCTGCGCCGCACCCTCGACGACCTGCAGAGCGAGCTGTCGCTGGACGGCCTGTCGCGCCGCCTGACCGGCTCGGTCCGCAGGAACGGCGCGGAATGGGCCGAATCGGCCGGCGCCGCGGCCCGCGCCAATCCCGTAGCCCTGGGCCTGACCGGCATCGGGCTGGTCTGGATGATCTTCGGGCGCGGCCATGACCCGGTCCACGGCTTCGGCACGTCCTCGGACGACCGGCCCGTGCGCCACGACCGCCCTGCGACCCCGGTTCCCGCGCCGGCCCCCACACCGGCACCGACCCCCGCCCGCGCGCCCCGGCCGATGGCGCAGCCCCCGGGTTGGGCCTCGGACCGGGGGCAGGCGACGGACCGGACGACGGGCCGCACCTCGGGCATTTTTTCCGGCCTGACCACCGGATCCAGCAAGGAGCATGGCATGACAGACAGGGCAAAAGACAAGGCGCGCCACCTGCGCGACCGCCTGAGCGAAGGCACCGAGGGCCTGGGCGACGAGGCCCGCCAGCGGATCGAGACCGCGCGCCGCAAGGCGCTGGACGCCAGCGACGCCGCCCACCGCCAGATGGCGCAGGCCAACCGCAAGGTCGCGCGCAGCTATGACAGCGAGCCTCTACTGTTCGGTGCGCTGGCCCTGATCGGCGGCGCGGCCCTGGGCGCCATGCTGCCCGGCACCCGGCGCGAGGACGAGTTGATGGGCGATTATCGCGACCAGCTCTTCGACGAGGCCGAGGCCGTCTATCAGGAAGAGAAGAGCCGCGTCGGCAATGCCGTCTCGGCCGGTCTGGATGAGGCGAAATCTGCCGCCTCCAACGTGGTCGCCGCCGCCAAGGACGAGCTGACCGATGACAAGGCAGACAAGCCGACCTCCGGTACGGCACCCTCGGGAACCTCCGCCGCGACCGGGTCGACCGGCGCCTCGGGCACGACGGGAACGCCGACCGCGACCGGCACACCGAAGGTCTGAACCGACAGCCCCCGCAATCCTGAAAGGCCCCGCACCTGCGGGGCCTTTTCTATTGGCGCTCGGCTTTCCTCGGAACTCCCGGCGCGGCTTGCCTTGAGATGGAGATTATTAGCGCCCCTGTCACTCAATGGTAATGGTACCGCCGCCCTGCGGATCCGGCACCGGACCGCCTCGCCGCGCGTTCCCAACATCGCCCCCCACGCCTTGGACAAGGAACCTGCCCATTGGACACATCGGACATCAAGGATTGCGTCATCATCGGCGGCGGCCCCGCGGGCCTGACCGCCGCGCTGTATCTGGCGCGGTTCCTGCGCAGCGTGACCGTCTTTGACGGACAGGACGGACGGGCGCGCATGATCCCCCGGACGCATAACCTGACCCCGTTCCCGGACGGCATCCCGGGGCAGGAGCTGCTGGACCGGATGCAATCCCATGCCCGGCGCTATGGCGCGGTGATCCAGACCGGAACGGTCGAGGCGGCAGAGCGACAGGGCAATGCATTCCAAGTCAGGACCGACCAGCAGGCCGTGCTGGCGCACAACGTGATCTTCGCCACAGGGGTCTTCAATCACCGGCCGCCCTTGTCCGCCAGGGATCACGCTCTGGGGCTGGCCCGGGGCTTGCTGCGCTATTGCCCGGTCTGCGATGCCTATGAAATCCGCGACAAGCGCATCGCGGTTCTGGGCAGCGGCACGCATGGCCTGAAGGAGGCAAGCTTTCTGCGCCATTACTCTCCCTCGGTCACTCTGGTCTCGCCCGACGGCGCCCCCAGCACCGCGCGGAACGGCATCCTCGTGCTCCAGGCCGCGCTGACGGGCATCGCCCTGTCCGAGACGGAGATCCTGATGACCCTGCAGGACGGGGAAACCCGGCCTTTCGACACGATGTATGTCGCCCTGGGCACGACCCCGCGCACCGATCCGGCGGGTCGTCTTGGCGTCGAGCTGGATGACGACGGTCATATCGCCATCGATGCCAAGCAGAAGACCAACCTGGACGGTGTCTACGCGATCGGCGACGTCACGAACGGGATCGACCAGATCGCCGTCGCGATGGGACAGGGCGCCGTGGCCGCGACCGCGATCCACAACGACCTGTCCGCATCCAGATCCTGACCGCCGCCGCGCCGAATGCTTGGGGGCCAAGCGACCCGGTCAGGCCTCCGCGCGCGCAAAGGCCTCGGTGATGGCCCGCATGACGGCGGGCGCATTGGTCTGGTGGACCATGTGACCGCTGCCCGGGACCGGGTGATAGCTGCTGTCGGGAATGGCATCGTGCAGCCGCCCGGACTGCGCGTCCGGATCGATCAGGCGATCCTCGGACCCCGCGACGATGACGACCGGCATGGTCAGGGTTGGATAGCGGGCCGCCGCGGCGGCGGCCATGGGGATCAGCAGGGCGGATTCTGCCGCCGATGCCTGCAGCTGCGACGGACGCACGGCCATCTCCATGGGAAAGCCGCCGAACTTCGCGGGCACTGGCGCCGGGCCGAAGATCTTGCGCATCAGAAGGGGCCAGGCCAGTCGGCTGGTCAGCGGGGCCACGGCATGGCGCAGGATGTCGCCCAGGACGGGCACGGCCGGACCCGCCATCAGCAGCATGTCCAGCCGCGGCGTCGGGTAGTAATAGCCCGATGCCAGCACGAGGCCGCGCACGATGCTGGGATGCCTCAGCGCCAGCGCGATCGCCACGGACGCCCCCCAGGAATGGCCCAGCACGACGGCCCCGGTGACCCCGATCTGTCCCAGAGCCGCGCTGACAAGATCCGCCTGTGCATCCGCGCTCCAGACCCGCCCCCGCGGCCGGGTGCTGTGCCCATAGCCGGGGCGGTCGAAGACGATGACGCGGTGCGTCCGGGCCGCCAGACCCACAAGCCCGCTGGAGACGAAGTCCGCGATCATGCTGCCGTTGCCATGCAGCAGCACAAGGGTTGGACCGTCGCCGACCTCGACATAGTGCAGACGCACACCGTCCACGTCCAGAAAGCGCCCGGTCGGTGGGTTCTGCGCCTCTGCCCGTCGGGCCAGGCAATGATTGACCAGGGCAGACACGGTCAGGACGCCGGCGATCGCAGCCACGCGCCTCGTCCCCCATCGCGGCCTGGGCGGGGAATGCAGGTCAGGTACGGCGGTCGGCGGCAAATGTCTGGTCATGCTCTGTCTCCGTCAGCAGGAAGGGACCGCCGCCCCGTTGGCCGGGCAGCGCAGATGGGATCAAGCGTCATAAGGACGAAGACACCGATACAGGTGATTGTTCCCGCCGGGTGACTAGGCGTGACAGGAGCGTGTTTATGGGCGTTCAGAACCGACATGCAAAGGCTTTGTTCCGCATGTCCCTGCCGACAAGAGCACAAAAAAAGACCTCCAGATTGGTCCCCTGACATTTCGTTCTGGACCCTGATCGCGCCTGAACCCTTCGCAAAGTCCAAGCGTTGATTTTTGTAGCGAGGGGAAAAACACCTATGGCCTATTTGGGTTTTCACGCATCGCATGAGCAGATCGATCCCAGATCTTTACTGGATGCTGTGCAACTGGCAGAGACGGCAGGCTTTGCCGCTGCCATGTGCTCGGATCATTTCTCGCCTTGGAGTGTTCGGCAGGGGCAATCGGGCTTTGCCTGGGCTTGGCTGGGTGCGGCTCTCCAATCGACGTCCTTGCCGTTCGGCGTCGTGAACGCACCCGGACAACGCTATCATCCTGCCATTGTCGCTCAAGCCGCTGCAACCTTGTGCCAGATGTATCCTGACCGGTTCTGGATGGCGCTCGGCAGCGGCGAAGCCGCAAACGAGCATATCACAGGCGATGAATGGCCTGAAAAGTCTGTTCGCAACGCTCGCTTGAAGGAATGCGTCGATATCATGCGGGCGCTTTTTGTGGGGGAAACTGTCACCCACCATGGCTTGGTACATGTCGATCGCGCCAAGCTGTGGACACGCCCACAGTCTTCCCCTCGCTTGGTAGGCCCGGCCATCAGTGAAACGACAGCGAGGTGGGTCGGCGGTTGGGCCGACGGGCTGATCACGGTCAATCAACCCCGAGACCGACTGCGCCGAATGGTAGATGCATTTCGTGATGGAGGGGGCGCCAGCAAGCCTGTCTATCTGCAGGTTCACCTGTCTTACGCGGGTGACGACGACACGGCCTTGCGGATTGCCTATGATCAATGGCGCTCGAACGTATTCGACCCGCCACTTTGCTGGGATCTGGAATTACCGGAGCATTTCGACGAAGCGGCGCGTGACGTCTGCCCGCAGGATATGCATGATACGGTCCTCATCTCGTCCGAGCCGTCACGGTTCATCGACTGGCTGTCTGATTTTGCGGAGCTGGGTTTTGACGGGATCTACCTTCACCACGTCGGAACGGAGCAGCGCGAGTTTATAGAAACCTTCGGAGAGCATGTATTGCCGGCCTTCAACAAGTTCCAATCAACAGAGCAGGTCCCCTAACGAGTTTGGATTTTGCTCCGGACCAGGACCGTATGCACACCGGAGTTCCAACTAAACTTCTTGCAGACATCTGAAGACTTTCCTCCCGCGGCCAACCGGGAACATTTCCAGTTATGAGCTGTTCGAGCCGCACCATCGCAGGAGGTCGATATGGAAGAGAATGACGAGATCCGCGCACGTGCGCATCAGAACTGGGAGGCCGAAGGATGTCCCGAAGGCAAGGACGGCGAGCATTGGGCGCAAGCCAAGCGAGAAGTACAGGGAGGTGGGACATTCAGCGAGGCTGCATCCGCCCCCGAAAGCCGGGAGGAAACTTTGCATCCTGCAGCCTGGGAAGCGTCGAATACCGGAGGCGCCAATCTGAAGCACCGGTCTCCCGAGAACGGGTGGGATCTGTGAGATCGACAATTTCCATTTCAATCCCAAGTTCGCGGATACCTTTAATGCGGGATTTTCAGGAACGCGGAGCAATCATGTAAAGCTGAACACAAAGTAAATGTTGAACGGCTTATCGCGTTATCGAACTCCGGCCGCATCCGTACCGTCCCAGCAAATGATCAAGCGAATAATTATTGTATGACTCGCACGACCCTGTCTTTCCCAGGTGGAGACGCCGTCCGCGCGGTCTGGGACTCTGTCCGCACCAGCCTGTGGTTCCTGCCCTCGCTGATGGGAGGGGTGGCGCCGATCCTGGTGATCGCGGCGATCGCGGCGGATACCTCGCTTGGTCAGGGCGGGGGCGACAGCTTTCCCCGCCTGGTCTATGTCAGCCAGCCGGACGAGGCGCGCGACTTCCTCGCCACGATCCTCACCTCGATGATCACCATGGCCAGCCTAGTCTTCTCGATCACGATGGTGGTGCTGACGCTGGCGGCCAGCCAGTTCGGACCGCGGCTGATCCGCAGCTTCATGGGGCGCCTTCAGACGCAGTTCGTCTTGGGTGCCTTCGTGCTGACGATCATCTACTGCCTGCTGCTGCTGGCGTCCCTTGCGTCGCAGGACGAGGCCGCGTCATCCGCCTATCTGTCGGTGACGATCGCAACGGTGCTGACCGTCATCAGCGTCGCGCTGCTGGTGCTGTATATCCACGTGCTGGCGAACTCGATCATCTCGGAAAGCCTCATCGAGGCCGTGGGCCAGGAACTGGACCAGGGGATCGCGCAGCTGCCGCCGCTCGGCCAGGCGGACGATCCCGAAGCGGCGCTGCCCGAGGATTTCGCGGATCGCGCGGCCTTCCACGGCACCAAAAGGTCCGGATACGTGCAGGCCATCGATTTCGAGCGCCTGACCGATCTGGCCAAGTCGCATGACGTGATCGTGGGACTGCATCTGCGCGCGGGCAATTTCGCGGTCCAGGACGGACGCTGCTTCGGGATCTATCCCGAAGACAGGGCCACCGAGGATCTGGCGCGCCGGATTGCCGGCACGATCAGGCTGGGCGTGCATCGGACACCCGCGCAGGACCTGGAGTTCTCGATCCGCCATCTGGTGGAGATCGCGGTCCGGGCCCTCTCTCCGGGGATCAACGATCCCTATACGGCCGTTGCGGTCATTCACCGCCTGTCCGCATCATGGTCGCAGCTGCTGGGAAAGGCCGTGCCGCCCGGGGTCTTTCGGGACGAGGACGGCCAGCCGCGCGTCATCTGCCCGCGCCCGACCTATGCCCTGCTGCTGAACGCCTCCTTCAGCCAGATCCGCCAGAACAGCACGGGCGTGCCGTTGGTCATCATCCAGCTGCTGAAGTCGATGCACGCGATCTCGTTCTGCGTCCGCACATCCGAGCAGCGCACCGCCCTGCGCGAGCAGGTGGACGCCGTCTTGGAAGACGCGCGGCGCACGATCCCGAACTCGGAGGATCTTAAGGATATCGAACAGCATGGCCGGACGGCACGGGACGCCTTGGGGGAGTGCGCTCCCGGGGAGCGGGTGTGATGTTAGGCAGAAAGAGGCTGCGGAAAGGACCCGACTTCAGCTGCCGAGATGGCTAGAATTCCAACCTGCGGTCCCGCCGTATAAAATTGACCGGCGTGAAACACTAGCGCCAGGTAGTCTTAGAGCCCCACGGAGGTCTTTGCGCCCTCCGGCAGTGCGGCCCCCCTGTCGCGCGGGAGGGGCACTGCCTTGGGATCATCTGTCTCGACGAAATCGCCTGCGATCACCCGGGCACCGTGTTCGTAGGTGAGATAACGCCAAAGCCACTGCATCGAGACAAGAAAACGGTTCTGGAAGCCGACCAGCAGATAAACATGAATCACCGCCCAAGACATCCAGGCCAGCCAGCCCTTAACCTTGAAGCGTCCTTGTTCGAACACGGCCGCATGGCGGCCGACAATCGCCGTGTTGCCCCGACTGCGATAGCGGAAGGGGGTCAGCGGAGCGCCGGTCTTCAGATGCCGGGCCAGGGCCTGGCCCAAATGGATACCTTGCTGCTTGGCGACCTGCGCCAAACCGGGAAGCGGCCGGCCCTCGGGATCACTGAGCAGGGCAACGTCGCCGAGCGCATAAACCTGCGACTGGCTTCTAACGGCCAGTGTCTCGTCGACCGGGATACGGCCCGCGCGGTCGGTCCCTCCCAGCTGCCGTGCCAGCGGTGACGCAGCGACACCTGCGGCCCAGATGACCACGCCGACGGGCTGGCTAGTCCCGCCAATGGTGATCGTGGCGGGGCCGATCTCCTCCACCGCCTCGCCAGTCCGGACGATGACTCCGTGCCGCTCCAGCCGGGTCCGGGCATAGGCTGACATTTCTTCTGTGAAACTGGACAACAGTCGCGGCCCCGCCTCGATAAGGGTGATGCGCGTACTGCCCGGATCAATGCTGCGAAAGTCCCGTAAAAGGGTGTGACGGCTCAGCTCGGCGATGGCCCCTGCCAGCTCGACCCCGGTCGGGCCGCCGCCAATGATGGCGATCTCCAACAGCCTTTGGCGCTCGATCGGATCGGTCGCACGTTCGGCCCGCTCGAAGGTTAGAAGCAACTGCGAGCGGATGTGTCGGGCATCCTCGATCGTTTTGAGCCCGGGTGCCCATTGCGCCCAGTCATCATGGCCGAAATAGCCATGGCTGGCGCCGCTGGCCAGCACAAGGTGCCGATAGCCGAAGACCTGCCCGCAGCTCAACCGCACCCGTCGTGCCGTGGCGTTGACCTCCACAACCTCGCCGAAGATCACCCGCACCGACGGGTAGCGGCACAGGATTTTGCGGATCGGCTCTGCCACATCGGTCGACGACAACGCCGCCGTCGCCACTTGGTAAAGCAACGGTTGGAACAAATGATGGTTGCGCCGGTCGATCACCGTGACGTTGACGCCGCTTCGGCCCAGGGCCTTGGCGACCTCCAACCCGCCGAAGCCCGCCCCGATGACGACCACCTCGGACAGGTCCACCACCGCGACGGGCAGGTCGACCGGTGCGAGCTCAGATATCGGCGCGGTCATCTGATGCCGCAAGCGTGACATAGCGGCGGGTTACGGCGTCGATGCTGTCGTGGAGGGCGCTGGCCATGTGCCGCTCTTCGTCCAGACTTTGCTGAAGAAGTACCGTCGCCTCGCCCGCGCCGCACAAGTCGGCGGTAGTGATCAGTGAAACATAGGCCGCGATCTCGAAGTTCTCAAAGGCGTGGTTGGCGAAGGTGTTCTTGAGGATCTCGTCACCTGCCAGCGTATGGCTGAGAGCCGCCATGCTGCCGGTCATCGAAAGGCCTAGATCCTTCAGCCCCGATGACGAGGCGTCAAGGCTGGTCAGGATCTGCTCCAGGCGGCCGATCTGGGTCTCGGTCTCGCGGATATGCTGGTCCAGAAGGGCCGACATTTCCGGATAGTGCTGCAGCCGGTTCAGCTGAGGCTGCATGATGGACAAGGCCTGCTTCTCCATCGCGTGCGCGTTGCGAAGTCCGTCCAGGAAGATGTCCTGTGCACTCATCGTTTTAGCCATATGGCCCTCCAGAAGTAATGGACGACCTGAACCGGCGAGTGCTCGGGATGTTCCCGGCGTCGGCAATCGCAACTGCGCAGTTCGGAAGTTCGCGGAACCGCCGCATGGTGTCGGCGTGATCCTCGCCGACGGCGACCCATCTGAAAGTCTTTCGCCTCTGCGCACAAGGATTTGCCACATTTCGTATTCAATCCCGTTTTCGGCGGGGAGATCGATCTCGATCATAGGAATGGCGAATTATGCTCTGGCTGGGTCCGGTAAATCAACGTTAGTGGTCTATGCGTGCACTCTCGCTGAGGAACATCGAAACGACTTGCGGGTTAAAAGACAAGAAAAATATACGCTGTTATCGTGAGGTGTTAATGTCCGGTTTGCCGCAATCTTTGATAGCAGTTGTTACAGGCGCCAGTTCAGGATTGGGACGTGCACTTTCACAATCGCTCACGGAAAAAGGCCTCCATGTCATAGGAATAGCGCGAAATATCGGTCGACTTGAGGAGACGGCACGTAATTGCCGCGCCGGATTTTTTACAGCAATAGCTGCAGATGTATCGTGTGACCAGGAAATGGTAAGAGTTGCTTCTGACATAGAAAATAATATGGGTCCTGTTTCGATCTTGGTCAATAATGCCGCCATTTGCTTGCAGCAAGATTTTCTGAATTCTACTTCCGACGAAATTAATGACCACATCCGCATAAATTGCTGCGGCCCAATCATTGCATCCAAGGTTTTCATACCAGGAATGCTACAGCGCAGGCGGGGCCGCATCATCAATGTCGGAAGTTTTGCGGGTGAGGGCCCCGCCGTAGGAAAGCTGGGCTACTCCGTTTCGAAAGCTGGCTTCAGATCGTTCTCCATGGCGCTTGCAACTGAACTTGAGTGCCACTTGCCATCAATCGTGGTAACCGAATGGATTCCCGGCATCATGGCCACGCAAATCGGCGACGACCGAGGTCTGTCTCCTTCTTTGGTAGCGTCCTGGGGGGCTGAGCTGGCGCTAGATTTCAGGCCGGAGCTTCATGGATTGATATTCCTGCAGGACCGGGAATTGCAAAATAACCCCTCGCTCCGTCGCCGCATTGCTGACAAAGTTCTTTTCCGCAGCCGGCGCGGCCCGTATGTCCTATCTCCCACGCTCGCCAATAGTGAGTGCAAAAATACAGGCCCGAAAAAAAAGCTTTTATTTTTATCGGCTAGAAGCTAAAGATTCTTTAAATTTTCCGGCCAAGTCTGTTCGCTCGCAGAGCATCAGTTCACCACTGCGGTAAATAAAAATTCATATAATATTTCCGGTGGCATATTTGCCTGCCCGCCTAGGGCGCGTGATAAATATTCGAAATATATTTTACGAGCAGTTTTCTGATGATGATAGCCCTCGGCTTGGCGAGAGCTTACCGCATCCATGTGTGGTTTGCTGCTGGGCGGTGGGATACTGCAACCGAGCATAGTGGAAGTACCTTCAATGTAGGTCCATGATCCATCGGAAGACGCGACCCTGATTTTAAGTTAAGGCGGCGCATCCAAGTTATCGAAAGCGATGGCACTGCCAAATCTGGCATTAGAAAAATGCAAGCTCAGCCGCATGTCGAGAAAGCCATCACCCAAGACGAATGTACGCCACATCGGAGTTGAACAACGTTCGAATAGCGTCATTGAATATTTGAACGCGATGTATATCGTTATTAAACTCGACGATTTTGGTGCCATATAAGCGGGGCCAATAGCGTCCATTGCTCAACCCATGGATGCTATGCATGACAGAAGGCCAGTTATTGAGTGCGCCCGAGACGGTAGGGTTATCATCATGCAGATCACCATCGGTGGCCTGCAATTTTTCTACTCTGCTTCTGCCTCGGAAATTTCTTCCGCTCGCTCGCGTGCCTCAGTCATTTCCGCAGGTTCTTCCTCGGCAGCCCACCCGGATAACAGAAAAAAGAGAACCATGACTATGAATCCACCCGGGATAAGGCCATAGAGTAGAGCGCGAGGCAGGCCACGCTTAGGCTTTGGAGTTTGCGACATTTAAGTTCCTGTGGATTTTACTTTGTTTAGGTTCGTGTGCTGTAAATATAACTCCCGGGAATTATGCTCGCCGGATGAAGCCTTTCGTCAGAGATTAAAGTCAGCCCGACCCATGAGTTAAGTGACGATAACCGCGGGTCGGACTTTGTTCATTGGTTCCTGAAGGTTATATTAAAAGACCGGTTAATTTAGGCTTTCGTGCTCTCGGCAGCAGCATTAATGACAGTTTCTGCAAGGCCGGTCAGTATTTGATCGGTCGCCATCTCTTCCTGCAGAGTTTCGTCCAGCAAGCGTTCGGCCTCTTCCAGTCCAAGTTGCCGCGCCCATGCTTTCAACGTACCATAGCGGGCAATTTCATAATGCTCGACGGCCTGTGCGGCGGCTAAAAGTCCAGCATCGAGAGCGGGGCTTCCCTTGAACTCATCCATGATCTCCTGACCCTCGGCAATGATACCCTCGATGGCATCGCAAGTTTTACCACGGGGCTTTTTGCCAATCGTTTCGAAGACATCGGATAGGCGCTCGTATTGGGCTTGTGTTTCCTGCTCATGCGTCTCGAAAGCAGCTTTCAGATCAGGGTTCTGAGCAGCACGGGACATTTTCCGTAGAGCCGTCGCGATCTTGCGTTCGGCATAATAGATGTCCTTGAGCGTCTCGTGGAACAACGTATCAAGTGTTTGATCAGCCATTGTGATCTCCTTGGCGATTTACCTCGATAAAACTGACAAGCGGAAAACTTGTTCCCGTTCAGACCAGGCGTAGGCGCCGTTAATGTGGATGCTGTTCTGTGCTAATGTGCGAATGATGGTTATTGGGCGTTGAGTTCTCTCAAAAAGGAGACCCTACGGGTTCGGTTTCCGGACCCAAGCTGAGATGGTCAGACAGTAAAATTGGGCAACCCGATAGCCGACGGCGATACTGTGTTTGCTCGCCGAAAACTAAACCGCCTGTGGTCTAGTCACTCCAGATAGGCCAACTATGCCACTGTTCTGTGCTTCTATTCCGATCTTGTCCGCGAATTTACCCCCCAAAACTGTGGATCATTTGATGCTTTAGCGCTTCTCAAATCAGCAAGCTATATAGTGAGGGTGACGGTCTTACCGTCTCCCGCGCAAAGGTCTGGGAGACGGCATCTCGATAGTGATCAGAGAGCTTCGATCTTCTCGATAGCTTCACGGCATGCTTCTTCATCGCCGGCATTGAGAGCTGCCTGTGCTTCGGCGACCAATTCACTGCGGTCAGGGGACGCCATGGTTGCTTCGCCCTCAGCCGTATCGCTGTCTATGGCGGGACTCGTCTCAGAGCTTGACCTGTCAGTCCCACCGGCTGGCGTATCTGCGCTGCTGTTGGTGGTCGTGCCTGAGGTGGTCTCAGCCATAGCGCTGCTTTCAGCGCTTTCAGCAGCAGTTGGGTTGCCTTCCTGCTGAGCCTGGACGTCCTGTCCCGACATGGCGCGGGGAGTGCCGGCTTCTGCTTCCGTTCCCTCCTGCGGAGCAAGTGATCCGTCTTTCGCAATGCCGTCACCTGAGGGCGTGCCTTCGGCCGAGGTGGCCGAATTAGCGGCTGCCATATCGCTTGTCGCGGCTGTGCCGCCAGCAGCATCCGTATCGCTTGCTGCACTGTCTTCGCCGGTGGCAGCCGCGTCATCATTCTCGGGCGTCATTGGGCTGTTGCTTCCTTCTGCCGCGTCATGAGCTTCCTGCGCTCCATCGTTTGCGGAGCCTTCCCCTTCGACCTCGCCGGGGGGTACCGTCTCGGCAGAGGCTGCGGTATCGGCAGCCGCCATGTCACTGTCTGCAACCGTACTGCCGGCAGTTTCAATATTACCTGCAGCGTTGTCTTCCCTGCCGTGGGCCGCGGCACCGGGAACGGGTGTTGCGGCGCTATCGCTTTCAGGCGCGGCATCCGCGGTTGCCAGTGGTGGCAACGATCCGTCCTTGGCGATACCTTGGCCTTGACCGATCTGCAGATCTTCTGAGTGAAGTTGGGCCAAGTCCGCAGCGCAGTCTGCAATGGCAGTTGTTCCAATCAGTGCCATCGCACAGCTGGCCATCAAAGTAGCACGCAGTTTCATGTGATCCTCCCAGATTTGCCCACCTCTCGGGCATATTCCGGCAACCTCGCATACTATCGTTTGTTCCCGCCCGAGGCTTGACCAAGAAGAAAGCCCTAAGCGGGCATGCGAAATCATCGTTGAAGGAGGGAGGCCCGAGGATGCAAGCATTGCTGGCGATCGTCCGAGAGAGCTTCCTACTACCGGGTCGGCAGGGCGAATATCGCGCTCAACAGCGATAAGGATAAGGTTACTTGGCCCGGGGCTTCGATTGGTAGGGTCAAAGTCCACCCAGTCCGCGCCTGAAAAGTAGATCCTGCTACAAGCAGGGTCGATGCAGAGTTTGCGGAGCCGGCGAGGTCATTTTCCGTGTCGAACAGGTAGCCGGAGATCAGACGGGCTCCAAGCCCAAGGAGCGGATCGCTCTGCACAGGCAAAACATCTCAATCCGGACACGATCCCCGTCCGCGCCTCTGGGGCTCCAAGGGCGTTGATGATGACCCTCCGGGAGAAACGGCGCCTTGAGCGCATCCTCTGGCCATAGCTCAATCTGACCAACTATTGCGGCTCTGAGTCCTATTTTTCCATCACATAGCTGCCGGGTGCGTCCTGCAGTGGCGGGTGGTCGTCACTGCCCAACGAGGGAGGCTTGCCCTTTCTGCCTGAGCGGGTCGCCATCCAGGCTGCCCAATCGGGCCACCAGCTACCTTCGCGGCGGCTCGCCTCCTGCAACCACTGCTTCGGGGTGTTTGCTGCTGTGCCGTCCTCCGATGCCCAGTGCGCGCCCTTGCCACCCGGAGGGTTGATAATGCCGGCAACATGGCCGCTGGAGGCGAGAACGAACCGCACGTCACCGCCGAAGAGCTGGGTGATGCGCCAGGCCGCATCCCAAGGCACGATGTGGTCCTTTTCGGCGCCTACGGAATAGCAGTCCAGGGTGATGCGCCCAAGGTCGATAGGCTTGTCCTTGAGCTTGACCTTGCCCGGCTTGACGAGGTTGTTCTCTCGATAGGTGTTGCGCAGATACCAGCTGTGGGCAGCGCGGGCCATGCGAGTGCCATCGCTGTTCCAGTAAAGCAGGTCGAATGCCGGCGGCTTGTTCCCCAGCAGGTAGTTATTGACAACATTGGCCCATATCAGGTCGTTCGACCGCAGGAGGTTAAACATGTTAGACATCTCGGCACTGTCGAGATAGCCGCGCTCCATCATCTGCCGCTCGATGACGTCCAGGCCATGTTCGTCCATAAACACTGCCGTATCCCCAACCCGCTCAAAGTCCTGCAGCGACACCATGAAGCTAGCTGAGCGGAACCGCTTGTCGCCCTGCGCCGCGAGGACCGCTAGCGTCATCGTCATGAGGGTTCCACCGATGCAGTACCCCATCACGTTGACGGTCTCGCTGTTGGTGATTTTTCGGGCGACGTCGCTCGCCTCCAAGGGGCCGAGGTCCATGTAGTCCTCAATGCCGACCGAATCCATCGACGCGTCGGGGTTCTTCCAGGAGATGACGAAGACCGTGAAACCCTGGGCCACCAGATAGGCGACCATGCTGTTCTTGGGCTGCATGTCGAGGATGTAGTACTTGTTGATCCAAGGCGGCACGATCAGCAGCGGCACGGCGTGGACCTTGTCTGTGGTCGGTTCGTACTGGATCAACTCAATCAGGCGATTGCGATGGACGACCTTCCCCGGCGTCAGTGCCAGGTTTCGCCCTGGCGCGTACGCATCCGCGTCCACCATGCTGAGCCGCCCGGCGTTGAGGTCCGCCATCAGGTTGCGAGCACCGGCGGCGACGCTGGCACCGCCGGTTTCCATCGCCCTCTTGAGTGCTGCCGGGTTGGACATCAACATCAGTGTGGGACTCATCGCATCGACGAACTGGCGTAGATGAAAGTTCACGCGTTGCCGCTCGGCCTCGTCCATGTCCGCCGTGTCGCCCTGTTCCAGAAGCCAGCTTGAGGCGAGCAGATACACCTCCTTCAGCAGGCGGTAGGCCGGGTTGGATTGCCACTCGGGGGCCACAAATCGTTTGTCACCAAAGGCCGGCGCCGGACCCTCTGACGGCGGCTCGACCACCCCCATCCAGCGCCTCCCTGTCTCTTGCCAGGTCTCAAATGTCATACGCCAGAGGTCCTGATTGAACTCCATGACAGACTTCGTCGTCCCGGGCCTCGCGAGAGCACGCTGCCCCACTGTCCGGAGAGCCCATGTGATCTCTGCCCAGTCCAGAGGCACGACCTTGTGTAGGGGGTTGGCGTTCCACATCTGAGCAATGGCGCCCAGAATGGGGTCTCTGGACAGAATGTCGTCATTCGGTCGGGTTCTGTCAGCCGCCATCCCCGAAGAAAAGGCCGGCGGCACTTGCCATGCTTCTTTCAAGGCCTCTCCCGCGGCGGACGTTTGCTCTATCCAGGCGGACCACATGGCTTGTGTCAATGCCGGGCCGGTCCCTTGGCGACGAGCCTTCTCCTCTTCGTCAGGCATTCTCAGATCCCCTAACCTTTGGCCTTAAATCGACACCCATGCCGCCGGCTGGCTCAGCGCACACCGCAACCATAAGGGCCGGATAGCTTGATCTAGAAACCTTGCTTCGCTCTGCTTGGCTGGAACTAAGGCAATCACAGGGGTCGGCACTCTTCAGCGTCAAGCCCGAGGAACCGGGCGTGCTGTCATTTGTTCCCCCTCACGAATGGGAAAAGGGCTGTATTCGTCATGTCGACCTCGAACGAAAGTCAGGCCCGTCAAGTCCCGGTTTCGCTAGCCCTGGCGGGCAGCGGCGCAACGTCCCGAAGGTACTTTTCTTTGGTACTAGGGGGAGGAAATGCGCTCGGCGCCTATCACTTAGGTGCATACCGCGCTCTTGATGCGGAAGGCTTGATGCCGGACTGGATCGTCGGGGCATCGATCGGCGCCGTGACCGGCGCGATCCTCCTGGGCAATCCGCCAGAGACACGTCTGGAGAAGCTTGGTCAATTTTGGCAACAGGCGGCCCAGCCTCTGCCTTGGTCGGCGCCGTTCGCGCTACCTGACACCATCCGGGCAGACATCAACAACCGGGCAGCCGCCGCCGCACTCTTGTTTGGCCGACCTGGTCTCTTCTCGCTTCGGCTTCCCGGTATTTTGTCCACGCTGCCAATGATGCCACCGGACCGGGCGATCGCCTCGCATGACGCGATGGCAGCAACGCTATCGCGCCTCATTGATTTCGAGCGCCTCAACACGGCTGAGCAGCGGTTTTCCTTCCTTGCCCTCGATGTGGAGAGCGGCGAGGAGGTCTGGTTCGACAATCGCGATGACCAGATTAAACCCGAGCACCTCCTCGCAGCGACCGCTATCCTCCCCATGTTCTCTCCCATCGAGATCAGCGGCCGCCTGCTCTGTGATGCGGGGCTGGCCAACAATCTCCCGGTGGACCGGGTGTTCCGGGAGCCGCCCCAAGGCGAGCACCTGTGTATCGCCGTCGACTTGTTTGCTTTGGGGAAGGGACGGCCCCAGACCCTGGACGAGTCGGCTGCGCGCGCGCAGGATCTGATTTTCTCTACGCAGTCGCGCCGGACGATCGCGCGGATCGAGCAAAGCTCGCGGGCACAAGAGGGCCAAAAAGACCCGGCATCGACGCTGGCACTCCTTGCGTATCAGGCGCCGGAGCATCAGCGAACTCTGAAGGCACTCGATTTTTCCCGCTCCTCACTGGAAGAGCGAAGCGCCCAAGGTAGAGCGGATATGGAAGATCTCCTGGAACGCCTTGCCGAAACCCCGTCCAGGCCCGGATTTTCATTGAGGTAGCATAGCACACGACCCTTCAGAGATCGGCTCCCGCACCAGGGCCTGTAGATTATTGGTCAGGCGAACGATCTGTGATGATGCTTTATTTTAACATTTGTCGGCTGTCTTTGTGTTCGGCCGTTGCGGATTCTAGGATCACGGCAACTTTGAGAGAAGCAGCCTTAACGCTGTAAGACCACATCGACGCAAAGAACATAGGCGCCGGTCAAGCGCCCTTCTGCATGAGGCTCTACTTCTGGCCTAAACAAAAAAATACCATGTGCTGAGTGCCAGTCCGGTCACGATGACGAACCGTCGGATGATGTGTTGCGGCACAAGCCGGCCGACCGTCACACTACCCCATCCTCCAAGGATGCTTGCCACAGCGACGATCGCAACCGCTCCGTAGTCGATGGCCCCGGAAACAATGAACACAACCACGGCCAAGCCTTGCATAATACAGGCGAGCCAATTCTTGGCAGCGTTAAGGGCGTGGAAGTCACGTCCTTCGGTAAGGGAAAGAGAGGCAAGCATCATGATCCCCATCCCCGCACCGAAATAGCCCCCATAGATCGCCACCAACCCCTGCAGACCCGTCGCGAGCGGTCCCGGCGTATCCTTTTTTCGGCGAGACGCCAGGCGCTCTCCCAAGGTCGCGATATGGGGTGCGATCATGAACAGGACGGTGGCAAACAGGATCAGAAAAGGGACGAGTGCGCGGAACGCCCCCTCCTCGGTGTTGAGCAGCAGCAAGCCACCCAGAATACCGCCGATCGCGGAAACAATGGAAAATGGCAGAAGCCGACGGAACGCGCGCGCAATCTCGCGGCGATACGCAAAGGTCGATGCAATCTGGCCTGGCAGAACCGAGACTGCACTCGTTGCGTTGGCGGTCACCGCGGGAAGACCGACGGCAACCAGCGCTGAGAAAGTGAAAATCGTTCCGCCACCGGCCAGTGCGTTGATCGCCCCCGCCACGAGACCAGAGCTGGACAGCAGTAGCACATCACCGAAATTCATTACGTCTATTTCTCCCTACACCCTGCCCGCCTGAAGACTGGCGAGACGCATCTGACCCGCGGCGGTCGGGGCTACCCGATATTTGCCGACGCCGATTTGAGATCAGACCTCCGGTCAGCCTCGGGGGCGTAGGAAGCATGCGCATGCGCACAAAGCAACGGCCTGTCACTCCAGCCCGAACAGATTGGGGGAGAACAAGCATGGAAAGGATATGATAGAGTAGGGGCGGTCAGCTTTCGGGGTTCAGCCGCGTCAGAAGCTGTTTCCAGGCCCTGAAGGTCGGGACCTGCTTGGTCTCGACCTGCACTGCGCCGCCATTTCTCGGGTCCCGGCCAATTCTCGGATTTCGAATCTTGCTGGTAAAGCTACCGAACCCCCTGGACTCGACCCTCTTGCCATGTGCCAGATTGTTGGTGATCGGGTTAAAGATCGATGTCATGGCAGCCTCTACCACCAGAGGCGAAAGACGCGGGTTGGCTCGCGCGAGCTTTGCCCCTGCGCGAGAAATCGCCCGGAGGTTTTTTCATTTCGAAACAACCGAACTGAAATTTATTCAACGTCCAGGTCAAGCCCAATGTTGTTACGTGAAAATAGGTGCAGCGGAGGGGCCTCGCCATCAAATGAGGCAGGAAAGTTGCATAGGAAAGCCCATGGCTCAATTCCAAAGCTTGGGTAACAACTATAAAGAGAATAATTTTATCTTATTCACCCAATACTTTTGTTGTATAGAATCTCAGTCCGTGTACTTTTGATGCAATGTAAGGCGGCCAGAGAAGGGCTCTTTCGAGAGATGCCAGAATCTTGGAAAACAAGCTCGTCTTCCAGATTGCCGCCAAAATATCTGACGCGGGAAGAGTGGGATCTGGTTATCGCTGCCGTAGCGGCCTATCAGCATAATGCCCAGTATCGGGCCCTCCATCTCAAGCTGATAGATCAGTATGCGTTTTCCCCGGAAAACATCCAGAACAGGACATGATTTTCTAAGTCAGGGGGATATGTATCAGAACGCAAAATTCTGCAAGAAGACATATCCCAAAACGAGTTGATTTTTTTACGACTGCTGAAGATCAGCATATCAGCTGGTGATCGGCCGCATCAAGAATTCTAATCTTGAAAGAACGCGACGTAGATCCAGCGTCGTCCTTTTGGGTTGAAGCATCCACTTGCTAAAGGGACGTCTACATCAGCTCCAATATTAATCGAGGTTGTCATGTCCAAGATGAACTTTGAAGATGAGATCGCCGCGCTGCTCAATAGAATTTATGCGTCCAGCCCAAGGGACAGATATCTCGCAGCAGAGCAGTTGCGAAATGCTGTTACTGCAATTAAGTTACCAACCCTGCGGGAGGATAATTTTTCAGGTGAAGACAATCTTTTAGATTCAGATGAAGAAGATCCATTCAATAACGTCCCTGTTTAAGATGCCCACCGGGCACTTAAGAATGTGGCGCTGACGACGACGAATTTTAAGATAAGCTGGTTTGTAGGATATCGGGCGCCTTGCCGTTTTAAGTCAACCCCGCCCTCACAGTCAGCGGCTTATCATTACTTTTAGTTTAGCCGCGCACGTAAATCTGATATAGCGCAAATCGAAGATCGCCTCGGCGTGGTCATGCACGAGCGGACAGTTGCCAAATAGCTGGCAGCCATTGGCTTCCGCCGCCCACTCCAGAAACCTGCTCGCGATGTATCATGATGCGCTGTCTTCCGACAATCAACACCGGCGCAATGGGCTTTGACTTCGGAACTAATAGGTCAGCAGAGCATTCAAAAACGTCCTTTCCCTGCGTTGCTTGCAGGACGCTCATGTCGCTGCCTTCTGGCAAGGCAGTTAACCGCCAGAGTGAGACTGGCCCTTAAGCTATAGGCTTTGATGCTCGACAACTATCATTCTCCCCGAACATCGCGCGAATGGCTCAGGATACTGGCGCGCTATCGCGATCCTTCCAACCGCCGGAGCCTTTTTGAACTGGCAGTGACCCTCGTGCCCTTCGTCATCCTGTGGGCTTTGGCTTGGATGGCGCTCTCGGTTAGCTGGGCGCTGACATTGGCTTTAGCCATGGTCAATGGCCTCTTTCTCGTGCGGCTCTTCATCATTCAGCACGACTGCGGGCACGGGGCCTTCTTCACGAACAGGAGTGCGCAGGATTGGCTGGGTCGTCTGCTGGGTGTTCTGACCCTCACGCCTTATGCACTCTGGCGACGCACCCATGCGATCCACCATGCTCATCACGGCAACCTTGATCAGCGCGGGATCGGGGACGTACTGACTCTGACGCTAGATGAATATCGGGCACGTTCACCGAGCGGGCGCTTCAGGTATCGTTTGTATCGTCATCCTGTGGTGTTGTTCGTGCTGGGGCCAAGCTATCTCTTCTTCTTGCAAAACCGCATTCCCATTGGAGCCATGAAATCGGAGCGGCGCTCCTGGATGTCGACAATGGGCACCAACGCTAGCATCGGCGTCATGTTGGGGTTGATCCTGTGGCTCGGAAGCTTTCTGCCTGTGCTGCTGATTTTTCTGCCCACGACGATTGTTGCAGCGACGATTGGGGTCTGGCTGTTTTACGTGCAGCACCAGTTCGAGGAAACGCACTGGTACACAGGCGAGAACTGGCAAATCCATGATGCGGCTCTCGACGGCAGTTCACACTACGTCCTGCCGCAGCCCCTGCGTTGGCTGTCAGGTAACATCGGCATCCACCATGTTCATCATCTTTACTCGCGCATCCCCTTCTACCGCCTGCCCGATGTGATCCGTGACCACCGCGAACTGGCCGAAGCGCAGCGCCTGACCATCCGCGAGAGTCTTGCCGGGGTGAAGCTCCACCTGTGGGACGCTCATCAAGAGAAGCTGATCTCCTTCACCGAAGCCCGCGCACGGTATCAGCTCGATTGAGGCCAAAAGCAGCGGGTGGGTCTTGTCCGCGTTTTGGCGATAGGCTGGCGTCGCAGTACTGAGATTTGTTGGTGTCTTCCTTTCTCAAGAATGGAACAAGGCATTATGGGGGCGCTGTTGCGCAAACCTGAAACCGGTCGCAGTGCTCCTTTACCCAGTCCCACTTATCCTGCAGAAATCGTAACGGGTATGTCGAGGGCGGTGAACCGCTTCACGACCGCGGCTTATTTTTGCTGCGTTTTGGTTGGGGTGGGACCGGCGGCCCGGCGGAGACGTTGTATGAGCAATTCGGCATCACCCGCGATGCCATCGCGGCCCGCGCGCAATCCCTCGTGGCAGGCTGACGAACAGACAGGAGAAGATGCCATGAGGACGGTTCTTGACCAATTGCGCGACATGACCGTCGTGGTTGCTGATACCGGCGACGTGACGGCAGTCAAACGCTATCAACCGATCGACTGCACGACAAACCCTTCGCTGGTGCTGGCCGCTCTGTCGGATCCAGCATCGGAGGAAATGATCGTCGCCGAGATCGAAGCGGGCCGTAAGGCGGGCCTATCCGCCCACACCCTGCCCGACACACTGACCGTGGCGGTGGGAACGCGGCTAAGCGAGCTGGTGCCCGGCCGCGTCTCGACCGAGGTTGATGCGAGCCTGTCCTTTGACACCGATGCCTCGGTCGCCCGTGCCCGCGCCATCCTGGCCGATTACGCTAAACGCGGTGTGGATCGCGAGCGGATCCTGATCAAGCTGGCCTCAACCTGGGAAGGTATCCGCGCGGCCGAAATTTTGCAGGCCGAAGGCACCGACTGTAATCTAACGCTGCTGTTTTCCATGGCGCAGGCGGTAGCCTGCGCGGATGCAGGGGCCTATCTGATTTCGCCCTTTGTGGGACGAATCACAGATTGGTACAAGAAGGCGGAAGGGGTCCCTGGCTATGACTCGCTTCAGGATCCGGGCGTCAACTCGGTTCGCAAGATCTATGACTACTACAAGGCGAATAACATCGCGACGGTTGTCATGGGCGCATCGTTCCGTAATACGGGCCAGATCAAGGCATTGGCGGGTTGCGACAACCTCACGATCGCGCCCAACCTGCTGGACGAACTGTCCTCTGAGGTTGCAGGCCTGCCGCGCGCCCTGTGGCCCGGACAGGCCCATGCCGAACCGCACAAACCGATCACCGAAGCGCGGTTTCGGTGGGACATGAACGCCGATGCCATGGCGACCGAAAAACTAGCTGAAGGGATCCGAAACTTCGACGCCGACCATCAGAAGCTAACCCGGATCATTGCAGAACGGTTCTAAGCTGCCGCACAGGATGAGCGCGCCAAGTATCCGGACGCGCCGGCTCCGTGACGCGCTTAACACGACGTCGATGGAGTTTTGTCACTGGATTTGACTACTTGGTTTCAGCCCTATTCAGGGCATGACTATCTCCATCCTGCAACTGTTGCGGCCGACAGGTCTGATCGACGCCTGATGATCGACCGTGTCCCGGCCTGGTTCAATTCGGCGAGACGCAGACGCTGTTCCGCCTGGGGATAGGGCTGGCCGTCGAAAAAGTATCGAGAATCTCGTCAAAGGCAGCAGAACCATCGGCGGCGAACAGGGTGGCCGAAGACTGCAAATTGCTGGCATCAAACGTGCCGAAGATCGCCTCGGCCGATTGGTCGCCATGTGCAAGGACGGCGTGCACGTAGGCGACCAGCCGCGACCCCAGCACTGGATGCGCAAGATACCGTCGCACCTCGTCGCGATCTTCGATGCCATACAGATGGCACATCATCGAATGGCCTAATCCGAGCATTTGCGGGAAGATGAAACACATCCAGTGGCTTTCCTTGCGGCCCTGTTCTAGTTCGGGAAGGGCGACCGCATCGGCGCGACCTTGCGCTGCTGCGAGGATCGGATGGACTGGATTTCAATAATTTTTTTGAGCTGGAAAGGTTGAGAAAAATCCATTCAAATGACTTATCTTACAGAGGTCCAACTTATTGACTTCGTTGCCGCATGAACGACGTAAACCGGATTTTCTAGCAAGATCTCGAGCTCGATGGCATCTATCAGCAACCAGAGCCAAACCAGCATCCCTTGCAGTTCGTGCGCGGTGTCCAACATACGAGGGCAGGGATCAGGAAGCTAGTTTCGATGAGAAGCTGCAAGAAAAGCCCTCGCTTTTCTGACAGCGTCTCAATTGCTGTGAGCGGACACGGCAATCCGATGTCACAATGCCGGACTGAAACGTGTGAAACCCGCCTATTTGGTATCCAGAAAGTCGGCTGGCGACGGCTATCGCGTCACCGTGAAACGCGAGGCGGACGATGAAGCATCCAGCTTCCTGCACGAGCGTATCCAAGTAGGAGCGGTTCTGGAAGCCACGCCACCCGTCGGTGATTTTCCTCGCTTCTCGGCGGCGTGCGATAACCCGTGCGCTAGGAACAAATAATGCCTCCCCCAGTTTCACGCTCCGGAAGGAGACAGCCATGAATGAGAACAAGACCAGCCGTGGGCGTGGGCAGGACCGTCGTCTCGTCGCCGGAAAGCAGGAACACGAAGTTCGCTACGAGGCGAAAAAGATGGACGTGCCGAAGGACGAGGTGCGCGATGCGATCGCCTCCGAAGGCAACAGCCGCGACAAGATCGAACGCAAGCTGGACAAGAGCTAGCTCTGTCCGCAAGCTGCCGGAGCCGGTGCCACTCGGTCTCGCGGCGCGATGGGCTGCGGGCCCGACGCGCGTGAGACCGAACGTCTGAACCGTTGGCTGGAGGAACAAAGATGGCACCGAGGGTCACCTGGAAGGGCGCGGTGAGGCTCGGGGAGCTGACCGTTCCCGTCGCCCTCTATGCTGCGGCAACCACGTCGGAGCGGATTTCCTTCCACATCATCAACCGCGACACGGGCAACCGTGTGCATCGTGAATACATCGACGAGGAAACCGAGGAACCCGTCGACAAGGATGACCAAATCAAGGGATACGAGATCTCCAAGGATCGGTATGTCATTCTCGAACCCGACGAGATTGCGGCGGCGGTGCCAGACAGCGACAAGATGCTGACCATCGAGGCCTTCATCCCATGCTCATCGATCGAGACGGTCTATTTCGACAAGCCCTATTTCATCGCGCCGGCGGATGAGGCTTTCGCAGATGCCTTCGCCGTCCTCCGCGAGGGGATGCGCAAGCAGAAGGTGGCGGCGCTAGCGCGAGCCGTGCTCTTCCGGCGCGTGCGCACGGTGATGCTGCGTGTCCAGGGACTCGGTCTCGTTGCCCATACCCTGAATTTTGACTACGAGGTCAGATCCGCCGACGAGGCTTTCGAGGATCTCCCCGACGTGAAGGTGGAGGGGGAGTTGCTCGATCTCGCCAAGCATATCATCGGGACCAAATTGGGGACGTTCGATCCCAGGAATTTCGATGATCGATACGATCAAGCGGTGGCGGAACTGGTCAAGGCCAAGATCGCGGGTCGGAAGATCAAGGCGCCGAAACCCCCGAAGGAGACCAAGGTCGTCAGCCTCCTCGACGCGCTGCGCAAGAGCGCAGAGGCGTCAGGCTCAGACGCTCAGGTCACGACGAAGAAAGGCACCGGCTCGCGAAAAGGCTCTTCCGGAAAGTCGGCGTCGAGCGGGTCTGGAAAGAAGGCAGCCGAACCGTCGAGGCCCCGGAAAAAGGCCGGGTAGATGACGCTCGAGACCTACAACAGCAAGCGCAACTTCGGGACAACGCCCGAGCCGCGCGGCGATGCGGGCGACCCGGGGGAGGGGGATCGCTACCTGATCCAGAAACACGCGGCGCGACGCCTTCATTACGACCTGCGCCTCGAACTCGATGGGGTCCTGCTCAGCTGGGCAGTCACGGAGGGCCCGAGCCTCATCGTGGGCGAGAAACGGCTTGCGGTCCAGACCGAGGATCACCCGCTCGCCTATGGCGATTTCGAGGGCACCATTCCGCAGGGACAATATGGCGCGGGCAATGTCATCCTCTGGGACAGCGGTCGCTGGAAGGCCTTGGCCGACCCTCGAAAGGGCCTGGCGAAGGGGCACCTCGAATTCGAGATTGAGGGAGGTAAGCTCGGTGGCCGATGGCATCTCGCCCGCATGGCGAGAAAACCGCGCGATACGAGGGACAACTGGCTCCTGATCAAGGCCGAGGATGCGTTCGCCAGGAGAAAGGGGGATCCGGATATCCTTGATGAACGCCCCGAGTCGATTACCTCTGGCAGGTTGGTCGAAGACCTTTCCGGGACGTCGCCCGGACAGTCCTGCAAATCGCGGAAGGCGGATGCCGAAGAGACGCAGTTACCGCCCCCCAACGCAATCCCGGCGGAGTATCCTGGGTTCATTCCCCCGGCGCTGGCGACGCTGAGATCCTCCGCGCCCGCTGGCAAGACCTGGCTCCACGAGATCAAGTTCGACGGATACCGCCTCCAGGCCCATCTCCGTGACGGC
This sequence comes from Paracoccus liaowanqingii, assembly GCF_004683865.2. Lineage (NCBI taxonomy): Bacteria > Pseudomonadati > Pseudomonadota > Alphaproteobacteria > Rhodobacterales > Paracoccaceae > Paracoccus > Paracoccus liaowanqingii. Next base: position 179,088 of record NZ_CP040765.1, on the reverse strand, counting down.
GAGGTCACGCTCTTCACACGAAGCGGTCATGATTGGACGGACCGCTTTGGGGCCGCAATTCCCGCGGCTCTCGGGAAGCTCAAGGCCCGCACCGCGATCCTCGATGGCGAGGTCGTGTCAGAGGGCGCGAGCGGCGCCTCTGATTTCTCCGCGCTGCAGGCCGCACTTACCGACGGCCAGACCGATAGTCTGGTCTATTGCGCCTTCGACATTCTCCACCTCGACGGCAGCGACCTGAGGCCCCTCGCGCAGATCGACCGGAAGGAGGCTCTGGAGGCACTCCTCCAGGGATCGGGCGAACCCCTGAGATACAGCGCGCATTTCAAGGAGAATGGCGAGCTGGTCCTGCGCCATGCCTGTCGTCTCAGCCTGGAAGGCGTGATCTCGAAGGATGCACGGGCGCCATACCGGTCGGGCCGGGGCAAGGCCTGGATCAAGTCGAAATGCTCGGAGCGTCAAGAATTCGTGGTGGCTGGCTATACGAGGTCCTCAACCTTGCGCAGCGCCATCGGATCGCTGATCCTCGGCTATTATGAGGATGATGCGCTGGTCTATGCAGGTCGCGTTGGGACCGGGTTCACGCAGAGGGTTGCAGGCGAGCTCTTCATGCAGCTCGGCGAGCTTGAGCGAAAGACCAGCCCGATCGCCGCGCCCCTCTCATCCGAAGAGAAGCGCGATGTGGTTTTCGTTCGCCCCGCACTCGTCGCCGAGGTCGAATTCCGTGCCTGGACGGGCAGCGGGGTCGTCCGCCACGCGTCGTTTAGGGGCATGCGGGAGGACAAGGACGCCAAGGACATCGTGCGGGAGTCGGGTGAGGCTGAGCCCCGCAAGCCGGCCCGTCCTGCAATCCGGCTCACCAGCCCGGAGCGGCTCTACTGGAAGGATGCGGGCGTCACCAAGCAGGGCCTTGCGGAATACTACTCCGACGTCTGGACCCGGATGGGGCCCTTCATCGCGCATCGGCCCCTTTCTCTGCTCCGATGTCCAGAGGGGGTTGGGACGCACTGTTTTTTCCAGAAGCACGCCTGGAGAGGTCAATCAGCTGAAATCATGAAGGCGCGGGACCCGAAGGATGACGCCGGGGAGCCGATCATCGCGATCGACAGCCTCGCGGGTCTGATCGGTTTGGTGCAGGGGGGCACACTCGAGGTCCATCCCTGGGGTTCCCAGCTCGGCGATCTGGAGCGTCCTGACATCATCACCATGGATCTCGATCCGGGATCCGGTGTCTCATGGACCCAGATCATCGAGGCGGCTGTCGAAGTCCGGGATCGCCTGAAGGCAGCGGGCCTCGAGAGCTTCGTGAAGACGTCGGGTGGGAAAGGCCTGCATGTCGTGGCGCCCCTGACGCCGAAGGCGCAGTGGGATGAGGTGAAGGCCTTTACGAAAGGCATTGCGCAAGCCATGGCCGCAGACAGCCCGGAGAGATACGTCGCCACCGTTTCGAAGGCGAAGCGGGGCGGGAAAACGCTGATCGACTATCTTCGGAACGGCCGCGGGGCCACGGCGGTGGCTCCGTATTCCACGCGCGCGCGCCTTGGGGCCGCGGTCTCGATGCCCCTCGACTGGAGCGAACTCGGCCCTGCGATCGGCCCCGACCACTTCACCGTCAACAATGCGGTGGCCCGCATCAGCAGCACGCCCGATCCGTGGGCGGATTTCTGGAAGGCTGCGGTGCCGCTGACCAAGCCCGGCCGCAAGGCGCCCTAAAAGCGCGCGAGTCGAGCGGCGTGGGTGGCTTCCGGACAGTGTTTCCTGCCGCAGGGCCGCGTTTTCCGGACGTCCGGCGCCGTGCGGTGGTTAGCTGCCCTTCTTCTTCTTCTCTGTCGCAATCGACTTGCGCAGCGCGTCCAGGATATTGACCACGTTGTCGGGCGGCGCCAGTGCGTCGTCAGGCTTTGCCTTGCGCGCGCCGCCGGACTTCTTCTTCTTTTTCTTGCTTGCGATGAGGGTCTTCAGGTTCTCCTGAACCGGATCGGTAACCATCGAAGCATCCCAGGGCTTGGATTTCTGGGTGATGATTTTCTTTACCATCGTTACCAGCTTTGGATCCGCCTTGCGGTCTCCGATGTCCCCGAAGACATCCTTGGGCTGGCGAACCTCATCACCGAAGCGAAGCGTCCAGAGGACGATGCCCTTTCCGTAGGGTTCCAGCATGACGGCCCGCTCGCGCCGCGCGAGGACCAGGCGGGAGATCCCGAGCGTGCCGGTCGCTTCCATCGCCTTGCGGATAACCACGAAGGCCTCCTGCGCCACCTCGTTGTCGGGCGTCAGGTAATAAGGGGTATCATACCAGATCCATTCGATACTGTCTGAAGGAACGAATTGCTCGACATTGATCGTCCTGGTGCTTTCCAGGCCCATGGCCTGTAGCTCATCATCCTCGATGATGATGTGGCGTCCACCCTCGACCTCGAAGCCCCGGACCTCCTCGTCATCATTGACCGTCTCGCCGGTCACTTCGTCGACAAAGCGGCTCCTGACCCGGTGGCCGGTCTTCGCGTTGACGGTGTGGAACCTGATCTTCTCCCGATCACTCGTCGCGGGCGACAGGGATACGGGGCAGGTGACCAAGGAAAGCTTGAGATAACCCTTCCAGTATGGACGTGGCGCCATGATGCCCTCCCGTGACGCGGACCAACGCTTGATGGATGCTTAAGGTTCGAAGGAACGCCCGGGTTCTGCGGAGCGCATGCCGTTTGATCGACGCGGTTATCCACAATTTTTGTGAGTGTATTGGTGGATAAAAACGTTTCCTTATTTAAATTTAGTAAGCTAACAGCCTTTCTTCGATGCTGCCGGTCGGAACTACAGTAGTCATGCCATCGGATGAAAGCGTTGCTACCGGGATGCGATCCGGATCATTCATGTTACGCCCTTAGTCTGACGGCATAATATCGCCGCTTGTGGCGACGAGACGCGGCGTCTGTCTATGCAGAACATCAGCGCCTGTGCTAACTTGTGCGTGTCCCATAAGATGGAAGGGCCCCGGCGGATCGGGGCCCTTTTGTCATTTGGACCTGAACGAAGAACCTAGTCTGGTGTCTCCCGCAGATGCCGGTCTTCTCTACGGGAGCGCGCGGATGATCGCAGCTAATCTGGCTTTTGCCTTCGCGATTGCCGTCGCCGTCAAAGTGCTGTTTTTATTCAGCGGGTTCGCATACTGGGAATGCCTCACGGCTTACGCCGTTTGTGGCGCATTCTCGATGATGGCGTTTGCCTGGGCGTCGCTCACCGAGATCCCCGTACGCGCAGATCAAAGGTCATGACAAACGGGCTTTCTGCCTAGGATACACGTCCCGCCCACCGCTACCGTCGACATTCCGCAGCCAATCGTCGGTGTTCGCATAGCCGACGCGCGCCATCGGTCACCGAGAGAAGCCCAGGCCTCGGATATACCAAGGCCCCGGCATCATCGCGATACCGAGGCCCTTTTGCCCTGGCGCGGGCTGCGCACTTGCTCGTGCGGTGATTGCCCCCGGCCTTTGAACCGTAGCAATCTGCGCCGCGCCCTTCAGATGGAAAGGGCCGCGCCGTGACGGGGTTTTTGGCTATGCCGGCCGGGCACTCACCGTCTGATCCCAGATGCTTCACGAGTGAAAGTCTCAAGCCCCGCAAGGCGCATCCTGGCCTTATCTCATCACCCCCGGTCATCGCCTCGAACAGCCCGGCTGACAGGGGCGTGCTGGAGGCCATCGGCCCGGTAAGCGTTCCTGATGTCTGACGGGCCATCCGTCTTGCTGCATCCTGCATCCATACTTTGTCCAAGGCCATGATAATTTGCGCATGGTTCGGGAGCGCCCAGTGGCGCATCGGTTGGGCATAAGGGAAGCGCATACTCTGCTTGATCAACTGGCCAGTCAAATCCTGCCCATGCCTCCTGCGCCGCCCGTGGAACCGCCCGGGTGACCATCAGTTTCGTTCGTCAGTAGCGCACAACACGAAAGAGCCCTTAAATGGCACAGAAGCCGACTGCTGAGCTGGAACACGCCACCATCGCTCCTACCGATGACCCCTCCAGCAATCCCAAGATCGGCGCTGCGGGGCTTGCAAAGCGCGGTGCAGCCTTGGCAAGCGACGCTGCAGAAGCCACCCGCGCGTATGTTGCTCCCCTCCAGGAGGCAGGCCAGGATTATGCCGGGCGGTTGGTCAATGCCGGGCACCAGAAAGCGCAGGAAGCGGCCTTCTATGCCGAGCTGGGCTATGAAGAAACCCGGGATCTGGTTCGCGGCTATCCGATCCGGGCGTTGGGTATCGCCGCCGGCATTGGCGTCCTTATTGGTCTGCTAACGGGGCGGCGCTGAGAAGCGCCACCGGTACGTGCGGCCGTGAGGGTCGCCCGCACCCTCATGCGGCGTCGGGAGGCAGGGTGAACATGAACAGCAGCACGAAAGCGTCTCCTCCCGCCTTCCGCCACCCCATCACGATCTCCCCGCGGGAGATCGACGGCATGGGGCATGTCAACAACACCGTCTATCTTCAATGGGTGCAGGAGGCGGTCGTCCGGTATTGGCAGCACAGGTCTCCTTCCGAAGCGCAGGCCGAGCTTCTCTGGGTGGCTCTCAAGCACGAGATCACCTACCGCCTGCCGCTCTTTCTTGAAGACAAGGTGGAGGCGTGGGTCACGGCCACGGGAACGCGCGGATCCCGGGCCTCCTTCACCACCCTGTTTAAGCGCGGAGATGATCTGGTGGCGGAGGTGCGCAGCTCGTGGTGCTGCGTCGATGGCACCAGCCGGCGACCGCGCCGGATCGCGTCCGAGATCGCCCGCGCTTTCCTCCTGGAAGATGGCGGAGGCCCGGCAAGGTAAGAGCACAGGCGCTCCTTGAGCGTACATGAGCGCCCGCGCCTGTCTTACCCGAAGATGGACCGGCCGGTGAAATGGAACCGGTTTTGAGCCGCCACCGTCCCGGCCAGAGAATTGCCGCTGTCTTTCAGCCCTGGTGTCTAGATGGCAATGGGTGACTACCCCGGGACGATCATCATGAGCCCGCCGCCCATTTCAGATTTCTGGGGATCCCCACCCGAAACGCAAAGTTGCCGGAAACGGTCATCGATGATGGCGACATACGGAACCGCCCCCTGCGGATTCAACTCGAAATGCGACAAAGGTTTCGATGTAGCCTGACCCGGGCAGGCGGAGACATCCGCCAACGCAGCCCGGCCGGGTCAGGCGGGGGATCTAGCGGCGGCAATGACGGCTTGGTGGCTTAGTTGCCGTAGAAGCGTCGCCGCGCTTCCTGTTCAATGCTGAGGCGCAACTGAAGATCATTCAGCTTGATCATCTCTCGCTTGCGAGCCTCTTCGCCCGTTGTTTCCCGCAATATTCGGGATTGCGCCTCGACGGCTTTCCGCAGTTGAATTTCACGCGGCACCACGCCTGCGTCTGCCATAATGCGAAAGCCGATAGCGTCGGCGCTTCCATCACCTTCGATATTAATTGGTTTTCCGGCGCCCTTAAGGTTGTCAAGCTGGCCTTCAGCTTGCGCTTTCAAAATCTGTCGTTCAGCAAGATCTGAGACCTTCATCTTCCGCCCCTTTCAGTCGCACCAACTGTTGCACGACGGCGCGTTGCCATGTGCTGCAAAACCCACCCATTCTTTTTATAGGGCCGCCACTGATTGAGGTCAGATTTTTTATGCAGTTCCGTCCCGCTTAGTTGTCGGTCGCCCGCCGCCGCCATCCGTTGGCTAAGCGGGGCTTAGCGGTCAATCGCCACCCCGGTGGCTGAGAGTACCCGAGCTCCATCTGGTGTGGCATGTCGCTCACCAGCATAGCTATAGGCGGTGCAAATCATGCCCGAAGTACCAAGCCTAGCTGTGCCAATGTGTAACCATGCTGTCCGGCAACCCGCTCAAGGTCAGCCGCTGCCGCTGCCCGTTTCGCGCTCCTAGTTTGCTCTCGGCTCCTGGGCTCGTGGAGCTTTGGCGCGATCTTTACGATGACGGCCTCAGGCTCAGGCGCTTTTTCAATGCACACCGCAGCCAATGGAACGGTCATGTCCGCATCACCGGCCGAAGAGCGCGTCTCTGTCGCAGCCGGCGCGGGCGCGTGAGGCTGATACTTTACAGGCCGGGTGTAGGTAAGAGGGGCGGGATTGCCCAAGCGGGTATAATGCTCGGCTGATTGCAGGAAGGCCTCGGACGCCACGCGATCATTCGCAAGCCGAGCCTCTTCTGCAAACTGAAGATAGCGCTCAACGAGTTGCCGCGCTGTGCCTCGGATCTTGCCGTTTGCGCTCGTGCTCTCAAGGACATGATTGCCGGGATCACGCTGTTGTTGTGGCGAACGCGATGCGCCATTGCGTCGATGTCGATGCGGTTTCATGAGCCAATTCGATAAGGAGAGCGGGGGATGCGTACGCCGCATCCTGCCGAGATAGGGTGAAGCACTCTGATCAGCAAGACGGCTGTTGCATCGCCGCCGCGTTGCCCGGCATCTCCACCATAGGGATGGGTGTCCAACGCCCTGATCCGACAGCTTTGCGGGGGATCTCGCCTGCCTTCAATACTGGCTCTTGAGGCTCTGGTGAGGTCATGGCGGTGTGTTTCGGGTTGAACTGTCAGGCCGTTGTTGACTGAAATTAAATTCTTCTTCTCCCGAATGGCATACAGACTTCATAAGTCTCTGGGGTAGATCAGATGGACATCACGGCGTTCTTTTTCGCGGCATTAGCCCTGCTGCTTGTTCCGGGCCCAACCAACACCCTGATGGGGGTTGCAGGTGCCAATGGCGGCCTACGCCATGTGGTGCGACTGATGCCCGCGGAAATCGCCGGATATCTGACGACCATCCTACCTCTTGCCGTTGTCGGCAATGAGCTGCTCGCGCGCGTCCCCGGCTATGGGGTCGCCTTGAAGCTCGTGGCGGTAGTCTGGATCATGGTGCTCGCAGTCAGGCTCTGGGATGCTCAAGCTGGGGGTGGCCAAGGTGATGCAGTCAGCGCGAAGCGGATCTTTCTGACAACAGCGCTCAATCCCAAAGCCTTGATCTTCGCGCTGGTGCTATTGCCCGCGGTCGGCGATTTGGCCTTCGCGCTTCACCTCATTCTTTTCTGCGTCCTGGTAGCTTTTGCTGCATTGGTTTGGGGGAGCGTGGGAGCCTTGACGCGCAGGCCTGGCGCGGGAGCGATCTGGGCACAGAGGCTGCAACGCGTTGCGGCAGTTTGGCTTGCGGTCGTCTCGGTTTCACTGGTGTTGGGGGTGATGCAGACGTGACACGTGAATACGCCAGCCTCGTACGCGCGTCCGATCTGCAACCACCCGGTTGGTCGAGTGCGCACCCTACCGACGATTTCAAGGCGTGATCAATTCCCGGGGCAGATGGCCCCCAGGCAGGCGAAAATCGTCCCGGGTCCAGGTGAGGTCACCCCAGGCAAAGTGACAGGCCGTCGCGGGAACATGAGCCGGGTTAGACAGTTCAGGATCTGTGGCGTCGGTATGTGACGGCGCAGACCATCCGGACCTTCGCCTTGGGCAAGGTCCGGAAGCAGACATCATCAAAGGACGATGGATATGGACAAGACGGACCAGATCCGCCAGCGCGCGCAACAGATATGGGAAGCGAGCGGTCGCCCCGAGGGGCAGGCCGCCACCCATTGGCAGCAAGCCGAGGCTGAACTTATCGGACCGGACACGTCGGACACGGTCCGTGTGGCGGGTCCGGCTGAAATGCGCGATCCCCCCCGCCAGTGGTCAGAGGCTGACGAGTTGTCGGATGAATCCTTTCCCGCCAGCGATCCACCCGGAACCTACTAAAACCAGCCGACTCAGGGCGGCGTCGTTAAGTGAGAGACCAACAGTGAAAGGAATGCCAGATGCCCGCAGCATTGACCATATCGACACAGAACGAGTCGGGGGCGGTGGTAATTATTGACTGCCTGTCGAATGATGAGGTGGCAAAGAGTTCAGCCGCCGACGATGCCGAAACCGTTGGCGATCAGGAAGTACGCTATCGGGTCAGCGATACCGGGCAAGCTGTAACTCGAATAGATCTAGGCAAGTATCGCATCGACGAGACAGGCGAGACGCTGATCGAAACCTGATCACAATCCCCCGGTAAGGCCGTGACCGCTCGGACGCCAGAGGTGAATCTGAATTATTTGCTATCGAGCCGCTTCTTCTTGAATCGGTGCCGCCAGGGCGGCGCGCACACACCAACGCGAAGAGCCAAAGCTACCGTTGAAATTCAAATGCCTCTCACAAGATTGACGGAGGCTGAATGATGTCGCTTTCCCTTTTCAAACTCACCGGACGCACGGCACCGATCACCGGATCCTCGCGGGGACTTGGCCGCGCCCTTGCGAAGGGCTGGCAGGCGCGGGCGCGCGGGTGATCCTGAACGGGCAGGACAAGGACCGGCTGGACGACGCCGCGACCGAGATGCGCGCCGCAAGCCGTGACGTGCTGACACTTGCCTTCGACATCGCGGACGAGACGGCCATCATCGCGGCCTTTGACCGTCTGAACGCTGAGGAGATTGAGGTCGATATCCTGATGAACAACGCCGGCATCCAGTTCCGCCGGCCCATGCTTGAGCTGGACAGTGCCGACTGGCGCCGGGTGATCGAGATCAACCTGACCTCGGCCTTCACTGACCAGATACCCCGGAGTGACTGACCGGATGTTGTCGGACAGCCGACCGGATGCGTCGGATTGCGCATCCTGGCGGTGTAGACGATTAGTGCCCTGAGAAAACCCGTTCATTCGGCGCTTCCTTTCTTCAAACGAAGCTTGCATCGCTCTACAGCTTTCAGACGCTGGTGCTCAGCCATGCAACAGTGCCGCCAGAACTACGCGTTGATGCTGATGTACATTGGGTGCCGTTTCCCGGCCCGTCTTTCACTTGCCGGAACCGCCGCAGGGGCATGTTAGCGGCCCGTTGCACTGTGTCCGCATCATGATCTGGCATAAGAATAAGAGGTAGATTTGGATTCAGTCCGCTTGGCAGACTCGCGTAAACTGACGGCTTTCCCCATCTGGGCCAGAGCCTTCGCAAGTCCTGAATCCTCGATCTTGAACATGGCGAACTCGGCCAGATCAAGCGCGGCAACATGCTCGGCTTTCATGGCAGCACGATCAGCGCGGGCAGCTTGGTCATCATCCGGTGCCACTGGTCGCCCAGCCCATCGCCCGAGAAGCGCCAGAGCGCGCTTTGGCGCCGACAGACGATAGGCATTGCTGACCTGGCGAACCTGCGGCCCTCGGCCGTCATTGGGCACAGGCTCGAAGCGGCGCAGCCAGTCTAGAAAGCCGTGATCGCGCAGCGCTTTTAACGCTCGCACAACGGCATCCCGGGATCGGCGCAGCTTGTCGGTTATGTAATCCAAGGAAGGGTCTAGTCGGCCCGATTTAAAGTTCACCAGATTGGCGAACAGGGCCAGCACCTCCAGGGCGATGCCTCCGAGGGGCCCGTTGCGTTTGCCGGGCGCGCGTTTGGTCCGCTCATACTGGCGCGCGGCCATCAAGACCTTCTGTACGTCCTGGCGTGACGTTCCACGCCAGAAAGAAGCCTCGCAAGATCCCGCACGACACGAATTTCGGTGGATGGGTTTGCGGTTCGGTTCACGGCCACCGGCGTGCGCGCCATCAATAGCGCTGTCTATGCGCTGGAAGAATTCGCCGCTTGCCGCGGCTGTCTTGGTATTCATCTGTTGCTCCTCGATCAAGAAGCGCGGTGTCCGCAGGCAAGCCGTATCCGTTCGCACAAATGCGCTTTTGCTCTTGATTTTCAGGAGCGGGAGGGTAACTGTAGCAGGTGGAATATGGCTGCTAATACAGGACGCCAATCCTGTGTTACTAAACCCAAGCTCCTCGTGCGGACCCCCGCGCGGGGGGTTTCCTTTTGGGGTGGTGGATTTATTTGATTATACTCGTCCCTCCCTTTGCGAGCATTTGGCCGCACAGGCCACGCGAGAGGGGCAGATGCGGTATCTGATTGAGTGGCGATAAGCGTTCAACTATCTGCATCAGTAGATCTGCCATATGACTTCAGAAACCTGACCTTCGTAGTCTCTGGTTCGCATGGCGATCCCTCGGATCGACCTGCTCGTGTCGATACCGCGATAGCCGACGGTCTCCTGAACCCATGACGGGGTATTCCCGAGGCTAGTTCCAACCCAACGGAAGTCCCCGTTCTCGTGGTAAAAGCCTTCTTGCGTCGAATCTCTGACATTGACGCCACCGCTGTTGCGCTGGCCTTCGTAGTCGACGTGATAAATCTCGATGCCGTCACGGTAGCCCCGGATTTCGTCCGACAAACCATCGCTGCCAGTGTTGGGAAGCGGTGGCATGCCACTTGCGCCCATAGGGCAGTTCCAAAGCTGCAAAGGCGGCTCGATGGGAAACGGCGTAACGCGACGGATCATTTCGACTTTGGCTGCCGTGCATTCGGTTGATGCAGGAAAGCCGCCTGCCAGACACAGCAGGATTGCGCAATCAATTGCATAGGCGTCAGCTTTTGGTGCCGACGCCAGGGCTGCGGCGCAGGCTGCAGCTCCCAGAATTTTCAATCTCATCGTGAACCTCCTTTGGGGTGCGACAGCACATGAGAACATCACCATGCCTGGCAAATGATATCTTGCATCATTCAATTATGTTCGTTGGGAACGCTTCTTTGTAGCGATTGTGCCAAACGGTGCCCCGTTCGATCGTGTCAGCATGTGACCGTTGAAGACACATGAGGTAGGCGTTCAGGTCACTGAAATATCTATCATATTCATCTTTCAGCAAAATCCCGTATTCCGCTAGGACTTGTTCATTGACGATAGGATCTTCCGGAAACAGACACAGATGTAAGGCTTGAGGCGTGGCGGGTAGAGCGCCAGGTCCTATCATCTGCGACAAAGCCAAAACCGCGACAGTGCCGATCATTCGGTATGCTCCATGGCCGGAGAAAGCGCCCGTATGAGGGTGGCTCGACTGACCCCAAGGGCCTTCGCCGCCTGAGCTTGCGTCATTTGCGTGGACGTTAACCATGCTTGAGCTTGGGTAATTTGGGCAGGCGCCGAGAGGCGCCGGCGTCCTATGATGCGGCCACTGGCGCGGGCAGCTTCCAGTCCGGCCCGTGTGCGTTCCGCGATCAGGTCACGCTCGCACTGTGCGATCAGGGCGAAGACATGAAACATCATCCGGCCTTGCGGCGTCGTGGTGTCGATCTGTTCGTTCAAAGACCGCAGGCAAACTTTCAGTTCGGAAAGCCTGTTGGCAACTGTGATCAGCTCTTTGACGCTTTGCGCCAGCCTATCCAGCCGCCAGACGACAAGGGTGTCATCGCCCGACAGGTTAGATAGCAGGCGTCGCAACCGAGGCCGCGCGTTTTCGTCCGCGCCGCTTTCGGCCTCCGAGACAACATAGTCGCATCCTGCGGCGTTCAGAGCATCGTGTTGCAGCCGATGCTCCTGACCGCTGGTCGATGCCATCGGATAGCCTCCTATCGCCATCACATGCTTTCCCAATGTTGCAAAAGCCAGTCCGCAATGGACATGCTGCAAAAGTCGCCTTTGAGACGGCTTTTGCAGCACGTTTGACGCTGTTGCGCCAACGATCGGTTTTGGACACTTCGAGAAAGGGGCAGGGGAGGCGGGCATTCGTTGATCCGCGTTGCAGCTTTGGAACTGCCGTATGTGGATGCGTCTGCCCGCCTGCGAAAGCAGTATGACCTTTTGGTCCGACAAAAGGTCAAAATGACGTTTTTGCTTGACAGTCACGGGCTGCCATTGGGATCGGCGATTGCAGTTACCGCGATCACCACACCTTTTTGGAAAGCAGCCTCACGGCCGTAATACAGCATCGACGCGAAGAGCCCAATGCCCCTGGTCGTTGCCGGGAGTGCCTAGCGGTGAGCGGTCTATGCCGAGGTGGGCGCGTTACAGGCGTTTCAATTGATGTGCGGATTGGATGCCTCGTACTCGGCTTCGGTCTTCCGAAGGTGATCGCCTTCCAGCCGGATCGAAGCCATGGCCTTGTCGGTGTAGATCTCAGAGTGCAGCGGCCAATCATAAGCGGCCTCAAATAAACCGGCCATCAAATCGTACTCCGCTGCTTGGTCATCCGTGTTTCGCATCCAAAGATGCGTTCCGCACGAGCCGCAAAAGGCGCGCTCAGCAAAGGAAGTGGATTGAAAGTGCCTGACCGGACCCTCCACGGTAACCGCCTCGGCGGCGGCCGTGAATGCAAGGAAGACCCCACCGGTCCATCGTTGGCACATGCGGCAATGGCATGCGCCCGGCTTTGGGTCGTGCTCTCCATCGACACTCACGGTGACTTCACCGCAAAGGCAGCGACCTGCAAATTTCGTCGTGCTATCCATTTTTCATTCCTACTGAATTGCCAAGTTTGCGGCAGCAAAGCCCAGAAAAACGGAGCTTGCAACCATCCGAGAGCTGTCCCACCCCTTTGCAGATTCAAGATGAATTGCGCCACGTGCACTGACGTCGCCTAATACGGATGGGCGGAAACATCCACCATTGCAGCCCACCCAGATCAGGCGGAAAGGTCGCGCAAGCATTGACGCGAGGAGCCCTTTACGGACGGTCGCCCTAGTCCTTAGCATCTGCAAAGTGTGAAAAAGGAGATGGCGATGCCCGAAATGACTGTGCTTCTGACTTACCTCGCAGTGCTGGTCGGCTTCGTCTTCTTTCCGGGGCCGTCGATCCTGCTGACTTTGGCACGTGCCTCAACCTCGGGAACTCGGGCGGGAATAGCTACGAGCCTCGGTATTGGCTTGGGAGATGTAATTCACACCCTGCTGGCCGTCGTAGGGGTGTCGGCCATCGTCATGGCGTCTGCCAATGCTTTTCTGGCAGTGAAGTTGCTGGGCGCTGGATATTTGATCTACATCGGTCTTCGTAGCATCTTCGAGCGGACTTCTCTTCAGGGCCAGCCTGATTTGCCGCTGATCACTCCGCGCAAAGCATCCCGTCAGGCATGTCTCGCTGAGGTGCTGAACCCGAAATCGGCCATGTTCTTCCTGGCGTTCCTGCCGCAATTCGTTGCTCCAGATCAGGGAAACGTCGCCCTGCAACTGCTGGTGCTTGGCCTGCTGTTCGTCGTGGTGGGGACTGCTGCCACGCTTTTGGTGGCGGTCGGCGCAGGCGCTATCGGAGCAACCTTACGCAGCAACCCCGCCATACAGCGTTGGCAAGGAAAAGTGGTGGGCACCCTGTATTGCGCTCTGGGTGTCCGACTTGCATTTCAACCGCGCTGACCACTGTCTGCTTGGTCCTGCAACGCTACCGCCCGTGCATTAGACAGGCATCAACGCGGCGAGCCCTTTGCGGTCATTCGGGTACAGGGCTAAGGTCCGTAGTAAGAGGCATCAGCAGCAGGAAAGCCCTATGAACCGCATGATTTGGGCTGGCTTTGCGATCGCCGCGTGTTGTTCGGCGGCATCTGCACAGGAGGCTGAACCGGACCTTAGTCAGCCTGACAATTCGACAGTCATGGCCGAAGCCACTTGGGACTGGCAACCCGGAGATCTGATTTTCCGCAATGACGTGAACGATGTGTTTCGGCGTGCAAAACTGACCCCCTTGGCGGGGTAATCGGCGTCCAATTTTGACCCCCCTCGGGTTTCATCTGACCATCCGTTGCGAGGCAGCGGATGGAGGGGGAGTTGAAGCGAGTGGATACGATAGCGCGGGTGCGTCGGGCGTTTCATGTGCAGGGCTGGTCGATGAAGCGCATCGTCCGGGACCTGCATGTGTCGCGCAACACGGTGCGCAAGATCCTGCGGTCAGACGAGACGGACTTCACCTACGAGCGTGACCATCAGCCGATGCCGCGGGTTGGGCCCTGGCAGTCGGAGGTGGATCGGTTCCTAGTTGCCAATGAAGGCAAGGCGTCGCGAGAACGGCTGACCCTGATCCGGATCTACGAGGAGGTCCGGTCACTCGGCTACGAGGGCAGTTACGATGCAATCCGGCGTTACGCCAAGACTTGGTCGAAGGCGCGCGGATCAGCGGCTGCCGAAGCCTACGTGCCGCTCTACTATGCGCCCGGCGAGGCCTACCAATTCGACTGGAGCCATGAGGTCGTGCTGATCAACGGCGTGACGACGACGGTCAAGGTCGCGCATGTCAGGCTCTGCCACAGCCGCATGATGTTCGCCCGGGCGTATATGCGCGAGAGCCAGGAGCCTCAGCCATCGGGCTCAAACCGATGGCGCCGCGGTGGCTTCGATGTTCGACGCGCATGACCGGGCCTTCGCCTTCTTCAAGGGCACTTGCACGCGCGGGATCTACGACAACATGAAGACGGCGGTCGAGGCGGTCTTTATCGGCAAGGAGCGGCTCTACAATCGGCGCTTTTTGCAGATGTGCAGCCACTATCTGGTTCAGCCGGTTGCCTGCACGCCTGCGTCGGGCTGGGAGAAAGGCCAGGTCGAGAACCAGGTTGGCCTTGTGCGCGAACGGTTCTTCACCCCAAGGCTTCGGGTCAGGAGCCTGGACGAGCTGAACGTCTGGCTGCTCGACAAATGCATCGCCTATGCGAAGGCGCACAAGCACCCTGAGCGCAGCGATCAGATGATCTGGCAGATGTTCGAGACAGAGCGCGCGACCCTCGTCCCCTATGTCGGCTCGTTTGACGGCTTCCATTCCGTTCCGGCCTCCGTCTCCAAGACCTGCCTCGTCCGGTTCGACAACAACAGGTATTCCGTGATCTCGACGGCTGTCGGACGGCCCGTCGAAGTCCACGCTTATGCCGAGAAGATCGTCATCCGGCAGGACGGGGTCATCGTGGCAGAACATTCCCGCTGCTTTGGCAGGAACGAGACGGTCTACGATCCCTGGCACTATGTGCCTGTTCTGGCACGCAAACCCGGCGCCTTACGGAATGGTGCCCCGTTCCAGAACTGGGTGCTGCCGACCGCGATAGCGACGGTGCGCCGCAAGCTCAAGAGCATGAATGACGGCGACCGACAGATGGTGGCAATCCTCGGCTGCGTCGCGACCGATGGCCTCCTTGCTGTGGAAGCCGCGTGCCAGGAGGCCCTCGCACAGGGCGTCTTTTCGGCGCCGGTCATCATCAACATCCTCGCGCGCAGCCGGGACCCGGCACCACCTCCATTGCTTCTCACCCCCACCGCGTTGCGGCTGACCCACGAGCCCGTGGCTGATTGCGCACGCTACGACAGCCTCAGGAGGACAAACTACGATGGAACGCACCCAGGTTCTGGAATTGATGGCCACTCTCAAGCTCTACGGGATGCGCAGCGCCTATGACGAGATCATGGCCACCAGTATCAAGCGCCAGTTCGAACCGCCCCGTATTGTCGGTGATCTGTTGCAGTCAGAGATCGCCGAGAAGCAGGCCCGATCGATCAAGTATCAGCTCACCGTGGCAAAGCTGCCGCTCGCGAAGGATATCGAAGACTTCGACTTTGCCGACACACCGGTCAACGAGGGCCTGGTGCGCGATCTTGCGACTGGCACATTCGTGGCCGACCAGCGCAATGTCGTGCTGATCGGTGGCACTGGCACGGGAAAGTCACATCTCGCCATCGCGATCGCTCGCGCCTTGATACGGAACGGCACCCGAGGCCGCTTCTTCAACGTGGTCGATCTGGTGAACAGGCTCGATACCGAGAGCCGCAGCGGTAAACAGGGGCGCACGGCCGAATACCTGACCCGTCTCGACTTCATCGTACTCGACGAACTGGGATATCTTCCATTCGCTCAGGCAGGCGGCCAGTTGCTGTTCCACCTGATCAGCAAGCTCTACGAGCGCACGTCCATCATCGTCACGACGAACCTTGCCTTCGGCGAATGGCCGGCCGTCTTCGGCGATGCCAAGATGACAACGGCCCTGCTCGACCGCCTCACGCATCACTGCGAGATCCTCGAAACCGGCAACGAGTCCTGGCGCTTCAAGAACCGCGCCTGATCAGGGTCTGTCCCGCCTCCGCAACATGATCAGCTGCGTCGGGACAGACCCTGATCACCACACAGCTAAGGGGTCAAAATTGCACGCCGAAAGGGGGTCAATATTGGGCGCCGATTGACAGTGAACGACTCAGATGAAATGGTCAAACGCACGTTGAGCCTGCAGTGGGCCTCCGTCGGAATTTTGCGTCCAAGCAGTGGTGGCCCCCGTGTGGTTTTTGTCGATATGGACAGCGGTGTAACGGAGGACATGCTGGATGCATATATCGAGGGGCTGTCCCGGGACGAATATGCTGTTTACCGCCCAATCCACCTGAACCCGAACTATAACCCCAACACGGATGTGATGACTGCTGGACCTATGGCGAAATTTGCCTTGTCCATTGTTTACGGTGCGCCTCAGGACACACAGTTTTTGTTCGGGAACGGTGCATTTTACAGCGCAGAACTGGCTTATGAAAGCGCACTCAATGCTGGTATTGTGCTCGGGTCTCCGGTCCGCTTGGTCACGCTTCTGAACAGCCCGCAGAACCTTGACCCACAGTTTCGGCAGCTTCTGGAAGCACACCGCTACTGCGAATATGAGGTTTCATTCGACAGTTGTTGGGAGGGGCAGGTTGAGAACCTATCCATAGTCACGACCGATAGCCTAATCTCATCCGGAGCACTTGCTAAGGTCTACCCCTGACCGGCAGCTCCGTCCCGCATCGCCGCCACCAAGGCCCGGACGTGCGTCGGCGTTAATATTCCATTAGCGGTCAGTCGTAGCCGGGCTTGTTTGTCGCTGGCAAATATCTACAGCAAGGAAGCTTATGAAACACCTGATTTCTACCACCTTGGCAATCTTTGCATTTGCCACACCGATAGGGGCGCAAGAGGACGACACCTTGGCTGGGCCGGAACTAGGTCAGTCGGGCTCTTCTTTGATGACGGCAGAAGCTGCATGGGACTGGCTTCCCGGAGATCTAGTTTTCCGGAACGGCCTTAACGATTTTGATGAAATTGTCAGAGATAACGAAAATGGTGAATGGGCATCTGTCGGGGTGATCCGTCCATCTGGCGGTGGGCCGGTCGCGATCTATGTCGACGAACAGCAGGGCGTTACAGAGACACCGCTAGACCTCTTCATTGCTGAGCAAGCCTATACCGTTTTCCGCGTCACAAGCTTGGCAAGTGTGAGGGCTGAGAGCTACGATCTTGGGCCAATGGCGTTGTTTGCCGGGATCTTGGCAATGAATATGCCATACGACACTGAAATTATGTTTGAAAATGGGAAGTTCTATAATGCGGAACTGCCATTTGCAGCAGCGCTAAACGCTGGCGTCCTACTTGTCATGCCTCAGCCGCTTCGAGATATCACAGGGCCTGACGCTCCGCTTGGGCAGGCATTATTGAAGGATCGAATAGGTCATTTCCCTTGTGTTGAAGCCACTGACGAGAAGATGTGCTGGGGCTGGATGAGAAATTTAGCCATCGTAACGCCGGGGATGATCCTTTCGTCTGACGCTCTCGAGCAGGTGTACCCCTGATCGACCCGCATAGCTGCCCCTCAGCCGCCGCCTTCATCCGTTTGCGATGCGGGACGGAGTGGTCATCCTGCGTTACTTGGGCATATGCTGTTTACAACCTCCCAACCGGCGGGGCCTTTTTCGAAATAGTGCGGCTGGCCATGTTCGCTTTGAAACCAGTGGCCTGTCAAAGTTTCTGATATTCCCTGAAGCACAGCATCATGCCCGACCAATACAACCGTCGACCCGAAACGTTGAAGCGCTGCGATCTTAGCTAAAAGCGCTTTGCAGCGCTTGAGCACGGCTGACCAAGATTCTCCATCCGTCGGCAGGATTTCCGCGAGCTGTTCTTTACGAGTGATGCCGTATTCGTTCATTGCATCTTTGATAGGTTTACCTTCCAAGCTCCCAAAGTCGCACTCAATAAGGTCTTGTTCAACCTGGATGAGAGCCAAACTGTTGGGAAACGCCAGCGTCGCGGTTTCCATTGCACGTTTTAGCGGACTGACCATGACCTTCGAAACAGATAAGTTAGCCAATCTGCGCTCAGCTGCGCGCGCCTGCTCTCTGCCCGTTTCGTTCAAAGGAATATCGCTTCGTCCTTGAAAGAAACCTGCGCGGTTCCAGTCTGTTTCGCCATGACGAATAAAAATGAACGGCAGAAGTTCCATCACGCACTACCTCACGACCTGGTTAACGAATAGAGGTTCAAGCCATATTCCGCCTTAAGTCTCCAGTGTTTTGAATGGTCCGGTTAGGGCTCCTCGCGTCGATCTGTTCATGTCCTGTGATAGTCTGCTTTCTATGCGATCGAGGTCGCCGCACCCAATTCAATTGTCCCCGCCTTGCGACTGGTTGCCGCGCGCCAAGGAGGAACGTCGGTCATCCAACCAGCGCCGAACTGTCTTTCAGAGCCAAATAGAGGGCAGACTTGCTGACCTTCACTCGGGTGGCGGCCTCGCGAACGTTGAGGCCGGACGCGATCAGCTGACGGGCACGTGCGACCTTCTCAGCGGTAAGGGCAATGGGACGACCCCCATTCCGCCCTCGTGCCGCGGCAGCTTTCAAGCCTGCGCCAGTTCGCTCGCGGATCAAATCACGCTCGAACTGACCAAGGGCTCCGAACAGGTGGAACACAAGCCGCCCGGTCGGGGTGGTGGTATCGATGGTCTCGGTCAGGGACCGAAAGCCCACCCCCCTGCCTTCAAGTTCTGCCACGGTCTGCAGCAGATGGGTCATCGACCGGCCAAGCCGATCGAGCTTCCAGACGACGAGCGTGTCACCCTCCCGAAGGAAGGAGAGTGCCGCATTCAATCCAGGGCGTTCCGCCTTGGCTCCAGACACCCCACGGTCCTCAAAGATGCGCGTCGCGCCTGCAGCCTTTAGCGCGTCGAGTTGAAGGGCGAGATCCTGTTCGGAGGTCGAGACCCGCGCGTACCCTATGAGTGACATCGTATTTCCTTGGACAGTGCAGTTTTGAGCGCCTGACTCCCGCAAATGTCCACAAACTCATCCAATAATCAAGTTGTCCGAATACTCACTTCAAAACCTGTTCATGCACAACTTTCAGATGCGTCCGGAAAACGTCCGTTTGATGGACAAGGATAATACGAGCTGGCTGATATCAAAACCCATACTTTGACATCATACTCTACGATGATATCATCCCTTTTTAAGCGCTATCTAAAGAGAAAGGCTACCATGGGAAACATGATGATCCGGAACCTCCCTGACGAGGTTCACAATCACCTTCGGGAGCAAGCGTCGAGCAACCGGCGCAGCATCGAAGCAGAGGCTCGTGCGATCCTGGTCAGTTCCTACGTTGCCAAACACTCGGGCGGATTTGGGCAGCAGCTGCGGTCTCGGTTTCAGGACATGGGAGTGATCGGTGAGGAGTTGAGCCAACCGCGTGACAAGACTGTCGGTGAAGCCGCCGAGTTCTCATGATCATCCTGGACACGAATGTTCTATCGGAGGTCCAGCGGCCTGCGCCGGACCCAAACGTTATGGCCTGGCTTGACGCCCAGGAACCGGGAAATCTTTACGTGACCGCCATTACGGCAGAGGAACTGTTGTTCGGTGCGTTCATCTTGCCTGCCGGAGATCGGAAGACTCGTCTTGTTGGAACGATTGAGGCGATGCTGCAGGATGACTTTGCCGGTCGTATTCTGCCCTACGATGGAACTGCATCGCTCTTCTATGCCATGCGTGTCTCAAGGGCGCGAGAGCGGGGCGAAACTATAGGCCACGCCGATGGACAGATCGGGGCGATTGTCGCAGCCCAGCAGGTTGCCAGTATTGCCACCCGCGACACCGCACCCTTTCAGGCAATGGGTGTCGATGTCATCAATCCTTGGGAATACCAGCCGTAGCTGAGGCTATTCCCAAACAGGGCGCACCTGAGCTTCAAAGCTGGTCGCTTCGAATTCAATGCAGACGCAACATCACCCTAGCCGGTCTTATCTTGATCGGCGGCTTCGTCTTTATGATCGTGCTGTCCATTGCTCCCATTATCCGTGAATCGAAGTCGAAGGCGCCCGGCGGAATAAAATTACGCGGCACAAGCCATGAGAACAGTCGACGAGAGTTAAGTTACCCCGGTTGATCGGCGGGATAAACGAATTCATCTTACCGGCCTGACGAAACACCAGGATGCGATGGCCAACAGGAGCTGCCTCATGCAACCACTTCGCCCGCCATCTCTCGGGGAACGCATCGGTGTCATCGCTGACACCCACGGTCTGCTGCGCCCCGAGGCGCTGGAAGCTCTCGAAGGTGTAGACCGTATCCTGCACGCGGGCGACATTGGCGACCCCAACCATCTTGACGTCCTGGCGCGCATCGCCCCGGTGACAGCCATCCGCGGTAACATCGACCGTGGCCACTGGGCCAAGTCCCTGCCCGGAACAGCGAGCCTCATGATCGGTGGCCTACGGATCCACATGATCCATGACCGCAAGGCTTTGCAGGCCGATCCGGGAGCCGAGGGGTGGGATGTCGTGATCTCGGGCCACTCCCACAAGCCTAGCATTGACGAAACCGGCAGCACCCTCTGGCTGAACCCTGGCGCCGCCGGCCCCCGCCGTTTCCGCCTGCCGATCACGCTGGCCTTCCTTTGGGAAGAGGCCGGCCGCCCCCGTGCGATGATCCACCCCTTGCCCGTCTGACCTGCTTCCGCCTGGACTTGGCCACCTGAGCCGCCAAACTTCGCCAAGAACGACTGCTGATACCCAACAACCTGACGCTGGTTTTTGTAACGAGTTTTCCGGTTGTTCCGCGATGTGACGGTGCTCGACTTCGTGACAGCAAGAAAACCGCTGGTTTTCTGACGGTGCATCAGCTCCCGAAAGCGGCCCAGGTATGATGTCCGGTCTCATCGTTGACACCAGACGACTCGCAATCGAAGTGCCTTCTAGGCGTGGCGAATATTTTTGCTAACGCATAGGTAGTGTTGCATCATGCCTAAGCCTAAGCTGATTGCCGGGGGGACCATGGCGCCTAAAAGCATGATCGAGCAGATTCAGGAATACTCACAGGGCGTGCTATCGCTTGCGCCAGCAATAGTGCTAGGCAGCGGTTTTTCTGCTGCCCATGGCGTTCCGGGGATGTGGCCACTAGGTCGGCATCTGCGCGATCTGGACATCGATCCAACTTGGGACAGCGAAGAAACTACCCAGTGGGCGGCCTTTAGTGACCAGATCGATGTTGGTGTCGACTTGGAAGCTGCGCTTGGAAGAGCTCGCCTCAGTGACCGCCAGACAGCAAAGGTTGTGGAGGCTACACGGACATTTCTAATGCCAGCCGATCTACAAGCCTTTAATGAGATGCTAGCTGACCGAAAGACCTTTCCGCTTTCTAGACTGTATCAGCACCTATTCAACAGCACGCATCGTACGGTTGATGTAGTCACTACCAACTACGACCGTCTTGCTGAGTACGCGGCAGATGCCGGGGGCTTTAGCCACTTTACGGGCTTTGACTACGGACATCTGCAAATACGTGCACGAGATCCGAGAACACGTGTTCATTACGGACGCGATGTCGCAAGAACCGTATGCGTTTGGAAGGTTCACGGTTCGTTGGACTGGTTTCAAGATAGCTTTGGACAAATTATTGGAGCACGGGCTTGCTTGGAGACGCCGCCGACTTATGCTCCCGTTATGGTGACGCCTGGTATCGACAAGTACCGGCTAACGCACGGTGAACCTTTTCGGACGATTTTTGGTTGCTCAGACGCTGCTTTGCAGTGCGCCAGGGCATACCTTTGCATTGGCTACGGTTTCAATGATGAGCACGTACAGCCCAAATTAATCGAGCGCTGCGAGACAACAGCTGCGCCCCTTCTGGTGCTGACAAAAGAACTGACGCCTACAACCAAATCTTTCTTGGCAAGGGGCCGCTGCGGTAAATATCTCGCCCTAGAAGAATACGCCGGCGGAACCCGCGCCTACAATACCGATAATCCTAATGGGATTGAAATCCCCGGCACGGCGATTTGGAGCCTGCCTAACTTTCTAAATTGCATGCTTGGAGACACGACATGAGTATTTTCGCATACGCAGATGGCGAGGCCTTGGGTCATGTCCTTTCCGTTGACACAGCCATGGTGATCGTTCGAGTGGACGATGTAGACGCGCTACGGGCACTTCAGGTCAATCGCCTAGTGGCGCTACAAAGTAGTCTGGCCGGCCAACACCTCATTGGTATTATACAGAAGATCACTCGAACGGCCGTTGAGCAGAGAACCGGCGCAGCCGAAATTGAAGCTGATACAGCACATCCTGAGGTGAACCTCGTCCGGGTATCGCTGATCGGCACGCTGATCGATCTAGTCGGATCTCGTCCCAACGTATTCCGTCGTACGTTGGAAACCGTGCCGGAGATTGACGCCAAATGTTTTGCACTTGAGGGCGATCGCTTGACCCGCTTCATGCAAGTTATCTCAGCTGTTTCAGAAGATGGCCACCGCCTATCCTTGGGTAATTATACCCTTGATACGGCAGCGGAAGCATTCGTAAACGGTAACAAGCTCTTTCAACGGCATGCAGTTGTGGTTGGCAGCACCGGGTCTGGAAAGTCATGGACGACTGCGCGTCTGCTCGAACAGGTTGCGGCTCTGCCTAGTGCCAATGCTATCGTGTTTGACATTCATGGGGAATATGGCTCGCTAAAAGTCAAGGGATGTCGCCATCTTCGGGTTGCGGGGCCTCAAGACATCGAAGAAGGAAAGGGGCTAAATGAAGACGTGCTGCACCTTCCATATTGGCTGCTGAGCTACGAGGCTCTTCTCTCAATGTTTGTAGATCGCAGCGATCAAAATGCGCCCAATCAAGCCATGGTAATGTCTCGGGCAATTGTCGGCGCTAAGACTGACTATCTAAAGGCCGGAGAGCATGAGAGTGTACTGGCAAATTTCACCATTGACAGCCCGGTGCCATTCAAAATTACTAATGTGATAGATGAATTAATTCGCCTAAACACTGAGATGGTACCCGGCGCGAGGGCAGGGTCCGATAAGCAGGGCGATTTTCACGGTAAACTGAGCCGGCTCATTCAGCGCCTCGACGCCAAACGAGAGGACCGCCGTCTCGGCTTTCTCTTTCCTAGTTCAGAAGAAACCTTGGCTTTCGACTGGTTAGACATATTAGTAGATGCGCTACTTTCAGGGAATGACGGTAAAACGTCCGGAGGAGTGAAAATCATCGACTTCTCCGAAGTTCCCTCCGATATACTGCCGCTGATTATCGGTATGGTAGCGCGTCTAGTTTTCTCAGTTCAACAATGGATAGCTGCCGGCAGTAGGCATCCCGTTGCAATTTTCTGCGACGAGGCACACCTTTACATACCTGAAACAGCAGGCTCGGGAATGGCCGAGAACGCCATCGCCATCTTCGAACGGATCGCTAAGGAGGGCCGCAAGTACGGAGTTGGGCTTGTGGTCATCAGCCAGCGTCCGTCGGAAGTAAACAGGACTGTCGTCAGCCAGTGCAGCAACTTGATTGCCATGCGCCTGACCAACGGTGAGGATCAGGCGGTTGTTCGTCGCCTTCTACCAGATAGCTTAGGAAGCTTCGGAGATCTCCTCCCGGTCCTTGACACCGGTGAGGCTCTTGTTGTTGGCGATGCCATTCTTTTACCTACCCGTATCCGCATCGCGGCCCCAACATATGAGCCGCTGAGTGGAACGATCGACTTCTGGGACCGGTGGTCAGACGAGAACGGAACCAGTGAACTTGACAGGGCAGTGGATGGCTGGCGCCGACAGAGCTTAGCAAAATAGCTGATTGCATGTTTGGATTATTGCAAACACAGCAGAACCACGCGCTTGTTTGATGCGCAGCAACTAACGCTCGATCTTTTGACAACGGCGGTGCTGGATGCACTTGCCTGAAATTAACGGCGCCGCCCAACACAGACCGGACGGCGCCGATAAACGGCGATTATCATGCATTGATAACTTGCAGAGCAGCGTCTGAAATTTCACGCTTATGCCTACGCGTTCCATAAATCCGACTTATTGCGTCGCTTTTTCCGTCGATACGGAAAGCCCAATATTGCGACGTAATGTTAGCCGGAGGCCAGTCTGCATGCCGTTTCGATCGGGGGTAGGGGCCAATCGATCCGTACTCTCCACGAGCACACCTTCCGTTGTCCCATCGATCTCAATCGTGGCGCGATGAAGCTCGTTCAGCTGCGTGTTGCTCAAGGCTGCATCCGTCTGAAACTCGAAGTAATCGTCGGTCGCCTCTACGCGGCCGGCTAACCGGGTAAATCCATCGAAAGTCAGCATAGCACCATCCATGGCACCCTCCGTCTCGTCTGGTTCAGACCCGATAGCCAGGTCATGGTCCCGCCCCGTCCTTGAACTAATAGTCTCGCAGAAGAGCCTTTACGTACTCTTAAGACAACCAAAGCATGATCTTGTAACAATGCGTGCCTCTCAGGTCATTCGAATGCCTTGTCCCGATCATACTCAAAGCCGAGACAACCTTTGGTCATAGGCACAAGAGCTGTCACCTATCTTCGTACTTCAAGGTCCTGTCGTGCTCCTCTGGAGACCAAGCCAAGCCACTGAATCAACCCCTTATTTCGAAAGCGAATAAGGGATTTACCCCCGAAACGATCCCCGAAAAATGTGGATAACTCTGCATCGCTTGCTTGTCCGACAGGGCATTCGGCCCACGCAGCGTGAAGCCGTCAGCACGCCCATCTTTGAAAGACACAACCCTGACACTTTGGTATATGGTCCATCGTCATGAGCAAGCTTATCACCCGTGGCGAAATTGGATCAAAACATTGGAATAACAATGAATACGAACGGAATGCTGATCGCTGAAACGAACGAACAGGGCGAGATCGTTTGTGTATGGCAGGCCAACCACGGCCATCGCCCAAAGCCTGTGAAAGACGCTGCCGCTTGCCTTTCAGCGTTCGGCAGTTTCGGAACATTCGGCGCGCCTCGCGAGGCGATCATGCTTTGGCTCACCCATAGCGTAGAACAAAAAACCTGAGGCACCACTTTTTGGTATCACCATTGCCTGTAGGAAACGGGAATGCGTGACGGGCCCGCTTCTTCCATTGCCCCCGCGGCTATCAATTAAGTCAGATCAACGATTTGCAGAGGCACCCTCAGGGTTCCCCGAACCGCCTCAGAAACCACCTCTGACGCCCCATTGGGCAAGGTTAGTTCAGGCATAGAACCGTTGCCGATACTCGCCAGGCGTCAGACCGACGATCCGGTGGAACACCTTCCGGAAGGCCCCTGGGTCGGAATAGCCAACCTGCCAGGCCACACGCTCCACAGGTTGTTTCCCGAACTGCAGCAGCTCCTGCGCCTTGGCCACCCGAAGGCGCTGAGCGTAATCAGTCGCCATCAATCCGGTGGCCTTCTGGAAGCGCCGCAGAAAGGTCCGCTTTTCCAACCCTGCCTGCTCTGCCAGAACAGCCAGCCGGGTCTCTTTGCCCTCCTGCGCCTGCAAGTAATGCTGAGCCTTGAGGATGGCAGCATCGCCATGGGACAGCCGTGGCACAAAGCTGCTGTAGAACCTCTGCTCGCGCCCGGGCAAGTCGACGAGCATCATCCGTGCGGTTCGGGCCATGATGACGGGGCCGAGGAACCTGTTCACAAGGATCAGACCGAGGTCGATCCAGGACATCAGGCCCCCGGCGGAGATGATGTCGCCCTGATCGATGATCAGCCGGTCCGCATCGACCTGCGCATCCGGGCAACGATCTTGGAGCGCCTGCGCATACGTCCAGTGCGTCGTAACGGTCCGCCCGGCAAGCAGTCCCGTTTCAGCAAGGAAGAAGGCGCCGCCGCAGACGGAAGCCAGCACTGACCCTTCCGCATGATGCTGGCATAGCCAGCGCGCGATGGGCGCGGCGGCCTCGGTGACAATTGGTGGCTCCAGAGAGGGCGGCAGAAGTAGGACCTCGCAGCGGGTCGACCCCTCATCACTGGATGCCGTGTCGCTGTCGAAGACGATATCGGGCTCTGCAGCTGCACTGAAATGCAGATGGCGGACGCGCAGGCGTGGCAGGGCTCCGCTACCGTTTTCCGCAGATCGCTCGGAAAGCGCGAAAAGGTCCGTCAGCCCTAGGACGGCCGACATCTGGACGCCCGGATACAGAACGATGCCGATTGTCGCCTGCCTCATTGTCGTTATTGCCTTTGTTTATGTCGATTGCGCCAGTGGTCAGCGCTATCGCGCAGAACGATATTCAGTGCAACACTCAACCGAACCTATGGAGGCTCTCATGTCCAATCGTGCCATTCTCGTTGTCGATCTTCAGAATGAATACTGGCCGACCGGCAACATGCCTTTGCAAGGCATTGAGGCCGCGGCCGAAAACGCGGCCCGCGTGATCGCGCATGCCCGTTCCCAAGGTGATCTGGTGGTGAACATCCGCCATGAAGTGCCGGGCGGTCCTATCTTCGTCCCCGGCAGCGAGGGTGCGGAGATCAATGAGGTCGTGGCACCCAAGGGCGACGAGGCCGTCATCACCAAGAATTTTCCCAATTCGTTCCGCGACACCGGCCTGAAAGCCCTCCTCGACGAAAAGGGGATCAAGGATGTGATCGTGATCGGTGCGATGAGCCATATGTGCATCGACGCGACCACGCGCGCCGCCAACGACCATGGCTTCAACACGACCACGATCCACGATGCCTGTGCGACCCGCGATATTGAGTTTGGCGGGCAGACCGCCCCCGCCGCGCATGTTCACACAGCAATCATGGGGGCCCTCGCGTTCCTCTATGGCGACGTCATCAGCACAGAGGATTTCGTTCGCAGCTGATACTGTCGTCCGGCACGTGCGGTCGGCCGCCCCTCAATGGGTCTAAGCGGTGGCCGCACACCAACTGCCTTTATCGATCCAAAATTATTGACGGTTATCTGGACGCCGCGGGGAAATGCCCCTGTTCGTCGGCTTGCTGTCATCGCCTCTCCTATCTCTCACCTCTCATCGACCTTGCCCTGCACCAGCGGACAAGGCAGCGAAAGAACTGGACCATGGACTTCAAGACAGAACACGGACTGACACGGCGCCAGGCGCTTATGATGACGGGCGGCGCGATTGCCGCGGCCTCTTTGATGAGCGCGACAGGAGGCATTGCCAATGCTGCCAGCGCATCAAAAGCCGTTAAGGTTACTCAGGTCCGCAACGCGACCATCCTCGTCGAAATCGGCGGTGTAACGTTCCTGATCGATCCGTTGTTCGCCGAGCAGGGCACCCTGCCTGGCTTCCCGGCCTCAGCCAGCAGTCATCTCAGCAATCCGCTGGTTCCCTTGCCCCTTCCGCAAGAAGACCTTGCTGCTGCGGATGCGGTCATCGTCACGCATCTGCATCTCGACCATTGGGATGACGCTGCAAAGGCGGCGATCGCAAGCGACAAGCCGATTTTTGCGCAGAGCGAACATGATGTGGGGCTGATCCGCGCCGATGGCTTCACCGACGTGCGGGTCCTGACCGAGACGACGGAGTTCAACGGCGTCAGCCTTATCAAAACCGGCGGTCAGCACGGCACCGACGCGACGTTGGAGGCATTTCCGACCATGGGCGATGTCTGTGGTGTGGTGTTCAGCCACCCCGAGTTTTCGACAGTCTATGTTGCTGGCGATACAATTTGGAACACGCATGTGCAGGCTGCCATCGACACCCACAAACCCGCCGCCATCGTGTTAAACGCCGGAAACGCTGTCATGATGGGGTTTGACCCGATCATCATGGGGACCGAGGATGTGCTGTCCGTTCACCGTGCCGCCCCCGAAGCCATCTTAATCGCGAGCCATATGGAAGCCATCAATCACTGTATCCTCAGCCGTCAGGTTCTGCGCGATTTCTCGGTGCAGGAAGGATTCGAACAGAAACTGCTGATACCGGCAGACGGAGAGGTTGTCACAATCTGACGAACTGTCATGGCTCGGTAAAGCGGCTCCGCTGCACGGCTGGATTGCGGCTGCAGTCCAGCCGCCTCACTATTGTATTAATAATGAGGCCGATGCTTTGTCCCGCATAGCTTCCGGCGACGCGGCGAAGGGTCATCGACGTGAAGAGCCCTAATCGGCCAATGCTGAAGGTGACATGTGGTCGTAGCGTCTTAGTAATAGCGGGTGGAGTCGTTCACCTGATGGAGCCGGAATGCCAGTCAATGATTCAAATGCAGAGAGGCCCATTTTCACTATTAGGCTAGGTGGCAGCAGTGATCTTAAGGTACTTGCACAGGTGGAGATCGACGCGAACTGGTCTCTAATCACAGCGGGTGCGTCAGTTTCAACCTCACCATCGGCAACCCCGCGGCACCTAATGGAGCAGGCCATTTCTGAGAAATTGGTCTTTATTGCTGTTGACGAGCTAGACCAGCCATTGGGCTTTCTTGCAGGGCTTGAGCGCGATGGCGGTCTCTACATCGGGGAAATTGACGTATGGCGCGAATGGCAAGGTAAGGGCATCGGCAGCGCGTTGATACGACACGCGCTGCACATCGGCCGAGAACGCGGCCTCTGGGGAGCAATGCTTTCTACGGATAGGTACGCGCCCTTCAATATGCCATTCTATGAGAAGCTTGGCTTTTTTGAAATTTCTGTCACTGAAGCTCCCACAGCTCTCTCTGCCGTAATTCATGACGAACTAGATAGAGGGCACAACCCTGCTCGTCGGGTAGCCATGATCCACCGATTTTCCGTAGAAGGCTGACTGTCCGGTTGGTCCCGCATAGCTTCCAGCGACGCAGCGCACGGGCATCGACGTAAAGAGCCCTAAGCCGTTATTCGGACCCTAGGCTTTGACCTAAGCGGCGGCACAATACCGTTGCGTTGGAGGTTCTGTTGAAGCACCACCATCGCTGCCAAACCAGCTACCGCCAAAGCGAGGGCAGCCCCCACCGCCCAAGACATGGAGTAGGCAGCTGCGGCCCAGGCAAAGAGGAAGGGCGATGACGCGCCCATAATGCTGCGGATCGCCGCCAGGCGCCCCAACCGCTGCCCCAGTCCAGACGCTCCGAATAGAGCGACCGGGACGGCGCCGCGCACGATGCTGGACAGGCCGGCCCCGGCTCCCATGATTGCGGCAAAGGCGAAGGCTATCAGCGAGGCGGGACCCGGCAAAAGCAGCAGGATGATGGCCGTGACGATCGCCGCTGCCGACAAAATAGCGATAAAAAGAGGGTGCCGGTCCCGCCATACGGTTGCGTCCATCAGGCGCACGGCAACCTGTGCCGGGCCCAGGACCATCGCAGCGAGATAGGCTGCCTCCCCCAGGTGCAGCGAGCGCAGGATCTCTACCAGATGAACGGTGACGGCGGATATGGCCATGCCAGTCAGCGCAAATCCCAAGGCCAGTAGAAGAAAAGCGCGCAGCGCGACCGCCTCGGTCATAACGGCCGGCACCCATGCCGGGCCCGGAGCCGCGTTGTCAGTCGGGAGAGCAAGCGTGTCCATGACCGGAGTGGTCGTCATCTTGAAATGCAGTGCCGCGCAGAGCAGGTGGGACGCTGCAAAGACCAGCTGCGTTTCCCGCCAGCCAATTTCCATCACCAGCATCCCGCTGAGGGGCCAGAAGATCGTCGACGCAAACCCTGCGATCAGGGTCAGGCGCGTGATCGCTTTCCGGGTTTCGCCCGGACGCTTCTGCGCAAGCATGGCGAACGCGGCATCATAAAGGACAGCAAAGCTGAGGATCTCGATCAGGATCGTAAGGGCACCAAACGCATGAATGTTTGGTGCCCACGCCAGAAGGATGAGGAGGACCGCCATCGCAAAGCTGCCCATAGTCATGACCCGTCCCGCACCGATGCGGTCCAGTAATCTCCCCAAAGTGGGTGCGGCAAACCCACCTAGCAGCAGACCTGCTGAGAGCAGACCAAACAGGAACGGCTCGCTGACCTGAAACTCCTGCGCGACAGCAGGGGCCAGAATTGGAAACGCATAGTAGATGGATCCATAACCGATGATCTGCGTCGCCCCGAGGGCGGCGACCAGGGGAACTTGGCGAGGACGGATCAGGGGCATGTTCGGAAAGCCTATCTGGGATTGGCGGCATAAAATGCTGAGTGTCGAGGCGGACCAGCCGGATGACATCAGCAGGAGACGCCGCGGGCTGGATGGAGGACGAGACGGGACGCTGGAAGCGTCGCGACTGTAAAACCAGATTTGTAGTTTTATTATCCGACAAACGAGTGATAGTTAGCCCAATTTTATAGTCGTCGTTCCAGTCACACCCGAACAGCACTCGGACGTCAGGAACTTCAGAACCCGGTGCATGGCAGGGTAATCGACACGATTGAAGACCTCTCTGCCCTGTCGTTCTTGCAGCACCAACCCCGCATCGACCAGAGCGGACAAATGGTGGGCAAGTGTGGACGGCGCAAAGCCGAGGTTCTCGCCAATTTCGCTGACCCTCAGGCCCTCATCGCCCACCTTGACGAGCAGGCGAAAAATGGAAAGGCGGGCATCGTGCCCCAGGGCGGCAAGTGCGCGGGCGTTTGAGCTGATCGTTGTCATAAGCGAAATAAAAACTACACAACTAGTTTTGTAAAGCGATTGATTAAGACGGGTGGTCAGGCGGCATACTCGCTCAACTTGGGAGAAGGATCGCAAAGTTACGACTGAGGCGAGCGGCAGCTAGGTCCCGCAAGGCTGGCGGCGACGCGGTGTAGGGGCTTCGTGACGGGCGCTGCTAACCTACCACGTTCGCACGTGCCGCCAGGATAGCGTCACGCATCTGCGGAAAGGTGGTGAAACCCGTTTCGCCGTTCAGATGCCCACCGTCCGGAACCACCTCAAGGGGTGCACCAAGATAATCTGCGAGTTCCTGCGAGCGCAGAAGGGGAACATATGGATCGTCGGCCCCGGCCCAGCAGCAGCACACACTTCCTTTTCGATCACCAATGCCTTTCCAGTCGAATGGTTTGGCGAAAAAGGAGGCATTGATGTCGTCGTAGTCGGGCAGACCAAGCGCACCGATAAATCCTGCGGCTAGGAACATCCCGCTAAACGGCTCGGCGGTCCTCTCTACCAGCCGCAACGCCATTGTGGCCCCGAGACTGTGACCAATGAGAATGGTGGGAGCCGAAGCCAATAGTGCGACTTCGTGGTCATAAGCGTCTAACCACGCTTCCAACGACTGACCCTGAGGTGTGGGAAACCGGGGTCGCACTACCTCGATCCCTGCATGCTCAAGCTCGTCATGAAGCCAAGGAAACCAGTTCGTATCGGGACCTCCGTGCGCACCATGCAGTATGATCACACGCAATCCCTTTTGCCCCTGAATGGTCATCGGTTCCCCCATAGACTGGCTACTACAAATATCGTAGTGCGACACTCCTGGAAAGGAAGGGTGTCCCGCGTCATCGACGGTGATCTTCAACATCGTACACTTAATTTCATTAATAACGGCGTTTCAGCCGAATTTCCGGGCAAGGACTCTACAAGTTCGCGGCATGAACGTGGCTCATGAGCCGCTATCTGCCGATGGCGCCAAAGCTCATTTCAAGCTGCAACCTGCATGGGTTAATGGCATTTGAGCGCTCAATCAAAATACGCTGGAGGCAACCATGCAGGAAGAGGTGATCGTGACAACCTTCTCACACGGAGATCTCGACCTGATAATCGAAGCTCTTTCTGCCTATCAGCACATTCCGAGCTACCGGATCTTGTACGAACGGTTGTTGGACGCGCGGGTGAAGGCCGACCGATGGAAACGTATTGGCGGGGCTGTCTGAAAGCCCTGAACGACACGCGCACGCGAAGGAATGATCCTTGCGGGCGCACGTCTGGATGATGCATGCACCGCAAACAACGGGGTGGTCCAGCACCGAAGATATGTCTCGGCTGAGCACCGATGCCGCCGTCATCTGGCGGAAGTGTTCGGCGTTAAGCGATGTGCGTAACCTGTTTCACTTGGCGGCAGTGATTTCGCTCACAATAGCGGCGCCGATGCGGGCAACGGCATGGTTGGGAGTGGGCATGTCGGCCTCGTTTCCGGTCAGCCGCGTCGTGTCGTCCCCGATTGCGCGCAGGTATTCATTAAATTCTGTGGCCCCCCGACGCGGTCCAGCAGCAGGTTGGTGGCGGTGTTGTCGCTTTGCGTGATGGTGCTTCGCACATCTCTGCGACCGTCATCGCGTCCCGGGTTTCCGTGACCGGCGAATAGGTGACCAGATCGCCCGAACTGAAGCCGTGAGAAAGCGGTATTAGATCACGTCCTGCTGCCCGCCTGATAAATGTTGCAAACCAATCTCGGGAACAGCCGCTTCGATAACGGCGTTTCAGTAAGCAATCTCAACTACATCTGACCGACCCCCAAGAAAGAACTTGATCATGGCAAAAGCTAAAAAATCTGCTGATGAAACATCCACGAAGGCGAAAGCTGCGAAGTCGAGCAAAGTAACCGGTGGGAAGACTGAAAAAGCCAGCCCCGAGGCACTTGCGAAGCGCTCGCAAACAATCGCCGCAAAAGCGCGATCAGCCAAGGCATCCAAGCAGAACACCTCCAAGAAGGGACTTGCCGACCTCTTCGAACATGCGCTGGCCGACATGTATTATGCAGAAAAGAAAATCTACAAAGCCCTCCCCAAGATGATCAAGGCGGCCAATCACCCGGACTTGGTCGCGGCGCTAACCCAGCACCGCGAGGAAACCGCCGTTCAGATCGAAGGTCTCGAAGCAATTTTCGTGCTGCTCGACAAGCGTGCCAAGGCTGAAAAATGCGATGCGATAGACGGCATCCTTGAGGAGAGCGAGAGCCTCCTAGAGGATTTCGGCGACAGCGCTGCAGCAGATGCCGCCATTATCTTCAGCTGCCAGGCCGTCGAACATTATGAGATCACGCGCTATGGTTCGATGAGCGCCTTTGCAGAGGCTCTTGGTTTAAATGAGGCGAAGGCCCATCTCGATACGATTCTGGCCCAGGAAGGCGCTGCAGACCGCAAATTGTCTGAAATCGCTGAAGGCTCGATCAACGAAGCCGCCGCGGAGTACGACGAAGAAAGTTCTGAAAACGCATAACTTTTCTCAGTTATCACAACCGGAGAGGGCCCCTAGAGGGGCCCTTATCATCTGCAGCTGCTTCACAGGATAATCCTGCATCTTATTTGATGCTGGCCCCCCAAAAGCCCGGCAGCGCCACGGCATCCGCCGTATCGGGATTGCGGCCATCAGTAAGGTTCGGACGCTTCATGATCGAGGCAAGCCGACAATGTCTGCCCCAATCGTCACTTGAAGTGTGCCATATGATGACATTGCGCACCACCCTTGCCATTTCAGGAAGGCCTTACCCTACCCTAGAATGGGCGGGAAAATGTGGACGTTGCTTTAGCGCCTTGCCAATGTAGTGACAGCTGCAAACTTAAGCAAAGTGGTGCACGCGGAACTGCGTCGCGGGCGACGTCGTTCCCAAACGTGGCCAGGATGCCGGAAGCCGATGATTGCTGATATAGAACCCTTGCGCATCCTGAGTTTCGAGCTAGCCCGTCTGGCAGCGAGTTTTGTCGCGCTCTTGCCCAATCTCATCGCCGCGCTCATCGTTTTGGTCCTGACCTGGGCGCTAGCACGTTATGCCTGGCGGGGGGAAGCTCGCCTGCTCAGGCGCTGGCATCGACGCCCGGCGCTGATTGCTGCGGCGAGGACACTGACGCGAAGCTTGATCTGGTTCAGTGGTTTGATCGTCTCGGCAACGCTGATCTTTCCCGGAATGTCTGCCACGAACGTAGTCGCAGGCCTTGGGGTCGGCTCGCTAGTCGTTGGGCTGGCCTTTCGGGACATCTTCGAGAACTACCTTGCCGGGGTTCTGATCTTGTTGCGCAAACCGATGCGCATCGGCGACGACATTCTCTGCCAGGGGATCGAGGGCCAGGTGGAACAGATCACCATCCGCGACACCTACCTGCGGCGGCGCTCAGGTGAGCTTGTGCTTGTGCCGAACTCGTTCATCTACAGCAACCCGACCACGGTGCTGACCGACCGGCCTCTGCGCCGGATAACGCTGGAGGTGGGTGTCGCATACGGTACCGAACTGGAGCACGCTCGGGCGGTTTTCTACGAGGCGCTTTCAGGCCTTGATACGGTCGATGCGGCGGAAAAAATCGAGGTGTTCTGCCAAGGTTTTGGAGACTCCTCGATTGATTTCGTGTTGCGCTGGTGGGCCGGGTCAACGCCGGTAGAGGAACTTCGTTCTCGCGACGAGGTGGCTCGTTCGGTGAAGCGCGCCTTGGACGACGCCGGTATCGAGATCCCCTTTCCGCAGCGAACGCTCAGCTTCCTGGAGCCGGTCCCACCCGAGGGTATCAAACCGTCATAGTTACCCCCCACATTAACTTGACTCGCACGGCAGCGGCAAAACAAGAGGTCGAAAGATACCGAGCGGATCCAGTTGCCGATCCCCCACAATTAAAGCCTAGCAGTGCTGCCAGCTCTGGAAAGGCGAGACTTGTGAGATGTCCATGAAGACCGTCCAGCGGTAGTTTCGCAATTATCACCAGCAACCCTTGGCCGAGCATTCATAAGACACCATCGGTGGCCCGATCCAGGCTGATGCTAATCTAGATCGCTTCGCTGATGACGCACATTGAACGCCTCCGGCCGGGAAGAGCAAGCGGCAGCGCTTGGTTTTAACGAAGTTGCATGCCCTGACGGGTCGGGAATGACCCCCTGCCGCAATCAGGCAGACTTCCCGAGGAGTGGAATAGCAGCCTACGATCCCGTGGAGTCGATGAATACTTTTGGAATACGCACCATCGAGAGCCGGGCCACCTCTGAGTCTGTATATTGGATCGGGTTGCAGGCACGATCCGATAAGTTTCAGTCAATGCTCGAGCCGCAGCAAGGGGGCAGTGAAGACTGACGCGCGTGCTGCGCGCTACTGCTACACAAACTGATTTCTTGAAAACCGCTGTACGGCAGGTATTCCGCCTTGTGGACATCAATGCCTGCCGTACCGGCCTTAAAGTCTAAAGCCGTACTTGCGTATAGTTCAGCCAGCAGTGTCCTCGTTCATCATGTAGTTCGTGCCGTCTTCATTGATCTCGACATCGACGTCGTTTCCGTCATGCGATCCCTCGAATTCATAGACGACACGGCCATCATCGGCGGGACGCGTGCTTTTCTCAATGAAGTCCGGCTGGAAACCGGGGAGGTTCTCTTCGAGAGCCGCGGATACCTCCTCGGGAACCGCTGACATTTCGACCTCTTCCTCGATTTCTTCAACTGTGCCGTCTTCCAGAACGTCGATCTCGAACATCATCCCATTTTCCATGGTGCCGGAGAGCTCATAAGTTTCTGTGCCTTGATCACTATCCATTTGGACGCTTTCCAAGGTCACGTTTCTGGTCTCCGCCTCGGACTGCGCTGCTTCCATCACGGTTTGGGGAACTTCCTCCATGCTCATTTGGCTTTCTTCCTGAGCAAATGCCGGTGCGGCAAATCCCAAGGCGGCGACGGTGGCGAGTAATTTCTGCATTTCAAGTCTCCTGTACGTGTGATGCATCGACTTGATGCAGGCCACGAACCGCAAACCACCGCCCCTGTTCCGCGAATTATTTTCAAGTTATTTGTGACAGCTCTACCAACTGTTCCGTACTTTCACGTAATTTTAATTCGGCACACCAGCTTGATGTCCATCTTTAAGCCCGCAGTTCGAGAACCGAGTGCCGGGGCGCGCATCGAGTTTACTATCATTAATGACAGTTCCAATTTTGCGAACGCTTTTGCTTGGATTGGACTGACATGCAGTCCTCGGGTGATCTGCATATGGAAGCTGTGGCGCTATTTACGGCGTCTTACCAAGACGACGCACCGACGGCAGAGATCCATCATTTACGGCCACGTCCGGACTTGACAACATGACCTAGTCAAAGGGCATCGATGACATGACCGCTCCCTTTGTGGATCGTTACAGCTTTCGCCTGCCGGATGGCCAATTGATGTAGTGGGGCTTTACACTTCATCTTCCAATGAACCTCCATTGGTGTCAAACCTCGGCGGGACAACGAAGCTACTATAGCACCGCCAATTGCGACGAAGTAATACCGAAGGTCATGGGAGGGGACGTTGTTTGATTGATGAAACCTCTGCCGGGCGCTCCATACGGATGCGGGTCAAGAGTGCGTTGGAGCAGGCCGCCTATCAAGAGCGCAGGCTCCTCGACGCGGATGCCCGGCCGTATACCTCACAGGAACGGGAAGAGGCAGAGGCCCTTCATGCCGAGATTGCCGAGCTCGTTGCACGTGCGGGTGCCTTCAATCGGATGGTGACCGACCGTTTGTCGAAGGAAGCTGAGGAAGACAATGATAAGGCAGAACAGTTAAGGCGCTTTCAGAATTTCGGGCACATCAGAGTGGAATTTGCCGCCTTTTGATTGCCGATTATCGGAAGAGCAGACGTGCGCTCTCAGAAACTGAACGTTGGACCTTGGCCCGATCCTGCGGCCAATGCTGACCTGTCGATAATTTTCGCGAGGTCACAATCTCGCACCAGGCGTAACGGGAATCCACGCACACTGCAGGCGCTGAAGGATGCACTCGATGCCCAGCATGCAACGCTTGATCCGGTGAGCCTGCTTCAAGACATCCGCGTGGCGCAGCAAGCCCGCCCGCCCTGAAAGGCGCACCATCTTGCGGGCGGAACCTCGCCAACATGGCAAAAGCCGTCTTGCTTTTACGACTCTCGTAACGACATCATGACGTCAACTAATGCAGGTGACGACCATGCCCAAAAGCAAAAGCGCTGCTTCTAAGTCCGACGATACCAAGAAGGTCAACACGTCGCTGCGACTCGAGCGAAAGACGCTCAAGGCACTGAAAACGCGGGCGATCGAAGACGATACGAGCGTCCAGAAGATCATGGAGAAGCTTGTCGAAGGCTATCTCAAAAAGGCGGGAGCCAAGACATCATGAGCCGATCCGAAGACACGATCCTGGTCCTGGCGGGGGCGCTGGCGGACGACGCCTTGGGGCCGCAGGTCGGCGCGCTGGACCTTGGCGTGACCGATCTGGCGGCCGAGGCCCCGTTCGAGCTGCTGGACGATTTCAACGGATCGGTCCGCAGCGCCGGCCAGCTGCTGATCGAGACCGGGCGCTGCCTGATCCTGCACCAGACGGATGGCGTCATGGCCCAGAAGGCCGGGCGCCCCGGCAATTTCGTGGCCGATCTGGCCGAGGGGCCGGTCAGGGCGGCGCTGCAGTGCGTCTCTCCGCTGCGCAGCCTGCTGAGCGTCGGCTCGGGGACGATCAGCAGCCGCCAGCTGTCCCTGACCGATGACGAGGGCAAGACGCAGGTGCGCGCCCGGCTGACGACGCTGCAGCCCAAGGGCGACGGCGCGCCGGTGACCTTCGCCGCCCTGCAGGGGCTGCGCGGCTACGACCGCGCGCTGGACGCCCTGCGCGGGCATCTGGAGGCCGCCGCCGCCCCCGGGGCGGATAGCGTCGCCGCCGTGGCGCCCCTGCTGTTTCCCGCCCATGTCCCCTATGTCGCCAAGCCCGATGTCCCGGTCGCCGGCGACGATACCGCGTGGCGCGCCGCCAATGACATCATCACCGCCTATCTGCGCGTGGCCCGCAGCAACGAGGCGGGGATCATCGCCGATCACGACACGGAATTCCTGCACGATTACCGCGTCGCGCTGCGCAAGGTCCGGTCGGTCATCAGCCTGTTCAAGGGCGTGTATTCGGACGACCAGACGGCGGCGCTGAAGCAGGCGGCCTCGGACCTGATGGCCCCCACCGGGCGGCTGCGGGATCTGGACGTCTACCTGCTGGCCCGCGACGACTATTTCGCCATGCTGCCCGCGTCCCTGCACCAGGGGCTGGAGCTGATGTTCGCGATGTTCGCCAAGGAACGGCGCCGCGCGCACAAGGCGGTCGCGGCCAATTTGCGCAGCGCGGCGCATGACCGCGCCATTTCCGACCTGCAGGCGCTGTTCGACGCGCCCGACCGCCCGGTCAAGGGCCCCGAGGCCGACCATCAGGTCCAGGACTATGCCCGCCGGCTGATCTGGAAACGCTATCGCAAGGTCTGCAGGATCGCCCGCGAGATCACCGCCCAGACCCCCGACACGCAGGTCCACGAGCTGCGGATCCTGTGCAAGAAGTTGCGCTATCTGATGGAGTTCTTCGCCCCGCTGTTTCCCGCCGACGCGGTCAAGCCCCTCTTGAAGCCCCTCAAGGCGCTGCAGGACAATCTGGGCCTGTTCAACGACTACTCGGTCCAGCAGGTCGCGCTGCGCGACTTCATGGAGGCCCACGAGCCGATCGGGCAGAAGCAGGACCTGGTCCTGGCGCAAAGCATCGGCGCCCTGATCGCGGTGCTGCACGAGCGCCAGAAGGAAGAGCGGGCCCGGATCATGTCCAGCTTCACGCTGTTCGACAGCGCAGAGGTCCGCGCCGAATTCCGCACCCTGTTCCATGGCAAGGAAGCCTGAGATGAAGATCGTCGCCTGCTACAGCAACAAGGGCGGTGTCGGAAAGACCGCCGCCTCGGTCAACCTGGCCTACGCCTTCGCCAAGGCCGGCAAGCGCGTGCTGCTCTGCGATCTGGACCCGCAGGGGGCCTCGGGGTTCTATTTCCGCGTCAAGCCCTCGGAAAAGCTGGAGAACGAGGCGTTCTTCGAGGACGTCAAGCAGTTCACCAAGGCGATCCGCGGCAGCGACTACGACAATCTGGAAATTCTGCCCGCCAATATGACCTTTCGCGATTTCGACGTCTTCCTGTCGCGGATGAAGAACAGCCGGTCGCGGCTCAAGAAGTCGCTGAAGGCCGTCGGCGGGGATTACGACGTCATCGTGCTGGACTGCCCGCCCAACATCTCGATGCTGTCCGAGAACGTGCTGCAGGCCTCGGACCTGATCGTGGTGCCGGTCATTCCGACGACGCTGTCCGAACGGACCTTCGAGCAGCTGCTGGACTTCGTGGGGGGCAGGACGGGTCGAAGGACACCTCCGGCAAGAAGCGGATCGTGGCCTTCTTCTCGATGGTGCAGCGCCAGAAGCTGCTGCATGGCGAGACGATGGAGCGGATGCGGGACGCCTATCCCAAGCAGATGCTGCAGGCCGTGCTGCCCTTTTCCACCGACGTCGAGCGGATGGGCGTGAACCGGGCGCCGGTGATGGCCTTCGCCCCCGACCGCCCCTCGTCCCAGGCCTATGGGCAGATCTTCGACGAGATCCGCGACCGGCTGTGGAAGAGCTGACGCGGATGGCCACGCCCCAGGAGATCGAGCGCAAGTTCCTGGTTCCCGCGCTGCCGGATCTGTCGGCGGCCCGGCCCTCGGCCCTGCGGCAGGGCTATGTGACCCAACCGCAGGATTCGGTCGAGGTAAGGCTGCGCCAGTCGGACGACACGCATGTGCTGTGCCTGAAATCCGGCGAAGGCATCGTACGGACCGAGCGCGAGATCACGATCGAGGCCGCGCAGTTCGACCTCCTCTGGCCCCAGACCGAGGGGCGCCGGATCGAGAAGACGCGCTGGACCGGCCGTCTGGACGACGGGCACACTTTCGAGCTGGACGTCTTCGACGGCGACCTGGCCCCGTTGGTGACCGTCGAGGTCGAGTTCGGGTCCGAGACGGAGGCCACGGCCTTCGCGCCCCCCGCCTGGTTCGGCCGCGATGTCAGCGCGAACGGCCGCTTTCGCAACAAGTCCCTGGCGCTGTCCGGCGCGACCCTGATCCGCGAGCTGTTTGCATGACCGAAAAGCGCTACGGCGTCCTCTGCCGCCTGCCCGGGAAGGGCAAGGACCAGATCGTCCTGGTCACCCGCCAGAGCCGGAAGGAATGGATCCATCCGAAGGGGCACCGCATCCCCGGCATGTCCGGCCCGGCCTCGGCACGCCGCGAGGCCTATGAGGAGGGCGGCCTGAAGGGCCGCGTGTTCGCGCATCGAAAGGTCGTCGTGCTGTGCGGACAGGGCAGCAAGAAGATCCTGCTGACGCTTTACGACATGCGCGTCGACAAGCTGCTCAAGCGCTGGCCCGAAAGCCGCAAGCGCGAGCGCATCGTCGTGTCCGTCGCCAAGGCCGGGCGGATGAGCTATGGCCGATTTTGGGTGATGGGGTCTGAGAAGGCGGCGTATCGTGGTGGGTGTCAAAGCCTGCCAGAACCTCCCGAAGGAGCGATACGCCTTGGAAGATGATATCACGATCACCCCGCTTCACCAGCCCGGATCTGTCGTTGATCCACTCACCGAGATTGCACGCGACGGCGCCCGGCAGATGCTGGCAGCGGCACTCAGGGCTGAGGCCGCGAGTTTTGTCGCGCAGTTTGCTGAGGAGCGCCTGCCCGATGGCAGGCAGCGCGTTGTCCACCACGGCACCGGCCCTGAGCGGAACATCCAGACCGGGATCGGCCCTATCCCGGTGCAGAGACAGAAGGTGCGCGACCGGGCAGCTGATGCGCCGCCGGAGGACAAGATCCGGTTCAATTCGCGCATTCTTCCGAAGTGGGCGCGCCGTTCGCCTAGCCTTGATGCTCTGCTTCCGGTCCTCTACTTGCGCGGCGTCTCGACTGGAGACTTCCAGGAGGCTCTGAGCGCGCTGGTCGGTCCGGATGCGCCCAACCTGTCGCCAGGAGCGATCTCGCGGCTCACGGGCGAGTGGCAAGCAGAACATGACCGCTGGCAACGCCGAAACCTCTCGGCCCGGCGCTACGTCTATGTCTGGGCCGACGGCGTGTATCTGCAGGCCCGGATGGAGCCGCAGGCCGAGTGCATGCTGGTGATCATCGGGGCGACGCCGGAAGGGAAGAAGGAGCTGCTGGGGTTCCAGGTTGGGGTCCGCGAGAGCGCGCAGAGCTGGCATGAACTGCTGGTCGACCTCAGGGCCCGCGGCCTCTCGGCGCCACCGGACCTCGCGGTCGGAGATGGTGCCCTTGGCTTCTGGAAGGCGCTGGATGAGATCTTCCCCGACACGCGCCACCAACGCTGTTGGACCCACAAGGTGTCCAACGTCCTGAACAAGCTTCCGAAGTCGATGCACCCGGCGGTGAAGACTGACCTGCGGGAGATCTGGCAAGCCGCGACCCGCGCGGCGGCAGAGACCGCCGTCAATACCTTCGTCGAGAAGTATGGCGTGAAATACGAGAAAGCCGTCGCCTGCCTGACCAAGGATCGAGAGGCACTGCTGGCCTTCTACGACTTCCCGGCCGCTCACTGGGACCACCTGCGCACGTCCAACCCGATCGAGAGCGTCTTCGCGACCGTCCGCCATCGCACCGTCCGAACCAAAGGCGCGTTGTCTCAGAAGACAGCGAAGCTGATGGTGTTCAAGCTGGTTCAGGCCGCAGCGAAGAAATGGCGACGACTGAAGGGCGCAAACCAGTTGCCTCTCGTCGTCGAAGGCGTCAAGTTCACTGACGGTGTCGCCGAGCAGGACGCCAACGAAAGCCGCGCCGCTTGATCAGGCCGCGTCACCCAAAATCCCGCATAGCTCCCGGCGGATGCTCAGCTGCCCCGGCATGCGGCGGGGAATGAGGTTGCTGCAAAAACCCCAGAGATAGCGCGACAAGACAGCGGACGATGGGGGGTGGGGATCATAGATCGAGAAGACCACAACGCTCTCAGAATGTCACCTCGACGGACGCAGCGCTTCGGCTTGCCGGGCCATGTTAGACTGCCTTGATATTGTTTCTGGCCGGGTCGATCAGGAAGGACGCAAAATATCCTGGGTGGTAGGGTCGTTCCCCCGGCGCGCCATTGTCCATTCCGCCGGCCGAAAGACCGGCTTTGAAAAGGCCACGACAATATCAGGGCTGTCAGCCTGAACTGCCAGGGGATGCCGACCTGTCAACTCACCCAGTGCAGCGCCACTGTCCTTAGACGAGATGAACAAATCGTCGGCCCAGAAACAATCGTCCGAAGTGCCACCTATAGGGTTGTGCATGACGCCGAAGATCGCGCGGTAAAAAAGCAAGGCAGACTGGTAGATCATTGACGACCAAGTGGATGTGGTCAATCAGACGCCCGCGGTGCGACTGATCTGCTTCTATTCCTGATCCTCCTACCCAATGCTGAAAATATGGGGCATTGGCAATGTGCGCTCAATGATGGATTTTCCTTCGGCGATGTCCGGTCTGGGGCTTACAAGTTCACGCCGAGGGTAATTGTTACACGCAGAATGACGAGCAACGGCTGGCACAATCCGAACTTCGAAGGTCGGCTGTTTGATCTTGATCAATGCAGTCGTTT
Organism: Paracoccus liaowanqingii; assembly: GCF_004683865.2. Taxonomy (NCBI): domain Bacteria; kingdom Pseudomonadati; phylum Pseudomonadota; class Alphaproteobacteria; order Rhodobacterales; family Paracoccaceae; genus Paracoccus; species Paracoccus liaowanqingii. The sequence goes on along the minus strand of NZ_CP040765.1, from coordinate 137,024 downwards.
GAGCACAGCGTTATGAACAGCCAACACTCTTAACCAAGAAATTGGTCCGGAAGCGCCCATAAATCTCCAAGCGCAATCTGATCTTCAAACTCGTAAGGTCATCCGTCGGAATCAATTCGGAAAGCGAGCCTATGTTGCCTTCCGACCGCCCGGGCCGACGACGACCGATACGGCTTCGACGGTCGAAGACACAACATGTGTTGAATGTGTAACCTTAGATTGTTTTTATATAGCTATTTGTTCTTCAAGGTTGATTTGTAAAGCCTTGGGTAGTCTTCATGATGCGGATCGCCACACGCCAGGGAAGAACTCATGACCAGAAAAGTTTTCCTGATCGACATCTACGGAAAGCCGCATAATTTTGTATGCCCGCCGTGGCGGGTGGTGCAAATCCGGGATGGAGTGAAGGCCACTGAAGTTCAACTTACCAACGGACGCACCACACCGACCTACAAGGTCAAAGAATGTTCAGACGACGTTCGCAGACGGTTTAGTTTGGCCTAGTTCGGCAACCCATTTTCCGTGGAAGCGAGTATCACTGCATCAGCAACGCCGCACCTCCACGGCATCGGGGCAGGGGTGGCGGTGCCTATCACTGTGCCCTTGCGTCGTCCGACCGAACAAGGACAACCAGATGATGACTGGCTTAAATGCATGGACACAGCTGGCATGCGCCGGCCATTGGCATGATGACGACAGGCTTGCGGGCAAGCGAAACGATGGCCGCCTCGGGCAGCGTGATAAGCGCGCGCATGGGCATCATGGGCAATGCCGCCTGTTGCCCCGCTGAAGGCGATTATGCAGAGCTCACCGGTATGGCGGTCGAAAAGGTGGTGGCCACCTCGAAGGTCAGCTAGGTATTGTGTCCCTTTGGTCGGCGTTGCTGGTGGATGCTTCCGAGCAGGTGCAGCATTTTGGCCGCGTAATGGTTGGCGGGCGCTCCTCGAGTGCAGGTGACATGGCAGGCCATCATCATGAGACAAGGTGGTACCAAGAGCGAAAATACCGGCTCCTGCTCGTGCCACGTCTTGTGGCAGTCCTCTAAAGCACTCTCTGGATCGATAGAGCAACATAATTTCATTGAGATTGAATATAATGACACAATGTTGCTAGTATCCTGCACAAAAGGATATATTTCTTAGGTTCGGCGACCCCGCGCCCATACAGGAGAAATCATGTCACTTGCCAAGCTTATCTATACCTCCAACCATGGAGGCCTAGACGACGGGGCTCTTGATGACATCCTTCAGCGATCCCGAGCCAACAACGAACACGACGGCATCAGCGGCGTGCTGATTGCGAGTGACGAAGACTTCATGCAGTTCCTCGAGGGAGAGCGGTCCGTCATCGAGGAATGCTTCATGCGCATCATGAAGGATGATCGACATCAATGCATTCGGGTCTGGGTTGCTGGTGAAACCCCAGCTCGCTCATTTAGCAAGTGGAGCATGCACTGCATCCCTGTGTCGCAGGTAGAACAGGACATTGTCTCGCGCTACTTCATCAACGGCGTTTTTGACCCCACTCAAATGACGCAGGTTGCGATTGAGGAGTTGTGCGCGGCTCTGTCAGCGCGTCTCTAGCTAAGGCTCGTTCACGGGTATCCAGTGCCCGGAAATTGCTGCAATTGCTGATACGGCCAGCAATTTTATCTGTCTCCGCGGTCCGTAATTGAAATTCACAACTCCACCATGAACTGATGGCCTCGATAGCCACCCCGGTTATACCGCCAGCGCGGCAACAAATAGCACAGGCCGGGGACTGAGCAGGGGAAGGCAGCGAGGACTTTGGCCATCGGCCTGGCATCGGAAATCTGGCGGAAGGCGTCACAGCCGGCTTACCGTCGAAAAAGGAAAGCCCAATGATCCGTTCCGAACTGGTCAGGAAACTCGCCAAGGTCCACCCGCATCTGTCGCCGCTGGTGGTGGAGGCCGCCGTGGAGTCGATCCTGAACCAGATCACCGATAGTCTCGCACAGGGCAAAAGGGTTGAGTTTCGGGAGTTCGGAAGCTTTGCGAGCAAGGTCCGGAAGCAAAGGATGAGCCGGGACCCCCGAAATGGCGACCCTGTGAAGGTGGAGGCGAAGCAGGTCCCGACGTTCAGAGCCTCAAAGCTACTCTTGGCGCGCTTGAATGGGGAGAGCTGAGCGTATTCAAACGCGCCAAAATTCTGGTGTCTTTTTTCCTTAGCTTTTTGGTCATGTGGCGCTTGATCGTTGAGGGGCGCATGCCTGCACAATTGAAACTTTATTCAGGTGTAGTGAACTACATGGACAAGCGCGCGATGCTGATAGCTGAACTGGACGAGGAGAGCCGCGTAGCGTGGCTCTGGCGGGCCGATCCGGGAAAGCGGCCCAAGCCTGTTAAGAACGTGGTAGCTTGTCTTCAGGAACTCGACAGCTTGATACTCTTCGGGGCGCCCAAGCCCGAGATCGAGGCATGGCTCCGGGAACAGAGTCACAAGCATGCTACATTTCCACGGGAACTTTAGTTCGATCACTCACCTTTGGGGCGCGTTCCTAATCAAGAGTTACCTTTTGCTGACAACCCCGGAGCGAACCCTCGCTTCGGGGTTGTCAGATGCATAGCGCTAGTGCGAGCCAGAACAATTATCGAAGGTTGAGCCGGGCCATCTTGTCATGCCAAAAGGCTCATTAATGGTGACGGCGATAGGGGTCCACCCTCAGTATCAGATGTTGTCAACGGCGGCGTAAAAACCGGCCACGCGGCGGCGCAAAACCAGGCCAGTGGCGAGGCGCCAAGCGCCATGGCGCGCGCGCTCCCCAAATAGCTGGCGCGTGCCATGGCGCTTTGGCCCGCAGGGCCAATCTCGCAAGGTGCGATTATGTGGTTGCTTCGGCCTTTCGGGCGCGGCTTTGTCCGAGCCGATAACTGTCGCCGTTCATCTCGAGGATATTGACGTGGTGGGTCAGTCGATCGAGCAATGCGCCGGTCAGGCGTTCGGTGCCGAAGGTTTCAGTCCATTCGTCGAATGGCAGGTTGCTGGTGATCATCGTGGAACCGCGCTCATAGCGCTGAGAGATGAGCTCGAACAAGAGCTCGGCGCCGGTCTTGGACAGCGGCACAAAGCCTAGTTCATCGATGATGAGCAACTTGACGCCAGCCAGCTGCTTTTGCAGGCGGAGCAGGCGGCGTTCGTCGCGGGCCTCCATCAGCTCGTTGACCAACGTCGCGGCGGTGGTGAAGCGGACCGCCATGCCCTTCTGACAGGCGGCCAGCCCCAGTCCGAGGGCAACATGGGTCTTGCCCGTGCCGCTCGGCCCGAGGGCGATGACGTTCTCGCGCCGTAGGATCCATTCACAGCGGGCCAATTCCAGCACCTGCATCTTGTTGAGCTTGGGGATCGCCTTGAAGTCGAAGCTGTCGAGGCTCTTGGTCGTCGGGAACTTCGCGGCCTTGATGCGTCGCTCGACCATCCGCCGCTCGCGGTCGATCAGTTCCAGTTCGACCAGGCGCGACAGGAACTGGACATGGTCCAGCCCTTCAGCGGCGCATTGGCGCGCAACCTTCTCATACTCCCGCAGGAACGTCGGCAGCTTCAGCGTTTTCAGATGGTGGGTGAGCAGGATCCTCGGGGCTTCAGTCATGCTACATCTCCCGACAGCAGGGACATGTAGCTCGCCACGGATGTGGTCGCGACGTTGGCGCGCGGCAGGTAGGGGTAGACATCAAGGTCCAGCTTCGGCGGACGCCTTTCGACCTGACAGAGCACAAGGTGCTTAACGGCATCGAAGCTGACGGCACCCAGTTGCAGCGCCTTCTTCACGGCGGCGTGCAGGTCGTCGAGGCAGAAGGTCTCGAGCAGGCGTAAAACCTGAACATACTCGCGGCGTCCGACTTTGTTCATCCGCGCCTCCATCAGTCGGCGTAGGATCGCGAACTCTGGTGGTAGATCCCACTCGGCCAGGGGCGCCGCCTGGTCCAGGGCGTTGATCTTGCGCTCGATGAGCGGAAGATAGTGCACCGGATCGAAGACCATGTCCTCGCGGTCGTAGCAGCGGGGATGACGTGCGATGACCTCGCCACCGCAGCCGATCACGACCTCGGCGACATAGCCCCTGATCCAGACATCACGGTGGCCGTAAGCAACCGGCACCGAATAATCGTTGGTCTTGTAGCGCACCAGCGCCTGCGAGCTGACCCGGCCAGTGGCCTGATCGCAGGCTTCAAACGGTGCGGCCGGCTGGTCGGACATCGCAGCCAGATCCCGCCCAAGGCGCTGGCCGATCGTCTCGGACTGGCCGCGCAGGACATCCCCCTGACGCCTGCGGCATTGCGCCTCCAGATGGGCGTTGAACGCGTCCCAGGTCGCAAACTGCGGGATCGGCACCATGAAGTTGCGGCGAGAGTAGCCAACCAAGCCCTCAGCGTTACCTTTGTCGTTCCCCTTGCCCGGGCGGCCGTAGCGGTCGCGGAACAGGTAATGCGACAGGAACCCGTTGAAGAGCGTGGCTCGCTGGCGCGCCCCGTCCGGCAGGATCTTCGCAACCAGGCAGCGGTCGTTGTCGTAGAGGACCGATGCAGGCACCTTGCCGAAGAATGCGAAGGCCTGGACGTGACCGTCAACCCAGGCTTCCGCGGTCGCCGCTGGATAGGCCCTGACATAACAGGCATCGCTGTGCGGAAGGTCCATGACGAAGAAATGCGCCTTCTGCTCGACACTGTCGATGATGGCCACCGCCTCGCCGAAGTCGGCCTGGGCATGTCCGGGCGGGTGTGCCAGCGGCACGAACATCTCGCGGCCGCGCCGTTCGCGCTCCCGCATGTAGTCCTTCACGATCGTGTAGCCGCCGGCGAACCCGTGCTCATCGCGAAGCCGCTCGAACACCCGCTTCGCCGTATGCCTCTGCTTGCGATGGACCTCCCGATCGCCCTCCAGCCAGCCGTCGATGATCCCGGTGTAGGCATCCAGCTTCGGCCGCTTCACAGGGGCCGTCCGCCGATATCCGGGCGGAACCGAGAACGTCATCATCTTGGCTACGCTGTCGCGCGCGATGTTGAAATGACGCGCTGCCTCGCGCTGGCTCATCCCCTCGGCACAGGCCAATCGCACTCTACGATACAAGTCCACGGTGAAAATCCTCCCGCCCTCCCTGTCGCCAGAAAGGGTAAAGGTGGACGACTTTTACGCCGCCCGCAGCAGGATCATCCCGCCGCTACCGTGGCCGATTTTTGCACCGCCGTTCTCAAGCGTGGACGCGACCTGCTTACTGGCCACGCGGCAGCCGGTGTATAGGCGGCATGATCTCATCACAGGCGTCGACATGGAACGAGGGAACCTGGCGTGGGATGCCAAGGGAAATCCGCAAGTGGCACACACCACGAGGGAGAATACCGATGCCCGCGACAGGGGCGGAGTGATCCGTAGTGAGATATACGCAAAAGTTGGTGACGCCTGATCAAGCGGCATTTTGAAGTTGGCGGATGCCGTCCCTGAACTCAACCCCTGCGATGACCTCGGGGAGGCGGTTCTGGCCGTCGAGTTTGCGCCATTTTTTCTGTGCCGACATCATCAGCTTGAACGCCATGGCCAGACCGGTCTTGCGGCTCAGGCAGCCCTTGGTGCGTTTTGTGCGATGCCGAACGGTGGCGAAGGTGCTCTCGATCGGGTTTGACGTCCGGATGTGTTTCCAGTGCTCGGCCGGGAAATCGTAGAAAGTAAGCAGCGCGTCCCGGTCCTTGACCAGCTTGGCGACCGCCTTGTCCCATTTCACACCATAGGTTTCGATGAAGAAGTAGAAGGCGACGTTGGCCTCGGCTTCTGTTTCGGCCTGCCAGATGTCGTGCAGATGGCCCTTGGCTTTTGCCTGCATGGACTTCGGCAGCGCGTTGAGCACATTCATGGTCTTATGGACCCAACAGCGCTGTTCCCGTGTCGAGGCGAACACCTCGCGCAACGCGCTCCAGAACCCCAGGGCGCCGTCGCCGATGGCCAGTTTGGGGTCCTGTTTCAGGCCACGCCGTTTGAGATCGAGCAGCACCTCGCGCCAGCTTTGCGTGCTTTCACGAAAGCCGTCGGTCATCGCCAGAAGCTCCTTGCGGCCGTATTCATCGGCACCCACGATCACCAGAACACATTGCTTTTCCTCAGCCATGCGCGGCTTGAAATACACGCCATCCGCCCAGATGTAGAGAAACCGCCGCGAGCCGAGGTCGCGTTTCTGCCAGGCCTCGTAGTCCTGCCACCAGTCAGCCTTCAGCCGCGTGACGGTCTTGGCAGACAGGCCCTTAGCGTTCGGCCCCAGCAGCGCTTCCAGCGCCTCGGTGAAATCGCCCGTGGACACGCCCTTGAGGTAAAGCCACGGCAGCAGCTCCTCGACCGATTTCGCCTTGCGCAGATACCGCGGCAGGATGCTGGGCGTGAAGGTGATCTTGTCTTCGCCAACGCCCCGATCCCGCACGCGCGGCACTTTCACGGGCACCGGGCCGATGCCGGTAATCACATCGCGCTCCGGCAGGTGTCCATGGCGAACCAGACGCGCCCGCCCGTCATCAAGCCTTTCCTTGGAAAAGGCGTCCATGAGCGTGGCCAGCTCGGCACGGATTGCCTGTTCGATCAGCTTACGTGCGCCATCGCGGATGACATCCGTGAACGCGTCGGCGCTAAATCCCGATGGATCGGGCAGATGGGTGATGGTAGTATCTGACATGTGGCATATCCCTTTCTCGACAGAGAATTGACGGCGCGTGAACACCGCCATGATATGCCGCCCCTCAGGGCATCACCAACTTTCGCGCGTTTCTCATCCGTAGTAGTGTTGAAGCTGCTGTAATGGCGGCGGAGCGAAGGGATCACGTCGCCCAGTCCGTCAGCACATGCCAACCGGTGACCCCGGGAGGAGCATGAGGATGGCGGACAAACCGTTGCCGATTACCAAGCGGATGGTCTGGGAGGCCTATAAGCTGGTGGAAGGGAATGGGAAAGCGGCGGGCGTCGATGGTCAAAGCCTCGAAGCCTTCGCCGGAGATTTGGCGAACAATCTCTACAAGCTGTAGAACCGGCTGGCATCGGGAAGCTATTTCCCGCCTCCGGTGCGCAGGGTGGAAATTCCCAAATCAGGCGGAGGGGTTCGACCTTTGGGTATTCCGACAGTTGCGGACCGAGTCGCTCAAATGGTGATCAAACAGTACCTCGAACCCGGGTTGGATGGAATATTTGACCCGGACTCATATGGGTATCGCCCCGGGAAATCGGCTCATCAGGCGGTGGAGCAGACGCGCAAGCGATGCTGGTCACATGACTGGGTTCTGGATCTCGACATCAAAGGCTTTTTCGACACGATCGATCATGACCTGTTGATGCGAGCCCTCCGGAAGCACTGTCAGGAGGACTGGGTTCTGCTCTATATTGACCGATGGCTGAAGGCTCCGGTGCAATTGCCCGATGGACAGCTCGAGGAACGGACGCGCGGCACCCCGCAAGGCGGTGTTGTCAGTCCGTTACTGGCCAATCTGTTTTTGCATTATGCGTTTGATACGTGGATGCGCCGGGACAACCCGGCCATTCCTTTTGAACGTTACGCTGATGATGTCATCTGTCACTGTCGCTCGCGGCAGGAAGCGGAAGGGCTCAAGGCGGCGCTGGAACAGCGGTTGGCTGATTGCCATCTCACGCTGCACCCGGAGAAGACCTGCGTGGTCTACTGCAAGGACAGCAATCGGCGTGGCTCCCATCCGCTGATCCAGTTCACCTTCCTTGGCTTTGCCTTCCGGCCCCGGATGGCGAAGAACCGGTGGGGCAGGATATTCACCTGTTTCTTGCCCGCCGTGAGCCCGCAGGCGCTGAAGCGGATGCGGGATCGGATCAGGTCGTGGCGGCTGCCACAACACGCGCCACTGCCACTGGTGGACATCGCCCGAATGATCAACCCCGTCCTTGACGGCTGGTGGAGATATTATGGGCGGTTCTATCCTACAAAGATGTGGAAGCTGTTCACGTACTTCGACGAGCGTCTCGGGGCATGGCTCCGCAAGAAGCACAAGCAGTACAAAGGTCACTGTGGGCGTAGCCTGCGTCGCCTGAACAGTATCGCGAAACGCATGCCTGGTCTCTTCGTTCACTGGACCCGTCTCGGACACGCAACGGTTGGGTGACAAGAGCCGTATGAAGCGAGAGTTTCACGTACGGTTCTGTGAGGGGCTGGGGGTGGAATTCCCCCGGCCTACTCGACAGCACTTCACCGGCGAGGTGTTCTTCCAGCACCGCCCACCGATCGATCCGTCCTCTCTGACCCGCTGGCGCAAGCGGATCGGTGAGGAAGGGGCCGAGTGGCTGCTGACAAAGACGATCGAGGCCGGGCGGGCGTCAAGGACAGTCGATGACCGCAGCCTGTCGCGCATATCCGTCGATACCACGGTTATGGAAAAGAACATTGCCCACCCAACCGATGCACGTCTTTATGAGAGGGCCCGTCATCAGCTTGTCGCCCTTGCCGATGAAGGCGGGATCACGCTGCGGCAGAACTACAACCGCCTGGCCCCGCGCCTGGCGGTGCGGATTGGGCGCTACGCCCATGCCAGGCAGTTAAAACGCATGGGCAAGGCTCTGAAACAGCTGAAGGGATACACCGGTCGTGTCCTGCGGGATATTCGCCGGCAGTTGGACGGGATTGCGGAGGGGTCCTTCCGCGAACGGGTTCTGGACACTCTCGTGCTCGTCGGTCGTCTGCTGCATCAGTCCCCAAAAAGCCACGGCAAGATCTACGCCCTGCATGAGCCCGAGGTCGATTGCATCTCCAAGGGCAAGGCACGCAAGCGCTATGAGTTCGGCACCAAAGTCAGTCTGGCCACCACCATCGACGAGGGCTTTGTCGTGGGCATGCGTGCCCTGCCGGGCAATCCTTACGATGGCCACACCCTGCCCGAAGCGCTGGAGCAGGTTGCGATCCTGACCGGTCAGATCCCGGATCTGGCGGTCGTGGACCGCGGGTATCGCGGCCATGGGATGTTGGAAACGAAGGTCCTGATCAGCGGCACCCGCCGCGGCCTGTCGCCGAGGCTGAAAGCGCTGCTGAGGCGACGCAGCGCCATCGAGCCCGAGATCGGACACATGAAGACAGACGGACGTTTATCGCGCTGCCCACTGAAAGGCACGTCCGGGGACGCCATCTTCGCCGTGCTCTGCGGCTGCGGCCATAACATCCGCAAGATCCTGGCCCACCTCAGGGCTTTGTTGGCCCTCATTCTGACCGCTATCTTGCAAGTGATCAGGACAGGAAATGGTTATCTCGCCCACGGGCAGCGTTGTTCAGCCTGAACTACTTAGGTCTGGTTCGCCCGTTTGAGCACCGAAAATGGGCTTGAGTACCTCGGCGTTGCGCCAATCACTGAACTGCTGGAAGGCTTGGCTTTAATCACCGAAACGTGCTGGCAGACCCAGTAAGGGACAGCCTGTCATTCCAATTTTATTAAATCATTATAATATCGTTTTCGATATAGAGTATGTGTACAAAATCGATGACCATTCAAAGCTTAAACAATTTATTATACTCGCCCTCAGGCGGGCCGTAACTGTTCCCCACCAACTTCTCTAATCCACTGCGATCTACGATATGAATTTCACCTCGCTCTGCATGGATTAAGCCCTTGCCCGCCAGTGCTAGGGTCGCCACCGTTACGCCGGATCGCCGAACTGCCAGTATTTTAGATAAGAGTTGATGGGTTATATCTATTCGGTCGGAGAGCACTCTATCGTGACACATCAGGAGCAATCGGGCGAGCCGTCTTTCGATATTATCAAATCTGCTTACATATGCATTGTAGGCCGTTTGCGTGATTAAAGATTGAGTAAATTTTAGGAAGTGTCGTTGTATTGTCCAGCTTTCTCTTACCAAGCCTTTGTACGCCGTGGTATCGATTTTTGCAGCACTTCCTGAAATTCGAACATATAGATAAGTTGATGGCACCTTCGCATTCAGTAGAACAGAAGCACCTGACATACCTTCAAATCCAAAAAGTCCGGTCTCAATTGTGCACATTAGGTGTTCTGAGGAGACAGCAACTGATACGACTCCGGAAGTTGGGAAAAGAAGACATTCAACTGCCCTTTGTGGAGTTTCAAGTATCATTCCCCGATGAAGCGAGACCTTAGAGGTATAAGGCGAAATCAAAGCCTGATCTTCAAGGGAAAGTGTGGACAGAAGAGTGTTGCGCCCTTCGAAGCGGGGCAATTGTTTTGGCATGCTGCCCTCTTCTGGAAAAATTTTGTGCGATGCTTCTCTATACGCCCCGCAGTCGAGGTGAGAGCCGCTTAGCTACAACTAACCTAATCAGAGAAATATTGCATGACATATGTTGGTACGTTACCGCACCTCCCTGCAAGTAAACGACCTTTATTAGCGAAAGTACTTATTCTTTAATTTTCTCTGAAATTATCATCTAAATTTATAAATCTGGGTCGGTCAGCTGTAGAATGCACCAAGGCTTGATGGAAGTTTGAAGCTCTATCAAGTTAAAATCCGCAAAAAAATAGAGGTATAAAACTGAAGACGCTCTTGATCGGTAGCAGCAGGCGCGCGACGGGTGGCTACGCAAAATCCGGCTTCAGCGCATGATCGACGCAAAGGTTTCCCGAGCCCTGCTTATTCTCAGGCTTCGATCTGAATAGGCTTTCAGAATTTTTTTTGAGACGGGCTGTAAGATGAAAAATTTCCCGACTTGACCCAAACGCTATTTACAAATTGGGCAGGTTTGTTTTTCCATCCCGGATGATCACATAGACCATCGCTGGACCGCGCTCTTCGTGGCAAGATCTATGCTGGGCAAGTTTTGAGTTGGGAGGTGGGGATGCTAATCTCTCTTTACAAGCAGGCAACGGCGACACCGAAGATAAGGGTCGCGTTCAGGCAAACACGGAGCCGGCCTAGAGGGTGGCGGAGCGCTACGGCATCTCAAAGCAGACCGTCTAGGAGTGGCGGAGCCGGTACAGCGTCGATGACCGAAGCCACACGCCGCACAGGTTTTAGTCGATGCTCACGCCTAGGCATGAGGCTGTGTCACTGCGCAAGTCGTTGCTGCTTCTGCTTGACGATCTTCTGTCTGTGGTCCGGGAGTTTTTTTGCCCCGAATGTCTCGCGCTCAGGGCTGGACCGAGCGAGGAGTGTCGCCTGAGGGCATTGTAGTTATAGTGCCAGAGGGCGATCTTGCAACGGGCGTCATCCAGGGTGTCGAAGATCTCCTCGTTCAGCAGCTCGTCGCGCAAACTGCCGTTGAACGACTCGATAAAAGCGTTCCGCTGCGGCTTGCCGGGGTCAATGTAGTGCCAGGCGACGTCGTTCTGCTCGGCCCATGGGCCTGCCCAGATACACAAAGTTCATGACACTCCCCCGGTGAAGACCAAACTGCGCGAAGATCGCCAGGAGGCTGTCGGGCTGAACGATGTCTGGGCCATGGATTTTGTTCATGACCAACTCGCCCTAGGCAACAAGCTGCGGATCCTGACGATCGTCGACACGCATTCCCGTTTTTGTCCAGCAGCTGACCCGCGCTTCACCTACCGCGGCGAGGATGTGGTCCGGACACTGGAACGGATCTGTGCCGAGGTCGGCTATCCCAGGACGATCCGGGTCGACGGGCAGCGAGTTCATCTCGCGCGACCTCGATCTGTGGGACTACGCCAACGATATCACCCTGGACTTCTCACGCCCTGGCAAGCCCACCGACAATGGCTTCATCGAGGCGTTCAACAGCAAGCTCCGGTCCGAATGCCTGAACGCGCGTCGCCATTGCCGCTCGGACCAATGGCGCGACAATGGCAACTTCATGAGCCTTGTGGACGCGCAGGAAAAACTGGAGACTTGGCGTAGGCACTACAACGAGGACCGACCTCATAGTGCGATCGGATATAACGTCCCGATCGCCCTGCATTATCCCGGCGGCGCAGCCAGCCCGTCGCCATGACCGAGCCGGAAAACTCCAGCATCCGGCGGTCCAAGGTCGGGGAGCAGCGCACAAACCGGCGGACTCTCGTTATGACCGAGGGACCAACGGAGGGCAGGTCACACCTTAATGGCTCCGGGTTCCAGCTACATCCGGTTAAACCACGTACCCAATCGGACTGAATTGCCTTCAGGTCGTTAATGCGACCAGTCTCAAACTCAGGCAAGCGTCTGAAGATGCTTGCGTGGACGATATATATACGTAATTTCCGTTTACACTAATTCGCGCCCTTGTGTGTCAATGAGAGGGTTAGCGCTCCATATTGAACCGAAAGGTGCGTGATGAAGGCAGCGAACGACCAGCTTGAGCCCTCTGTTCAGAATGCCCCTGTTGACCTCGGGCGCGATATCTTTCTACGAAGCCTGCTGAGAGAATTGGCCGGCACGTTGGAAAGCGTTGTGGGAGTGGCAGAGGCGTCGGGCTATATCAGTGTTGTTGGTGGTGCCATAGGCGAGCAGATCGATGCGTCATACCGGGCCGCGCTAAAGGTCGACCGGCTTGACAGGGCGCAGGTCCAAGACGTCCTTGTCGACCTGAAGCGTCGGATTCAAGGTGATTTCTTCATTATCGAAGAACGCGAGGATCGCATCGTCCTCGGAAATCGGGCCTGCCCGTTTGGTGCTTTCGTGCAAGGGCGTCCCTCGCTCTGTATGATGACATCGAATGTCTTTGGCTCGATCACTGCACAAAACCTCGGCTATGCCCGTGTCGAGATCGAGGAGGCAATCGCGACCGGACATCCTGGCTGCAAGGTGATCGTCCATCTGAAGCCGCTCGAGAACATCGAGCCGAACACAAGGGAATATTTCAGGGTCGAAGACTGATGACGTCGAAAGATACAGGTGTCGCCGGGCTTGATTTGGAGTTTCTTCAGGAAGCTGCCTTGGTGATGTCCTTGGACGGATCTGTGCACCGTGCGAACTCGGCTGCGCTTAACCTGTTGGGCAAAGATCTTCTTCAAAGGAGTTTTTTTGACAAAGTAGCGGCGCCGGAGGCTGTCTCTGCCTTCCTTTCTCGGGCCAGCCGGTCGACGTCCTCCCATCTTGGCGCGATGGAGGTTCGACTAAAGGCGGGAGAAAAGCGTTACCGGGCTCTCGCAGCACGTGTTCGACACGCGGACATTCCTGAAACCATGGTCGTCTTAAGGCTGATCGAGGCGAATGGTGATCACTTCAGCGTTTTGAACCGACGCTTGGCAGAAATGGATCGTGTCCTGCTGGAGCGTGTCCGGGAGAACATTCTTCTAAAAGAAGCGCTGTCCGAGAACCATATGCTGGTCCGCGAGCTGCAGCATCGCGTTAAGAACAATATCCAGCAGATGCTGCCTCTCATCCGGATGTCCGCCGCGAAACACTCCTCTGCCGAGGTCACGGAGGTCGTGGCGACGGCCTCCCGCCGTCTTCGTGCAATGAGCGCGGCCCAGGAGGCACTCTACCAGAGGGCAAGCGCCGGGGTTTTGTCTAGCCGAGATTTTCTCGAACAGGTGGTTCAGGGGACCGCCTCTGGGTTCGGGGGCTCCGACCGAATTAACCTTTCGATTGCGGAAGAAAAAATGACCGCGGAAGAGGCTCACTGTCTCTCGCTTATTGCCAATGAGCTTATTACGAACGCCTTTGAATACGGGCTCTCCGGCACGGGCGGAACTATTGCGGTGTCGTTCACGTCCTCCCCAGAAGGGTACCTATTCGAGGTGAAGGATGATGGGCGTGGCTTTGGCGAACAAGTGGAAACGCGGTCCTCAGGCTTGACACTCGTGCGCGCCCTTTGCCGTCAGATCGGGGCCGCGCTAAGACTGGTGGATGACGACGGAGCGAAGGCTTCGATCCATTTTCGTTCACGTTTGGACCATACGAAGCGATGAGACTCCTTTATTCCCATTTCCCAAATTTGCGACATACCGATAGACGCTGGCAGGACAGTCGCCACATCAGACGTATGCAACCATCCTCCATGCACACACACATTCCGATTATGATGAGCACCAGCCCTTACGCAGGAACTGGAGGACCTCTCCAAGGTATCGGACGCCCACTTCGCGTCATGATCGTCGAGGACGAAGCTCTCATCGCCATGGACCTGGAGATGACCCTCGAGGACCTTGGCGCAGAGGTTGTCTGCAAGGCTACCAGCGCCTCCGAGGCCGTACGCCTGGCCCGGCAGCACCGGCCTGACTGCGCGACGATGGACATCAATATCCACGGTGACCGGGATGGCGTAAGTGCCGCGATAGAACTCTACCAAATGCTCGGCGTTCGGTCGATCTTCGTATCGGCCTACGGAAATCCAGAGACGCGCGAGCGTGCGACTGATGCAAAGCCGATAGGCTGGATCAGCAAACCATTTAGCGAGGCGGAACTCAAAAGGACTCTTGACGAGTTTTCGAGCGATCTGTGAGAGGTTCAAAGGCTAGCTACACAATGGCGAGGGCAAGCTGCTTACCAAAAAAGATATGCCGCTAGAGCATCGGGTGGGACTATTATCACAATAGGCCGGACGGCACTTTGGGAGGAGTCGTCGCCCGGCCGCGATGGTTCGAAGATCTGGCACGAGCTGAAACGGACAGTAAGCGGTCGCTGGCCCCCACTGTCGACTTAGCTTGACGGCTTGAAGTTCCACGGTAGCAGGTCATCGAGGCGGCTTTGTGGATGGCCGGTGGCGATCGCCGTGAGGGTGGCCTTCAGATAGGCAAAGGGCTCAATGCCGTTGATCTTGCAGGTCTCGATCAACGAGGCGATGCGGCCCCAGGCAACGCCGCCTTCGTCGTGACCTGCGAAGAGCGCATTCTTGCGATTGAGGGTGATGGGGCGGATCAGATTTTCGACCCTGTTGGAGTCGATCTCGATGCGCCCGTCGGTCAGGAAAGCTGAGCTATGCGGGATTTTGGGTGACGCGGCCTGATCAAGCGGCGCGGCTTTCGTTGGCGTCCTGCTCGGCGACACCGTCAGTGAACTTGACGCCTTCGACGACGAGAGGCAACTGGTTTGCGCCCTTCAGTCGTCGCCATTTCTTCGCTGCGGCCTGAACCAGCTTGAACACCATCAGCTTCGCTGTCTTCTGAGACAACGCGCCTTTGGTTCGGACGGTGCGATGGCGGACGGTCGCGAAGACGCTCTCGATCGGGTTGGACGTGCGCAGGTGGTCCCAGTGAGCGGCCGGGAAGTCGTAGAAGGCCAGCAGTGCCTCTCGATCCTTGGTCAGGCAGGCGACGGCTTTCTCGTATTTCACGCCATACTTCTCGACGAAGGTATTGACGGCGGTCTCTGCCGCCGCGCGGGTCGCGGCTTGCCAGATCTCCCGCAGGTCAGTCTTCACCGCCGGGTGCATCGACTTCGGAAGCTTGTTCAGGACGTTGGACACCTTGTGGGTCCAACAGCGTTGGTGGCGCGTGTCGGGGAAGATCTCATCCAGCGCCTTCCAGAAGCCAAGGGCACCATCTCCGACCGCGAGGTCCGGTGGCGCCGAGAGGCCGCGGGCCCTGAGGTCGACCAGCAGTTCATGCCAGCTCTGCGCGCTCTCGCGGACCCCAACCTGGAACCCCAGCAGCTCCTTCTTCCCTTCCGGCGTCGCCCCGATGATCACCAGCATGCACTCGGCCTGCGGCTCCATCCGGGCCTGCAGATACACGCCGTCGGCCCAGACATAGACGTAGCGCCGGGCCGAGAGGTTTCGGCGTTGCCAGCGGTCATGTTCTGCTTGCCACTCGCCCGTGAGCCGCGAGATCGCTCCTGGCGACAGGTTGGGCGCATCCGGACCGACCAGCGCGCTCAGAGCCTCCTGGAAGTCTCCAGTCGAGACGCCGCGCAAGTAGAGGACCGGAAGCAGAGCATCAAGGCTAGGCGAACGGCGCGCCCACTTCGGAAGAATGCGCGAATTGAACCGGATCTTGTCCTCCGGCGGCGCATCAGCTGCCCGGTCGCGCACCTTCTGTCTCTGCACCGGGATAGGGCCGATCCCGGTCTGGATGTTCCGCTCAGGGCCGGTGCCGTGGTGGACAACGCGCTGCCTGCCATCGGGCAGGCGCTCCTCAGCAAACTGCGCGACAAAACTCGCGGCCTCAGCCCTGAGTGCCGCTGCCAGCATCTGCCGGGCGCCGTCGCGTGCAATCTCGGTGAGTGGATCAACGACAGATCCGGGCTGGTGAAGCGGGGTGATCGTGATATCATCTTCCAAGGCGTATCGCTCCTTCGGGAGGTTCTGGCAGGCTTTGACACCCACCACGATACGCCGCCTTCTCAGACCCCATCACCCAAAATCGGCCATAGCTCAGGAAAGCTTGCAGCCCTTCCCAGTGGTTATGGATATAGGTGAGTTTTTCGCCCAACCGGGATTTGGTGGAGATCTTTCGGCGTTGCGCCTGCAGCCAGCCGCCGAAGGCGGCCACCAGCGGTGCGGTGCGGGCTTGGCGGGCCGAGAGGCGCTGGCCGGGCGAGACACCGCGGATGTCGGCCTCGACGGCGTAGAGCTCGGCGATGCGGCGCAGCCCCTCAGCAGCGATCTCGGAGCCATCGCGGTCGAAGACTTCCTTCAGTTTGCGCCTTGCATGCGCCCAGCAATGCGCGATCCGAATGGGGGCACCGCCCTTGCGGATCGGTTTGGTCAGCCGGTTATAGCCTGTGTAATACCAACAGCCCTAAGCTCTGACTCACGGGATTCCCTTCGACCTGAAAATCTGAATCATTGCCATCAAGAGATGGAGGTTCTGATGGCGATTGAGATCACTCGAACGGATATGTCGACAAGTGAGCTTCGGGCGGCGGCGGCGCGCACAAAGGATGCAAAAGCGGTGCGGCGGATTTTGGCGATCGCTCTTGTTCTGGAGGGCGCGGATCGCAAGACGGCGGCGGAGGCCTGCGGCATGGACCGGCAGACCCTGCGCGATTGGGTTCATCGCTACAACGCCGAGGGGATCACCGGTCTGTCGAACCGGTATTGGGCAGGCCCGACGCCGCTCCTGAACTCTGAGCAGAAAGCGGAACTTGCCCGGATGGTCCGTGAAGGGCCTGACCTTGAGGCCGATGGGGTGGTCCGCTGGCGCTGCGTCGATCTCAAGCGCAAGATCGAAGATCGCTTCGGCGTGGTCATGCACGAGCGGACGGTCGGCAAGCAGCTGGCAGCCCTTGGCTTCCGCCGCCTTTCAGTGCGCCCACAGCACCCCAGATCCGACCCGTTGGCACAGGAGGCATTTAAAAAAACTTTGCCGCTACGGTAAAGGCCGCCCTGCCGGAGACGGCGCACGGGAAGCCATTGGAGGTGTGGTTTCAGGATGAAGCACGCGTAGGTCAACAGGGGACGCTCACCCGGACCTGGGCCGAGTGCGGAACCCGGCCTCGTGCGCCGCGCGACACCCGCTACAAATGGGCCTATATCTTCGGCGCCGTCTGTCCATCGCGCGCCACGACCGCGGCACTTGTCATGCCACGTGCCGATACCTCGGCCATGAACGCTCATCTCGCTGAAATCGCGAAAACCGTCGCGTCGGGCGCCCATGCCGTGCTCGTGATGGACGGCGCCGGCTGGCATAACTCCAGCGCTCTGCGCATCCCCGACAACATCACCATCGTGACGCTTCCGCCCTATGCGCCAGAGCTGAATCCGGTTGAGAACATCTGGGCCTATCTGCGCGCAAACTGCCTCGCCATCACCGTCTTTGACACCTACGCAGACATTGTCGACCGATGCTGCAGCGCATGGAACGCCTTCGCAAACGACCCCGAGCGCGTCCGATCGATTGCCACGCGTGAATACGCAAAAGGGGTCAGTGCTTAGGGCCGTTGGTATAACCATCGATTTGCAGAATGCCATCGAAGCCGGTCAGGAAGGTCTCGGCATTCTCGCCTGCGCGGCCGGGGGCATAAAAGTAGACCACGCCGGGCGGGTCCTCGCCGCCCCACGGCCGGTCATCGCGCGCCAGTGCCCAGAGATATCCGGTCTTTGTGGTCCCACGCCCCGGGTCCAGCACCGGGGCCGTTGTTTCGTCCATGAACAGCTTGCCCGACCGTTTGAGATGCTCGGCCAGCCGGTCCACCACCGGCGTCAGATGGAACGCGGCCTTGCCCACCCAATCGGCCAGAACGGCGCGGTGCAGATCAAGGCCCGCCCGCGCCAGGATCTGGCTCTGTCTATACAACGGCAGATGGTCCGCATACTTGCTGACCAGCACATGGGCGAGCGTCGCCTCGGTTGGCAGCCCGCCCGTGATCAGGCGGGAAGGTGCTGGTGCCTGAGTGACGCCGTCGGTGCAGGACCGGCAGGCATATTTCGGGCGGACGGTGACGATGACGCGCAGCTGGGCAGGCACGATGTCCAGCCGCTCGCTGCGGTCTTCACCGATCTTGTGCATGATGCCGCAGCCGCAGGGGCAGATCAGGCTGGCGGGCTCGATGACCTCTTCGATACGCGGCAGTGCAGCCGGTAGGTTGCCGATATTGCGCTTCGGCGCGGGCCTGGTCGCCCCCTTGTCCGTCCTGGTGGCCTGCGTTTCCTTCTCCGCCTCGACCTCGGCCAACGCAATGGACAGGTCCTCGAAAGCCAGCTGCCGCTCATCCTCGGTCAGCTTTTCCGACCGCTTGCCATGCAGGGCATGGTTCAGCTCGGCGATCAGATGCTCCTGGCGTCTGGTGATGTCCTTGAGAGCCGCCACCTCTTCCAGCAACGCCTGAACCGCCGCACGCTGCGCGTTGGGAATGGCGGAAAGATCGAGAACAGAGGCTGCGAACATGCTCTGATTTTATCAAGGAGCTCCGGCAAAAACATGGAAAATCAGGCAACTGATTCACTCTGCCGCAGCAGGGGGGCGGGTTTCCAGAGCTTTGACCTTGCGCCAGTCGAGCCCGGCAAACAGCGCCTCAAACTGGGCATGGTTCAGCGCCATGATCCCGTCCCTGATGGCCGGCCAAGTAAAGGTTGTATCCTCCAGCCGCTTGTAAGCCATTACCAGACCGGTGCCGTCCCAATACAAAAGCTTCAGCCTGTCCGCCCGGCGCGAGCGGAACACGAACACCGTGCCGGTGAACGGATCCTTGCGCAGCACCGACGACACCAGTGCAGCCAGGCCATCATGCCCCTTGCGGAAATCGACGGGTTTGGTCGCAACCATGATCCTCACGCGGTTGGAGGGGAAGATCATGGGGTAGCCGCCAGGGCGCGCACGACCATGGCAATCCGCTCCGCCGAGGCCCCGGCTTCCAGACGGATCACCACCGCGCCCGAGACGATCTCCGGCCGGGCCACGGCACCGACATCGGCCCGCGGCGCATCTTCAGCGGGGCCGAGCAACAGCGCCGCAAACTCCACCGGATCTTCAGGAGCAGGCAGCACCAGTCGCCCTTTCCGCGCCAGCGTCCGCCAAGAAGAGACATGGTTCGCCGGCACCCCGTGCCGCCGCGCAACGGTATTCACGGTCACGCCCGGCATCAGCGTCTCCGCCACAATCCGCGCCTTTACCTCATCCAGCCACTTCCGGTTCCGACGGCCGCGGCCGCCACCCGGGAGAAGCTCCAATGCAGACTCCATGGAGAAACTCCGTCACAACAATCATCACGGTCCAATGAACCGATCAGAATGCCGCGCGGAAGGTGGGGGGCAGAGAACGCTTACAACGGACATCGATGCGCCAATGATGATCGGCACGCCGCTGTCAGCGGTCAGCAGGGCTGTTCGACTCACTGATACGGAGTTGGCGACGTATTGGCAGAGTGCGTTCCCTAGTGACGCGTCAGATGATCCTGCGGCTCAAAGCCAAGTCGAATAGCAACGTCTTTGAACGCGGCTTCCAAGGCCTCCTCGATATTTTGTCCTGGCTGAGCATGCGTTTTAAAGCGGATTGGATCGCTAGCTGCGCCCGCTCTCAAATCATCACGCCAGTCGTAGCCTTGCGCATCGACAGCTGCGATGATGCGGGTGGTTATCACTCGTAGAAGCTCAAGCTCAAATTTGTCTTTCAGGTCCATTGGCTCTCTCCGAGAGTAAACAACTGACGTCTGCGTTTCTGGTCGCCTTTACACTTCAACCTCGAAGAAGATGTTGGGAAATACAGAATGTTAACTTTCCAATTTTTTCGATGGACTGTGTTCTAACGGGAACTCTAGGCCGGCCAGCGCTGCCCTGCCCACGAGTGGCAGGGCGGTTCGGAGGCGGACCCCTACACGCTGTGCCATGCCGCGGCCCGCAGGATATTCCCTGTTACAGGAAACAGGGCACGGTAGGCATCGAGTGAGGCAGCTTGATCATCGACGCTGATGCAGCAAAGGCAGCAGACTGGGAAGGACCGAGTAGTTCGTGGGCGGCTCGCGGGATAGGGAGGCATGCTGCTTTACGTTTTGGGCGGAATTTCGAGCGCGTTACGCAGGAACTCTATTGATTGATGGCGTAATTCGTCCAGGCGCATATTGACCTTTATCCAGTCAATAGGAGTTAATAACGCCTCATGATCGGCAGAGCCAACATCTTTAACCATGCGGGCTTCCAGTTCAAAGAGTCCAAGTATTGACGAAAATCTCGCCAATCCCCGGATGGGATTCGAGAACACAATAAATGGCCTGTTGAATAGTATGGAAAATACCACGCCATGGAAAGAATCTGTTAAAATAAAATCAGCTTGATAAAAATCTACCAGCCATCCTTCGACGGTCCTGTCACGAGTAAGGGTGCCAGCGCTATCAAAACGCCTATTCGCTGCAACGATCTTCATTCCAAGCTGATCAGAAACTTTATTCATGAATTGAGCTTTTTCTGGGCTAGGGTCAGGATGCATTGATTTTCGTTGCGCTGCGTGATTCACGGCCCGGAAACGGAGCGGTGACATGAACGACCTTTTCTGGCTGACTGACGCGCAGATGGCACGCATGGCCCCCTTTTTTCCAAAGTCGCATGGCAAGCCACGCGTTGATGACAGGCGTGTTCTCAGTGGGATTATCTTCATTATCCGCAATGGCTTGCGCTGGCGTGATGCACCTAGCGCCTACGGGCCTCACAAGACGCTTTACAGCCGTTGGAGGCGTTGGAGCGGGAAGGGCATTTTTCGCTCGGATGATGGCCGGCCTCGCGGCCGAACATGGTGAAGAGAAGACCGTGATGATTGACGCGACATACCTGAAGGCACATCGCACAGCGACCAGTATGGCCGTCAAAAAGGGGGGCGTGGCCGCCTGATCGGCCGCACCAAAGGCGGCATGAACACTAAGCTGCACGCCATTTGCGACAGCCAGGGACGACCGCTCGACCTGTTCATCACTGCCGGCAGGTGAGCGATTATATCGGCGCACGGGCGCTGCTCAGCGGCTTGCCGAACGTCAAATGGCTGCTTGGCGATCGCGGTTATGATGCTGACTGGTTGAGAGACGCGTTGCAGGACAAGGGGATACGCGCCTGCATCCCCGGTCGGAAGCAACGCAAGACGCCGATCAAGTATGACAAGCGGCGCTACAAGCGGCGAAGTCGCATCGAGATCATGTTCGGCAGGCTCAAGGATTGGAGGCGCGTGGCGACGCGATACGACAGATGTCCGAAGATATTCCTCTCGGCCATCGCCCTCGCAGCAACCGTCATCTATTGGTTATGAATCCTGACCCTAGCATCCAGAATATAGCTGGTGATACGCCGCCCCGGCGCGACCTTCACCCGGTCTGCAAATAAGCGTCGATAACATTCTGGTGTCTGCAGGAGCGTTGGATCCAAAACGTGCCGCGCATCGGCTCCCAAATATTCCCGGCATAGTTCAGTCGCACTCTTTTCCCGGACAGAAATAGCGTCGAAGAGCTTGGCATAACGTGCCGCCATTTTTGTTTGCTCTTCAGTGAATTCCCACTGATCAGCCCCAAAGGAAGCGGCATAGCTAATACGCTTAATGCGGCGATCTTTTGGATCAAGATATCCGTGAAAGAAGTCTTTCAGCAGGCCGCGGGCATATTTCGCGCGCCATACCTGGTCACTGCCAGAGATCACTGCGTGCAGGTCGTAATCGGCCATATTTTTCTTTAGCTCTGCTGAAGTGCGAAAGGGTCGACTTATCGGAAGAATGTTATTTTCGATAAATGAGCGAGTTTCTAGATCTACTTCCATATCAATCTTGTTGGTAATCGCTGGAATAATATCGTTTTCATCTCTTTCCGGGGTAAGTGAAACTTCTTTGTCAGCAAACCGCCTATTAATCAAGATGGGGTCGCATCCAAGATCTCGTACTGTTTTCATTAGAGCATAGGCTTGAAGGATGCCACCATAATTCCTCCCAAGAGGCAGTGTAAAAATACCAACTTTGTGAGGTTTGGTATCGGGGCGTGGACCTTTACTTTCTGTTCCAGGAATGTGCGTGTCGCCGGAAACAGGGAATGCAAATCCGTCTTCAATTGCGCTGTAGTGGAGATCAATCCGATTAACCAAGTCGATTGCTTTATCTACAACCACGTTAACTGCCTCATCCGGCACGGTGCTCGACGTTAATCTATCCTTCCCTCGTGCGGCGGAAGTTATTATGAATGAGGTTTGTGATCTGTCTCTCTTTAGGAGATCAACAGAAAGCTTTTTGTCCAATAATGGGGTCATGTCGAAACCAAAATGAACGTTCCTATAGGAAAAGTCTACTACGAGAATTTGCTTATCAAACACCCAGACCCTTCTAGGTGCTGACGGAGGTTGTTCCGATCCAGCGCATCGGACAAAGACTGCGACAGCTGCTTTTCCTGGGCTGCATCCATTTTAATTTTTTCCATGATTGTTCCGTGGTGGATAGGGGTGAATGCTATGTTCAAACTAGCTGCGCCCAGTGCGGTAAGTAGCGTGTCAGTGGTCGCTCTAACCGGTACCAAAGCCTTGCCGATGAAATTCACCCCTTAACAGCCATCACGGGAAAGAGCACCTATCAACGGGTGAGCTGGGCAATCTTGTCCTCCCAATCGGCTATGCGCGCGCCGAGAGAGATAAGGTAGCGCCCGACAGGGCTGTGGGCGTCATCAGGGTCTACGCGGGCATCCATCACGGCGTAGATTGCCTTTGCAGTCACGTAGTCGTTCTGGGACAGGATTTTGGGCGAGTCCCCGTAGGCGTGAAAGCGTGTCAGCGCCGCATCAATGTGATCCTCTGGCATGCCCGCCTCCAGAAACATGCCCTGGAACTCATGTTCTTCCATAACCCATTCTAGCACAGACGGGAGAGCCAGGAACATCTCGGCCTCCAGCCTGATCAGGAGGTAGGAAGGACAGGACTTGTCGGAAGGCGAATGGAGAGGGCGCTTCTCGATCACCAGGAACATCTCACCTCGCGTGCTGTTAGGACCGCGCCAGGCTGGTAGGATGGCAGAACAGGAGAAATTCATCATGTCTAAAGGACTTCGCATCTGCACGGTCGCTCTCGCACTCGCTGCCAGCAGCCCCGTTTTAGCCCAGGTGACGACGACAGAGCCTGCGAACGCGCCGCCGGTCGGAGTTGAGCGGGATGACGGTTTCGATTGGGGCTTGCTCGGCCTCTTGGGACTGCTCGGGCTCGCCGGCTTGAAGGGACGTCAGCGCGATGACGTCCCTACCACGACAACTAAACGTCTCTGATCTTGAGAAATTACAGATTACCCACTCACACTGAATGGGTAACCTGCGCACCATGTCCGGGAAGGCTTCAGCAAGGTGATCGACGCTCTCGCAAACGCCAGTTGCGTAGAAGGTTACCTGTCAGGAAGCCATCTAGGCCACACTTACAGGGCAACCATGCCTATCTTTCCTACGTGAGCATCGTTGCAGGCAGTGTTTCTCAAGAGGAAAGCAGCAACGCTCGTGACCTTGCCGCCGCCCTATTGCAGGTGAGCCATCAGCCGTTCATAAAGCGCCCGATACCGGGCGTTGTGCTGGTAAGCCGACAATGCCGTGACGATCAGCGTCAGATCGTCCCGCGTTGTGGTGGTTACAATCATTCTTTTCTGCACGGTTAGATCCGCCATTTTTTGCTCGCGTCGCTTTAACTGTGCACTCAATCAAAAGTTGCGTGTCCTACGGTGATCGTGATTGCCGGACCTTCCTTGTGCTGCGAAGGCTGCTTTTCCGGAATCGAAACCTGCATGCGGTGGTTACCTAAAAACGCAGTTACCGCATCTGCAAGTGCCGCCCGCGTTTGGGCAGGGGGCCTTGACATCGAATGGTGCAGGGCATTTCCAGATCTGAAGCTCGCAGACGGGACCAATTCAGCGGCCTACATCCAGCCAGATCAAGGACCCACCTAAGACACCCCTAGCACATAACGCCTCAACGATGTTCTGCACGTTTAGGTTGTGCATATGCCAGATTGTTCATTATCTGTTCTAATTTCTGAACAAAAGTGAGCGCGTGTCGTCGCTCCCGAGGGAACACCCATCTTTGCGAAAAGCACAGGCCGCGTATTGAGCGGACTGGGCACCGAGGATTTTGGTAATTGGCTTCGCATCGGAAATCCAGCCGAAGGCGTTATAGCGGGCTTAATATTGAAAAATGAATGCCCATGATCCGTTCCGAGCTGGTCCGGAAGCTTGCAAAGGCCCACCCGCATCTGTCGCCGCTGGTGGTCGAAGCTGCCGTGGAGTCCATCCTGAGTTAGATCACCGACAGTCTTGCACAAGGCATGAGGGTCGAGTTCCGGGGGTTTGGAAGCTTTGCGAGCAAGATGCGGAAGCACACTGTTGCGCCAACGATCCAGACCGTGTGAAAACACGAACCGGATTCCCAGCATTGAGCGGCCGTGGTATTTTTGGGCATGGCACATATTTCAGGCGGTGATCGGTCCCAACTCCTGCTTTTGCCGGACTCTGTGGACGACTATGTGGGGCCGGACAATGTTGTCCGGTTTATCGATGCTTTCGTTGACGGGCTCGATCTGAGGGCAGCTGGCTTTGGGCGGGTCCAGGCGAAAAGTACCGGTCGACCGGGATATGATCCGGCCGATCTCTTGAAGCTCTACATTTACGGATACCTGAACCGGGTGCGGTCCAGCCGCCGGTTGGAGGTAGAGACGCATCGCAATCTTGAAGTCATCTGGCTGCTCCGCCGCCTGACCCCCGACTTCAAGACAATCGCAGACTTCCGACGCGACAACAGAACGGCGTTCCGCCAGGTGTTCCGGGAGTTCGTGCTGCTGTGTCGTGAACTCGACTTGTTCGGACGAGAGTTGATCGCAGTCGACGGCACCCGGATCAAGGCCGTGAACAGCCGGGAGCGGAATTTCACCAAGGCCAAGCTGGCCAAAGCGATAGCGGAAAGCGATGAGCGCTTGGCGCGGTATCTCAAGCAGCTCGATGAGGCCGACAAGGACGGTGAGGACGCGCCAGAGAGGGGCACCGTCGAGAGGCTGCAGGAAAAGATCGCAGCGCTCCGCAAGCGGCGTGAACGGCTTGATGATCATGGCAAAGCCCTTGCAGACAGCGGCGCGGACCAGATCTCGCTGACCGACCCGGACGCACGCGCGATGCACTCCAGCAGTCGCGTCGGGGTCGGTTATAACGTCCAGATTGCGGTCGATACCAAGCACAAACTGATTGCGGAGCAGCAGGTCCACAACAAGGTCAGCGACCTGGGCCTGCTGACCGAGACGGCCAAGGCTGCGCGTGAGACCCTCGATGTTGCGCAGATCGATGCCGTGGCCGACCGGGGCTACTTCAAGATCGAAGATATCGAGGCCTGCGAAACGGCAGGCATCGTCCCTTACGTTCCCAAACCGCAGCGCGGATCTGCCGTTGCCAAGGGATTTTTTCCCAAGGACCAGTTCCGTTATGATGCCGAGGCAGACATCTACACATGCCCGGGCGGCGCGGCTTTGCGCCATGTGCACAGCCGCCCGGTTCGTGGCGAGATCCGCGTGTTCGATTATGCCAATGCCGCTGCCTGCAAGTCCTGCGCACTCAAGACACGTTGCACCACCGCGGCCTACCGCAAGGTTGCGCGCTATGAGAACGAGGCCGTGCTGGACCGGATGGCGAAACGGCTTGCCGCGCGGCCCGGGGTGCTCGATGAGCGGCGCGAGAGCGTCGAGCACCCGTTCGGCTCCGTGAAGCAATGGATGGGCCAGGGTGCATTCCTGATGCGCAGGCTGGAGAACGTGCGCGCTGAGTTCAGCCTGACGGCCATCGCCTACAATTTGCGTCGAGCGATCAGCCTTGTCGGCATTCCGGCGTTGATTGCGGCTGTCAGGCTGTGAAGGCTCCCCATTTCCTTAAGTGTCAGCCCATATTTGCCTTCAGAGATCCCCACAGGATCCCAAAACCCACGATTAAGCGTTTGATCCGGATCCTCTAAAGGAAAATCTCCGATCCAGCCGAAACCCCTGCACACCATCAGACTTCCCCAAGTTTTCACACGGTCTGGATCGTTTTTGAACACTTTGAAATAGGGGCAGGGGAGCCGGGCATTCGTTGATCCGCGTTGCAGCTTTGGAACTGCTGCATGTCACTGGGTTTGCCTACCTTAGGAAAGCAGTATGACCTTTTGGTCCGACAAAAGGTCAAAATGACGTTTTTGCTTGACAGTCACGGGCTGCCATTGGGATCGGCGATTGCAGTTACCGCGATCACCGCGCCACTTTCGAAAACAGCCTCACGGCTGCAAAACAGCGTCGACGTCAAGGGCTCTTCGCGCCAAGGAGGAGGCAACAAATCGACTTTGTCTGTACTATGGGGCGACTGAAGAACTGCATGGCTTGGGCGCGGTCAGCAATCCTGAACCGAATACCGGATCTCTGCCGGGGTCTCCGAGGTCGTTGGCCTGAGCAATCAAGCGTTGAGCGAGGTCTTCGGCCGACAGTTCCGGTTCAGTCTGCAGCCACAGGGCAGCAGCGGCGGTCACGAAGGGTGCCGCATACGACGTACCGGTCTTTGTTCGGGCTCCGCTGATAGAGGCTGCGGTCCAGACCTCCACTCCAGGTGCAGCCAGATCGATATGGGGCCCACGTCCGGCGCGGCGATAGATTTGTTTGCTTCGGTCCACTGCCGTGACCGCTATGACGCCATCATAAGCGGCGGGGTAGACAGGATCTGCACGGGGACCGACGTTACCCGCCGCTGCTACGATCAAGATGTCCTGCTCCACCATCAATCCGATTTGACCTGCCAGTTCATCATTTGGAGGGCCTGCGAGTGACATGTTGATCAGCCGAAGATCCTGCGCCGCGAGCCAGTCAAGGGCGGCAATCAGACTGAAAGCGTCACTGCGCTGATCAGCGCCGTCGCGAACAAAGGCATCGACCGCAAACAATGGGGCATCCGGGATCAAACCAGGACTGCGCGTCTCGGGACCTCCGACCAGCAAGGCGGCAACGGCCGTCCCGTGCAGGGCGTCCGATGACGTTGCCCGCTCGCGTTCACGAGCCGGGTCGAGGCTGTGGACTGTGAGGTCCGCAGAAGCAAATGCCGCATGATCGGCGTTCACGCCGGTATCCACCATTCCCACGCGCGGCAGCGTTCCACACGCAGTGGGCGTCTCCCAAGCAATAATTTCTCGGGCAAGACAAAGCCCCCCAGGGCAACGGTCAGCGTCCTGTGGTGGGCCTTGCTCACTGCGGTAAAAATGGTTGAAATCCGCAGAGGCCGCTGTTGCCCGCGCTCGAACCACCAGGCGGGCCGAATCGAGGTCCAGTTGGTTGGGCTTGCGAAGACGAACCAGGTTGCTGCCCTGGCTCAGGTCTCGCTGCTCGAGCACCAGAAAGCCCTCGGTCTCCAGTTCCGCAAGATCTATCGCCGAGATACCACGCGCGATGATTTCATCGGGTGCGCGTTGCGGCAATGGCGCAGGCGCTGGCGTTGCTCGGCGAACCTGCGAGGGAGCAGGCGGAGGCGTGACACGTGGTGACGTAGGAGCGGCCTGGACCTGGGCTGGACGAGGTGCGTCTCCCTCGCGGTCTTCTGGGCGCTCAGAGAACGATGTTCCCCTGTCACGGCCCTGGCCTCCGCTGCGGTCGTCATCGTCATCATCGTCGTCATCTCGATCGCGGCCACCATCGTTGTCGTCGCGACCATCGCCGTCATCACCCCCGTCGTCATCACCTCCGTCGTCGTCGCCGTCGTCATCCCCGTCATCATCGCCATCGTCTGACTGCGCCATCGCTGATGACAAAAGGTGGATGCCTGTGGCATCGGCCCGAAACTGGAGAATCGTTGCTGTAAAAAACAATAACAGAAAGATGACAGGTCGCGTCATTGGGCTCTCCGGTGGGAATGCAGTCTGGACAACTCAGCTTGCACACAAGTATTCCGCCAAAGTAGAGCATGGGAGCAAGGTAGATCGACATGGATGCGGCATTTGGCGATGCCTTGGTCCGACTGCTGCCAAAGTTGCGTCGATACGCTCTATCACTTTCCCGGCGCAGCGATCAGGCTGATGACCTGGTTCAGATTACGATTGAGCGGGCGATCACCCACCACTCAAGCCATGATCCAACGCAGCGACTTGAACCATGGCTGTTTCGGATCCTTCGGAATGCGTTCATCGACATGACGCGTCGTCAGCGAAGCCAAGGCATCACGATTGACGTCGTGGACAATCCCGACATTCTGTCTGTGGACTCTGCCGCCGGGATTGAGGCCAGGCTTATGCTGACGGCAACCCAAGCAGCGATCGCCAGACTGCCAGTTGAGCAAGCCGACATCCTCAGTCTCGTTTGCATCGAGGGGTTAAGTTATGCCGAGGCCGCAGAAGTCCTGGGTGTTCCAAGGGGAACGGTCATGAGCCGCCTGTGCCGGGCCCGACTCGCGCTTGCTGAAGCCTTGGGAATAAACTGAGGGATGAGACGTCGACATCATGACAAGATCATTCGGTAAGGACCACAACCGTGAAGATTGACGATGTTACCTTGATGGCTTTGGCTGACGACGAACTGAATGCTGTCGAAGCCCTTGCCCTGGAAGCACGTCTCGCGGCAGACCCCGAGGCTCGATTGCGCCTTGCGCGGTTCCGGACAACCAGATTGCGGCTGGAGGCATTGCAAACCGCGCTGCCAACGCAGGGCCCTGCTGATGCTGATCTGATTGCCCGGATCAGGGCGGCAAGCATCACTGTGCCGGAGCACGGTCGCATGCGTGCGGTGAGCTCAGCTGCCAACGCCAACCGCGCGCTCCGGGCGGCTGTTGCGGCTGGAGTGGTGGCGGTAACAATCACCGTCGGCTGGCAGTTGACCCCCGGCAGTGACACCCTGACACCGCTGCAACAGGCGTTGACCCAGCTTCCTGCGGGAGAAGGTCTCGTCCTGCCAGATGGCACCGATCTGACTGTTATCGGCAGCT
Source organism: Paracoccus liaowanqingii (assembly GCF_004683865.2). Lineage (NCBI taxonomy): Bacteria > Pseudomonadati > Pseudomonadota > Alphaproteobacteria > Rhodobacterales > Paracoccaceae > Paracoccus > Paracoccus liaowanqingii. The sequence goes on along the minus strand of NZ_CP040765.1, from coordinate 107,846 downwards.
TTCACACCGCCGCGGGCGCGTTTTGCCGCGAAGTCGAGACCGTTCGCGAGGAGCGCACCCGCCTGTCGGTCATGTGCCGGACGACATCGAATGAACAATTTGACGAGCGCTTTGCCTTGGATAGGACAACGGCGGGCGGCTACCAGCCGGCATCAGGTGATATTGATGCTCTGGAGGCGTGGATGTCCGAGGTCGAGGCAAGCCAGCCACTGTCGCTCGAGGCAGAGGCTGAAGCCCTTCGGCGCTAGACTGCAGCCGATAACTTAACCTTGGTAGTCGCTGCCTGGTGCGGCGGGCTACACGCCCGACTGCGAAATTTGTCGCGCCATCCTGATGCCCGGCCTGGACCTGCACATAAAAAGGTCTTGGTGACGGAATAAAAGTCCCGACTGCGCGTATCTCTTGCAGCAAACCCGCAGGAGGCAGTCATGCAGCGGCGAAGTCCCAAACTAATGGTCACGCGCATCACCAGCGCTTCGACGGCAGGCGTCTTGCGCGCATGCGTCATCCACCCATCCGCCCCTTCGGGGCTTGCCCCGCTGGTTGTCTTGCATGGCATTTCGCGAAACGCGGATCAGCTGGTAGACCTGTTCCGCCCGGAGGCCGAATGCAGCGGCCGGGTCGTCATCGTTCCACATTTTGAAGCCGAAGCCTGGCCCGACTTTCAGCGACCAAGTCGTGTGGCGCGTCCCGATCTGGCGCTGCTGGCCCTTCTGACACAGATTGAGGCCGGGGATTCAGGGATGCGGGGGCCGATTGATCTGTTTGGCCACTCCGGAGGCGCCCAGTTGGCCCACAGATTTGCGATGCTTTACCCAAACCGGATCGGAAGGCTACATCTGGCGGCTGCGGGCTGGTACTGCCTCCCTGACGCCTCGATGCCCCATCCTTACGGACTGGCTGAAAGCCATCGATCTGCAGATACGGCTTGGGTGCGCCGGCACACTGAGATGCTATCGATCTATGTTGGTCTGTCCGTCCGCCTCTATGTCGGTGCATTGGACCTGGGGCGTGACAATAGCTTGCGCAAGACGGCTTCGCTGGATCGCATTCAGGGCCGCACCCGTCGAGACCGTGCGGCCCATTACCTGACATCCTTTCGCAGGGCCGCTGAAGCATTGGGCCGAACACCCGACATCACCCTGACTGAGCTGCCGAGTGTCCCCCATGACGTTGCCCTCGCCATCACCCAGACTGGTCTGGCCCGCCTCGTCGTCGCTGCAGAGAATGTGCGTCTGACACGTGCATCCTGATCTGTCTCGTTATTCACAGGAGCTTCCCAATGAGCATCTCCCTTCTGTCGTCTTTGGTCCCGGCCAAGTGGACTTTTGCAACCCGGCGGGTAGACCGCAGCCTGATCGCCGGGATCGACGGGTCTTTCGACACTGTCCGCGCTGGCGATCTGATCCTGGCGCAGGTGGTGCAGCTGGGTCAGCACCAGCGTGTTCAACTGACATCGGGACGGCCCTCGGCCATCTATCCCGGCGACATGATCGTGCTGGCTTGTGGCGCGCGCTACGCCCCTGATCAGTTCGAGGGTGTGGCTGAGATCGATCCTGCGGGCGCCGACCTCCTGGCCGGCGGAGGCTGTATCGGACGCATGACCGCGCGCAACGAACGCATCAAACCCGCGACCCAGCTGTTACCTGTGGGCCGCCTGTGTGACGCGCAGGGACATGCGGTCAATCTAGATCGCTTCTCGTTGCCATCCTCTCCCCGGGCCTACGAAATACCGGTCATTTTCGTTCTTGGGACAGCCATGAACTCTGGCAAGACACTTGCCACCGCACAACTGGCCCTGGGATTGCGGCGTGCGGGATACAAGGTGGCGGCGTTGAAGGGGACCGGCACAGGAGCATTCGGAGACCTGAACGAATACGCCGATACCGGCGCGCATCTTGTGGCAGATTTCACGGATGCTGGAATGGTGACAACCTATATGGAGCCGCTGACGAGGATCAAGGACGGCCTGGACAAACTGCTGGGCCACGCGGCCGAGGCGGGGTGCCAGATCGCCGTGATGGAGATTGCCGACGGCCTGTTTCAGCGGGAAACCGGTCAATTGGTGGCTGATCCGTGGCTGCGGGCGCGGATGTCCGGCCTGGTCTTTGCCTGTGGGGATGCTGTTGCCGCCGCCGGAGGCTTGGCGGAACTGGCTCGCCATGGATTGCGGCCCGACGTCCTTACGGGTCTCCTGAGCTGCTCGCCCATGGCGGTGGCTGAAGCGCAGGCTGCGACAGGTGTCACGGTCCTGCGCAAATCAGACCTTGCCGACCCGGCCGAAGCCAATCTGTTTGCCTTGCGCGCCCTTGGGATGCCGCGGCAGGTCGCCTGATGGATTTGCCGCCCCTTCTCAACTCCGCCCGAAAGGGGGGGCTTGCGCGCGTGGCCGCCCTGACGGTGATGCAAGGGGTCGCCGCCGGGGCAGGGGCGTTTGCAACACGGTCCCTGTTCGAGGCAATCCATCAGGGCCAGTCCTTGCCGTTTATCGGCCTGGCTGTGTTGGTCGGTGCGGGACTTGTCTTCGCCGCGACGCGGATCGCCGCCCGCTATGCGGGGGAACGCATTGGACAGGACTACGCGCGCGAGATCCGCGCGGCCCTGTTCGACCAGGCAGCTCGGATGCCCGCACAGGCTGTGGCGCAACGTCGGTCGGGATATATGTCGCTGCGGTTCGTGGGTGACATGACGGCGTTCCGCAACTGGCCTGCACTTGGATTGCCCGGTGTCGTTGCGGCAGCGGTTCTGATCCCCGCAGCGCTGTTCATCCTGTGGCTGCTGCATCCGACACTGGCCCTTGTCGTCGGGGGACTGGTGACCCTGTCCCTGGTCGCCATCACGGCTGGCGGGCTGTCGCTGCCAGCCACGCAGCGCAGGCTGCGCGCGCGCCGTGCCCGTATCGCCGCGGAAATGGCCGAACGCATGCCCATGGCCCCCCATCTTGACCGGCTTGGCCGTCGGGGGACAGAACTGGCGCTTCTGGATCGTCTGACGGACCGGATGGTGTCTGCGGCGCTGCGCCAGCGGTTGACAGTTGAAAGCCTGAAAGCCGTGCCAGACGCAGCAGCCGGTGTCGCAGCGGCCGCCGTCATGATCTTGAGTCACCAGCTAGAATTGCAGGCGGGCACCATTGCGGCTTCCCTGGCGGTCCTCGGACTACTGGTCACGCCGCTGCGGGATCTCGGTGCGGCTTGGGACTATTGGAGTGCGTTCCGGGCTGCGGCCGTCAAGGCGACCGCGGCGCTGGACCGAAGGCCGCGTGACCTGTATCGCGCCGGGCGAAGCCTGCCATCGGGGCCGGTCGCGGTCGGACTTTCCAAAGTCCAGCTCTCGTCAGGTCGGTTGCTGACCCGGAAGATCCTACCCGGCGTCGTTGAGGTGATCCCGCTTGCACCCTGCGATGCGCTCATCTTGCATAACCTGCTTCTGGGACTGGATGATTCGGGGACGGGAACGATTTTATTGTCTGGTATCGATCTGCGCGACCTGAGCCGGGGCACCTTGCGCCGCAACGTTGCCTTGGTCGGTCCATCACCTCAAATCCTGCAGGGATCATTGCGACGCGCACTCACGCTCGGGTGCGATACCCGTCCTGATGACCAGCGGCTTGTGCGCCTGGCCACCGCTCAGGGATTGCAGCCTTTATTGACGAGGCTTGGTGGCTTGAATGGGAGGGTTCAGGAAGGTGGCCGAAACCTGACAGATGCTGAGTGTGATGCCATCAGTCTGGTGAGGCTCCACCTTTTGCGACCAAAGCTGGTGCTCGTTGCCCCGGAGACCGGATCAGATGCCGTTTCAAGCCTGCGCCGTTACCTCACAAAGAGGAAAGCAACCATCATCGCCACGCGGGAGATTTGATTTAACTCATCGGCTCAACTGAATAGAAAGCTTCACTTTTTAATAGTTCTTCCTGAAATTTTAAGCACGATATGTGACGTGAATACCGGCCACGGGCTATCCAATGCTATAGCCGGCTCCCCGCTTCGTCTTAATAAGTGGTCTCGCTTCTCCGTCGTCCACCTTCTTGCGAAGATAACGCACATAGACGTCGACAACCTTGGTTCCAGGGTCGAAACCATAGCCCCAATTATTATTCAGAATCTGTGTACGGGTTAGGACAGTCCCCGTGTTCTCCATCAGGTAGCGGAGTAGGGCGTATTCCTTGCGCGTGAGCTCTATTTCCCGATCACCGCGCCGTACCTGTCGAGAGCGCAGGTCCAAGGTCAGGTCTTGGACTCGCAACATCGGATCAATACTCTCTGGCGTGCTGCGACGTAAAAGAGCTTCGACCCGCGCCACGAATTCGTCGAACGAGAAAGGTTTCGTCATATAGTCGTCCGCGCCAGCGTTCAAACCGCTAATTTTATCCCCTATCGCATCCTTGGCAGTTAACATCAGTATGCGGCCGCCGTAGTTATCGCTGCGCAATTGCCGACAGACCTCGACACCATCTATATCGGGCAACATCCTATCGAGGATAATCAACGAGTATCCCGTCGTACGTGCCAAAGATAGGCCTTCCAGAGCGCAGTAAGCAATATCTATGGCATGCCCCTCGGCTGTCAGACCCCGTGAGATGAAACTGGCAATCCGGGGATCGTCTTCGACAAGAAGAATTTTTGTCACGGGGATTACCTCACGCGATCAGGGGAAAGCGAAATGTTACAACTGTCTCACAGTCTGCGCTTTTCAGGAAAATGTTCCCACCATGGGTGTCGGTAATCCACTTGGCAATTGGAAGGCCGAGACCGCTACCGACGGTCGGGCGATTATCAGACTGATGTCCTCTGTAGAAACGGTGGAAGACAAAAGGCAGATCGTTCGCGGGAATACTGGCGCCTGCATTGCGCACGCTGACCACGGCGTCATGCCGGGTGGAACATAGTGTCACGTCGACGGAGGCGCCGCGCTTGGAATACTTAATAGCGTTATCAAGTACGATTAAGAAGGCTTGGGTCAGGCGCTCGGCGTCGCCCTCCACTTTGCAAAAGGGCTCGTCGATGGTGGCTTGCAACAGCACGCCTGTTTCCGCTGCCAGAACGCGCGCCTCGCCAAGCGCCACTTCGAAGACATCTCGAAGCACAAGCGGTTCCATTTCAAAGCGGATCGCGCCCACTTCGGCACGAGAAAGAAACAGGAGGTCCTCGATCAAACGACCCATCTGACCAGTTAACCCAACGATGCGGCTCAATGTCTCTCGATAATCCTCGACTACCTTATTCCCACGAAGCACAATCTCGGCCTCGCCACGCAGTACGGTGAGCGGCGTGCGCAACTCGTGTCCAATATCGGCGAGAAACAGCATTCGCATCTCATCGAGCTTTTTCAAACGACTATTTGCCTCTTCGAGTTGGCTGATCCTCTGGCCAATCTCTGTCTCGAGTCCCGACTGAACCTCAAGAAGCTGGTTACGCTGCGCTTCAAGTTGCGCAGCTGTCGTGTTGAACTGGTCTGCCAAATCGGAAAACTCGTCCTTGCGGTCGTAAGTTATCCGGTAGCCAAGGTTGCCGTCGCCAATTGCCTGTGCGCCTGAAATCAAAGCACGGATCGGTCGCGTTAAGGCCCGGGTAAGCATCGTTCCCGCAACCAGAGATACTCCCAACGCAGCAAAACAGATCGCAATGACGAGGATCGTCAGCTGCTGCTCAAGCTGATTGGTCCGCGTTTGGATAACTTCAAGCTCCTCGGTTTCGTCGGCAATTGCGGCTGAGATGTACCTTTCGAGTTCCTCATCCATGCGATTCTCGATGTCGTCCCTAAATAGCTCGACCGCCTCGGCCTGACGGCCGGAATCGCGCAGGACCATCAAACGCTCGGCCGTCAGATCGATTGATTCATAGAGCTCGCGCATCGCCCGTACACGCACGAGCTCTTCTTGCTCCTCGTCGCGCTCATCGGAGGAACGTACGAAGCTTATTTCTTCTTCGACCATATCGGTGAGAAGATCGAAGCTGTCTTCAAGACTGGCGCGCGCAACATAGAAATCATCAAGCTCTGTTCTTCCAAGGAGAAGCATCTCCGCGATATTCTCTGAGTATCGGTTCATGTGCGCAGACAGCCGGATGACAGTATCCATTTGCGCACGGGCCAAGCGGCTTCGATCGAAATAATAGTCGATGCGCTCGATTGCGAAGTACGTTCCTCCTCCCGTACTAAGCAACAATAGAGCAACGATCAACTGGAAGGCGATGATCTTGTTGCGGATGCTCATCCGTTTCGTCCTCTCTGCCTGTGTCAGACACGATCTGGCCTTTCGCGAACGTAATGACTCGTTCGGAGGCGAATATCGTCTCGGGGCGGTGTGCGACGACTATCCGGGTCACTGCCAAGTTTTGCAGCGCCTTATTCACCGCCCGTTCACGCGCTACGTCAAGATGGCTCGTGGCCTCGTCGAGCAGCAGCAGCCCCGGTGAACGAAACAACGCGCGGGCGAGAAGAAGACGCTGCTTTTGTCCGCCAGATAGAACAGTGCCCATGTCGCCAATCAGTGTGCCGTAACCCATAGGCATAGCAATGATATCATCATGGACAGCTGCGCGCCGTGCGCAGTCTTCGATCAGGTCGGGATTGGCGCCTGCGGTGAAGAAAGCAATATTATCTGCAATAGAGCCTGCGAATAGAAAGTCATCCTGCATGACGACACCGATCATCGCGCGCCAATTTTCTGGGCCGAGGCGCGCCATTGGTTCACCATCTATCATGATCGTCCCTGATGTCGGAACAAGAAGTCCGGCCAGCAGCTTCAGCAGGGTAGTCTTGCCACATCCCGAGGGACCGGCGAAGGTTACCGACGACCCCGGCGCAATCTGAAAGCTGACCCCGTGTAAAACAAGGGGATCGTTGGGCCCGTAGCGGAACGACAAATCGCGCACTTCGATCCCGACGGGATTTCGATGCGCCACCTTCGGGCGCAGGTCAGCAATGGGCTCCGGGGCAGTTAGTGCAATGTCAGCCAGACGCTCTGCATGCAAACCCAACATCCTGAGTTCAACAAAAGTGTCGATTAACCCGCTGACCCGGCGCACAAACAAATCTTTGTATGCAATAAAGGCGATCAGCAGCCCCACCGAGAAGACATTCTCAAAGATCATCCGTGCTGCAAGATAGACTACTAGGATGCTGAGGATACCGAGAAGCAAGCTATTTGCGGTGCGAAAGAGGAGGTTTAGCCGCTGAGTGATAAGCTGTCGATTTGTCGTCTCAACCAGGAGACTCAACCAGTGCGCCCTCCGATCCTGCTGGCCGTTGAAAAGCTTAATGGTCTTAATTCCTCGCAGGGTCTCGAGGAAGTGACTGTCGCGTCGCGCCGCCCAGATGATGGCTTCAGCCGAGGCCTGCCGCAGGGGCATGTAAGACGACCAGCGTAGCAACGCGTAAAGTGCCGCGCCGACAAGTGCGACAGTCGCGAGTGTCGGGGCCAAAACAAACATGACGACGAGGGTGATTATGCACATCAATCCGTCAAGGATTGCCACCACGAGGTCGGTCGTCAGCGTCTGCAAAATAGTGTCTTGGCTGTCAAAGCGCGACATCACATCAGCAACATGTCGTGTCTCGAAATAGCTCGCGGGCAGGGCAATCAAGTGCGAGAACAAGTTTGTCCTGGCCTGCACTTTTAGGCTTGCTCCAAGCGTGATTAGCATCCAGCCGCGCAGCGCGCCGATCGCCGTCTGCAACAAGAGCAGAAGAGCAAAAGCGATAGCTAACGACAGCAGGAGGCTTCGATCGGCAGAAACGATAGCTTGGTCAACCGTCAAGCCAAGAAACAGGGGTGCGAGCAGTGCGAAAATCTCGAGAGCGAAAGCAAGGAGCAGCAGGTGAGCAAGCGAACGGCGCATACCCGTGATGCGGCCTAGAAGTGAACGAATGCGGATCCGCGGTGGCGCCTCGGCTGCCTCAAAGCCGCCCGTCGGCGTAAGTTCGAGCGCTACGCCAGAAAAATGCCGGGAGACTTCTGCCAAAGACAACCGGCGCACGCCTTCGGCCGGATCGTGAATTGTCACACCACCTCGGCGTACCGCCTGCAGAACTACAAAATGGTTTAAATCCCAGTGCAGGATGCAGGGCAGGCGCAGTAGCCGAAGCTCATCTAGCTCGAGGCGTACCGGGCGTGCGGCGAGCCCGATCCGGTCGCTAACCGAGATCACATCCTTGAGGCTTGCCCCCATGAGCGAGAACCCGTGGCGTCGCCGCAAGGCTCCAGGATCTGAATGTTGCCCGTGGTAGCTCGCGATCATTGACAGGCAAACGAGACCACACTCTGCCGCCTCGGACTGCAGACTAACCGGCAGCCGGCGGCCCCAACCAAACTGCAGCCCTGCGGAGCTCACACTTTGCCCTCCCCAGTCAGTGAATAGAGAGGGTCGAGAATCCATTGATAGATGCGGCGGGTCTCGATCACGATATCAGCGCTCAGCGTCATACCCGGCTGTAGGGGTGCGTCCTCGCCATATGCAGTTGCCGACTGTGCAGCGAGCCGAACTGTTACCCGATAGACAGGCTCGCTTCCGGAGTCCGTCACGGTGGAAATACCCGCCGCTGCCAGCTCGAGATGCCCAATCGTAGAGCGCGATACCGACGCGACCACCCCCTCGTAAAGTCCAAATTTTTGGTAGGGATACGCTTCGTACCGGATCATCGCCCGCTGTCCCGGCCGGACGAAGCCGATCGCGCTGCTCGGTCCGTAGAGCCTGGCCTCTAAATAAGAATCCTCGGGGACCAGTGTCATCAACGGCATGTCCGGTCCCGCAGAGCTGCCAGCTGACGCCTGCAATGCCGTCACCGTACCGGACTGGGGGGCTGCAATGACGATCTCGCGGGCGGCCTCGGCCTCAGCGATTTCCTGATCAAGCGCGGCCACAGAACGGTCGATTTCGGAAAGCTGCAGGTCGCGTCGGAACGGTGCCTCTTCGTGAGCAACCTCGATATCGAGTTTCTCAAGATCCAATGTGCTGCGCTGGCGTTCAAGCGTCTGCAACGCCAGCGCTTGATCCAGCGCCTCCTCCTCCGCCGACCTAAGGGTCTCCTCCGTCACCAGATTGCGTTGCCTTAGAGCGCGCTGGCGATCCAGAGCGTTCCGGGAAAGGTCGACTCGGGAATGCTGCAGGTCAAACTCAACTTGAAGATGCTCAAGCGCTGCATTCATTCCCTGCATGCGACGTTGGCGTGCCCCGTCTTGTCCGTCAAATAGCGCGATATGGCGGTCGCGCTCCGCAACCAGGGCATCTCGGCGTGCCCGCAGTGCACGCACCACCTCTCCCTGCGTTTCGCCCATGGTCTCGCTGCGACGCTCGATCGACAGAACCGCCAACGCAGCCCCGCGGACTACTTTTTTTCCTTCGGTTACCGAAACCTTGGTAAGCACGCCGGGTTGCGGTGCCATTACCTGGATCAAGCCACCTTCAGGAACAAGTGACCCTTGGAGGCGGGACTTGCGGGTGTATTCCCCGAATCCAACGAGTCCAATCACTCCGGCGACCAGAAAAGTCGCGACGCCGGTCCACAAAACATGCGAAATACGCGGCACCAGCAATACTGTTCCAAGCCATCGGTCTTGCTGTTCAGCCACCGCCTCAGCGCGGAAAAGTGGCGCGTCCTTTTCGAGGCGTTCGGAAGCTCTTCGGCCATTCATTGTCCGCCCTCATAGACGGTGTATTCCTTGACTTCGAAGTTAACCTCGACATGCTTTTGAGTTCGGCGAGCGCGCAGTATCGTCCTGATCTTCGGGTCAAAGAAATCTTTCAAAACTGGTGGACGGGCCGACCGGAAATAGAAGGCTGGGTCATCAACAACAGGCTGTGCGGCAGCAACTTCCAGTTCGTCCCGTCGTGTCACAGTTTGGATGACGCAAGGCGCGTGGGTGATCCCCGCTGCCCGCATAGCGACGGCGCGATGATAGCCGTTGTGGAGCACCATTCGGTCGTCAGACCGGATAACGGTCAAGAAATTAGAGCCATAGCCAACGAAGGCACCAATGGCCCCCGAAACAGGCGCGCAACTTTTGCGGTCAAGGATCTGACTCGGGCCTAGCAAGACAACATCATGAAAACGCAAGTCGTTGGAGGCAGACATGAAAACGTACCGCTGGTTGCCCAAGCGCCGAATTTCGACCTGCGGATCGCGGCGCTCGAAAGGCTGGCAAAAGCGAAACAGACTGACAGCATCGGTGTGTGGGCCAAGCTGCGACGCCAGAGCATCGACAAAAGGCAATGTTACGCGTCTTTGTGAGACCACTATCTTGTCGAGCTCGACCATGCCGAACGTGGTGGGCATACGATCAAAAGTATTGCGAAAGTGTTCGTGATCCGAGAGATCCCGGGCCAGCGCATCTAAAGAGCTCGGCAATTCAAAACATTGTATCGTGTCAGCAATACCGGCTTCGTGCTGTTCAAGGTCATAGTAGTGATCATTCGCATCCCGCCAGGCATCAACAAGCACGCCGCGATCGATTTTGTCGCCGCCGTCCACTCCCTTCTTCACGTAATCCAGAAAGTCCGTCAGAGGCGGCTGACCCAGAAGCCAGATTTCCCGCTGGATATCGGAGTCATTGGCCGAAGCAACACGGCTCATTTCTGCATCGAGACCCGCTACGCTCTCGAAGGGCATTGTTCAAACTCCTGTCTATAATGTGCGCGCGCCCCGATGGTCGTGTCTCGGGACGCACCTAGGTTGGATTGCCGACGCGCCAAATCGCAGAGTCGGCGTGCGTCAGCTATTGCTATTGCTCCGGCTACGGCTATTGCTATTGCTATTGCTATTGCTGGCATCGCGACGACGTGCTTTGCGGTGCTTGCGACGACGACGACCGCGGCTCCCGGCACCGTAAACGCTTTCGAGCTCTTCCGTTTTGAGATCACGCATTTGCTTTTCTCCTCACAGAGACCAGGGATTGGCCTCCTGTTTTTGAGAATGAACACGTCAGCGTCTAGGAAAACTCAAATTTCGCTCTGATCGCGGTTTCTTCGCATTTTTTAACCTAATTCTTCGCTATAATTAATTCACGTTGGGGCTTTTCATCTAGAAGTTGCGTTAGCAACGTAACCTCATGGCGAGAATGTTTAATAGATGGGATACTTTTAGACCAAATGGCATAGAATTTTGCCGTGTACTTATACCAACGGCACTGAGCTCCGACTCGCACGGGACTTCCCTCGACCTGATCATCTGAATCGTTGCCATTAAACGATGGAGGTTTCGATGGCGGTCGAGATCATTCGTATGCGCCGTTCCCGTCCCATTGATTTCCGCGATTCTGGTACGCTGACGTAGCGGTCAGCTTCGTTCTAAGGCTAGGCCTGGTGCGGCACGCGACCCTAGCTCGCTACGACCGGGGCGGATAGTGCGATCCTATGGTCATTCGACGGGGCCACCGGACCGATGGGAAAGGCGCCCTTGCAGGTCTGTCACCATGAAAGAACACTCGTGACGGGTCCTTGCCGGGTTTGCCGATGGCCGGATCATGGTGTCGCAGGCGCAGGACGATGCCGTGCCGAAGATCATCAAGCAGAGGCAGGGACCGGCCATCGAGACACTGGCTGTGGCTACGGAAAGTGGCTGGTTGTTTGCTGCCGATGGGGACGGGCAGGTCTTCTGGATACCGCTCGGCTGAGGGATCAGCCGGGCCGGGTCACCTCGATCGTCAGGTGCGACAGATCGTGGATATGCGCCAACCGGGCCCGATAGGTGCTGACGTCTTGCGGCGCATCGCTGACGATGGACAGGGTTGCACCATGATGCCCCGGGCCCAACTGCCAGACATGCAGGTCCACGATCCGGTCGCCGCTGATCTCGATGGCCTCGCGGATTTCCTCAGGAAGGTCTTCGTCCTCGGGAACATAGTCCAGGAGTCCCCGACCAGAGTCGCGGATCAGTCCCCAGGACCAGCGTGCGATGACCAGTCCGCCAACAATGCCCATCAGAGGGTCCATCCACAGCCAGCCGGACTGGCTGCCCACCACCAGTGCAATGATTGCCAGAACCGACGTCAGCGCATCGGCCAGGACGTGCAGGTAAGCTGCGCGCAGATTATTGTCCCGATGACCGTGCCCATGCTCATGAGTGTGCTTATGGCTGTGATCATGGCCGTGATCGTCACGCAAGAGCCACGCGCAGCCCAGATTGACGATCAGCCCGATGACAGCCACGGCAATGGCCTGGCCGAAGCTGATTGCCACCGGGTTGACGAGACGCTGAAAGCTCTCCCATCCGATCAGCAGCGCAATCACTGCCAGAATGACCGCGCTGCCGAACCCGGCAAGATCGCCCAGCTTGCCCGTCCCGAACGTAAAGCGCCTGTCATCGGCCCTGCGCCGGGCGAAGCGATAGGCGAGCGCCGCGATCAGCAAGGCAGCGGCGTGCGTTGCCATGTGCCAGCCGTCCGCCACCAACGCCATCGAACCAAAGACCGTGCCGGCGGTGATTTCGATCACCATCATCGCCGTCGTGATGGCAATTACGGCCCAGGTGCGCCGCTCGTTGCGGTGATGATCCTGCCCCAGAAAGACATGCTCATGCGGGGCGGCAAAGCGGCTGGCATCGGTCATTTGAGATAGGTCCTGATGACGGCGATCAATTCGCCTGCCGCTTTGGCTCGGTTCGGATCGGTATCCGTCTCGGGATCGGCGACATGGTTGCGGACGTGATCCTCGATCAGTTCCGCCGTCAGCCCCGATATGGCACCGCGGACGGATGCCACGAGGTTCACCACCTCGGCGCAGGGCGCGTCCTCATCAAGCATGCGCTCGATCGCGTCTATCTGCCCCTTGAGGCGCCGCACACGCGCCAGCAGGGCCGCCTTGTTCTTGATCGTATGTCCCATAGGCATAGGGGTATCCCCTATTTGTGGACTTAGCAAGATGGCCGCTCATCGGCCTAGACGTTAACGATCCAACAAACACTCCGAGGACTGTATCCTGACAACCCGTCCCTATCCGACCCTGGGCGAGGCCACGCGTATCGGCTTGCTCAGCTTCGGCGGCCCGGCAGGCCAGATTGCCCTGATGCATCGCATCCTTGTCGAAGAACAGAAATGGCTGGGCTAGCGGCGCTTCCTGCACGCGCTGAACTACTGCATGCTGCTGCCCGGCCCCGAGGCGATGTAGCTGGCTGTTTATATCGGCTGGCTGTACCTGCGGCGAATGGCCGGAAGGTCCCGCATAGCGCTCACACGGACGCAACGGCTGACCGGCAGCTTTGCGGGACAAGCTGCCGCTCATCGGCGAAGGGACAACACTCCTGCACCAACAATCATGATCATGCCGCCAGAAGCGATCAGGTCTGGGGTTTCATGGAAAAAGACGATGACATAAATCCAACCTATTGACCTTGTTGCTGAGCTATGGCCGATTTTGGGTGATGGGGTCTGAGAAGGCGGCGTATCGTGGTGGGTGTCAAAGCCTGCCAGAACCTCCCGAAGGAGCGATACGCCTTGGAAGATGATATCACGATCACCCCGCTTCACCAGCCCGGATCTGTCGTTGATCCACTCACCGAGATTGCACGCGACGGCGCCCGGCAGATGCTGGCAGCGGCACTCAGGGCTGAGGCCGCGAGTTTTGTCGCGCAGTTTGCTGAGGAGCGCCTGCCCGATGGCAGGCAGCGCGTTGTCCACCACGGCACCGGCCCTGAGCGGAACATCCAGACCGGGATCGGCCCTATCCCGGTGCAGAGACAGAAGGTGCGCGACCGGGCAGCTGATGCGCCGCCGGAGGACAAGATCCGGTTCAATTCGCGCATTCTTCCGAAGTGGGCGCGCCGTTCGCCTAGCCTTGATGCTCTGCTTCCGGTCCTCTACTTGCGCGGCGTCTCGACTGGAGACTTCCAGGAGGCTCTGAGCGCGCTGGTCGGTCCGGATGCGCCCAACCTGTCGCCAGGAGCGATCTCGCGGCTCACGGGCGAGTGGCAAGCAGAACATGACCGCTGGCAACGCCGAAACCTCTCGGCCCGGCGCTACGTCTATGTCTGGGCCGACGGCGTGTATCTGCAGGCCCGGATGGAGCCGCAGGCCGAGTGCATGCTGGTGATCATCGGGGCGACGCCGGAAGGGAAGAAGGAGCTGCTGGGGTTCCAGGTTGGGGTCCGCGAGAGCGCGCAGAGCTGGCATGAACTGCTGGTCGACCTCAGGGCCCGCGGCCTCTCGGCGCCACCGGACCTCGCGGTCGGAGATGGTGCCCTTGGCTTCTGGAAGGCGCTGGATGAGATCTTCCCCGACACGCGCCACCAACGCTGTTGGACCCACAAGGTGTCCAACGTCCTGAACAAGCTTCCGAAGTCGATGCACCCGGCGGTGAAGACTGACCTGCGGGAGATCTGGCAAGCCGCGACCCGCGCGGCGGCAGAGACCGCCGTCAATACCTTCGTCGAGAAGTATGGCGTGAAATACGAGAAAGCCGTCGCCTGCCTGACCAAGGATCGAGAGGCACTGCTGGCCTTCTACGACTTCCCGGCCGCTCACTGGGACCACCTGCGCACGTCCAACCCGATCGAGAGCGTCTTCGCGACCGTCCGCCATCGCACCGTCCGAACCAAAGGCGCGTTGTCTCAGAAGACAGCGAAGCTGATGGTGTTCAAGCTGGTTCAGGCCGCAGCGAAGAAATGGCGACGACTGAAGGGCGCAAACCAGTTGCCTCTCGTCGTCGAAGGCGTCAAGTTCACTGACGGTGTCGCCGAGCAGGACGCCAACGAAAGCCGCGCCGCTTGATCAGGCCGCGTCACCCAAAATCCCGCATAGCTCCTTGTTGCTGCGTGAACGACGTAGTCTGGGCCCTCTAATCTCTAATAAGGTCTCGAGGTCTATGGCGTCCATCAGCAACCGAAGCCAAATCAGCACCCCTTGCAGTTCGTGCACTGTGTCCAGCATACGGGGCAGGGATCAGGCAGCTTGTGTCGATGGGAAGCTGCAAGAAAAACCCTCGTTTTTCTGACAGCGACTTAATATTCGGTCTCTTGGCCTGACCAGCTCTGCTGACGCACCTTGGTTGACGTTAACCTCGGCCATCATCACGCAGCCACCGGACGCTGAGAACTTATCCACGTTTTTCGGGGGTAATATCGGGGATAAAAGCAATAATTTTTGACGCTACAATGCCTTCCGTCTCATTCTTGAAGCTGCATTCCACACTGCTGAGCCAGTTAAGGCCAAACAAGTCTTGATCCTCCTATGTCATTGTGTATCTCATATGAGATACACAGGAGGCTTGAATGCCCACGCATACCTCGATGCTGCATGTCCGTGTGGACGATCATCTCAAGGCACAGGCCAGTAGCGCACTGGCAGGTGTAGGCCTGACCCTATCAGACGCAGTCCGTATCCTGCTGACCCGTGTGGCTGCTGAAGGGGGACTGCCGGCCGGTCTGACTGCAAATCCTGAAAGCTATGATAGCTGGTTCCGGGCGAAGGTGCAGGAAGCGCTGACAGACACTCGAGCTGGCGTTCCACATGACCAGGTCATTCGCGACGCCCGGGCATTGATCGACGGCAAACGGGGTGCCTGAACTCGAATGGAAAGCCTTCGCGGTCGCCGACCTCATGGCAATTGTCGACTATATCTCGGATGACAATCCTGATGCTGCTCTTTCTCTGATGGAGGAAATTCAGGGAAAGGTTTCGCAACTTCCAATGCATCCCAAGCGCTGCCGGTCAGGACGCGTTCAAGGAACACGTGAATTGGTCGTTCGCCCGAACTACATTGTCATCTATGCTGAGACGCCGTCTGTCGTGACGATCCTTCGCGTGCTGCATGCCGCGCAGATGTGGCCCTGATAAGCGATCGGTCGAAACACGAGGGCGGGCGTCGGCTCAGCGCCAGTGTCCCGGTCAGATCCATCCTGTTCCGGTCACGGCAAAGCGATCATCTTGTCATGGATTTTTCTGCAGCATGCCGCTAACTCGATAGTCATGAAGAACTATCTGCGGGCCCTGTTTCTTGTCGCCTTCACCGTATTTGCGGTTGGATCGATGATGCCCGCGCCGGCGACTGCCGCGTCAGTGCCCGATGACGGCATGATGGCAATGGCACATTTCGGCATGTCAGAATGCCTAGATTGCAGCGACAGGGGTGAAATTGGAACGGCGGGCTGCAATCTGATCTGTGCGGCGGGGGGCTTCGTCACGGTTCCTGAATTTCAGACCTCTGATCTCAGACACGCTCGGCGCCTTTCGAAGCGGCAGGTTAGCGATATCATGTTCAGTGACCTGAATTGGCTGCCGTTACGAAGCCCCCCACGCCCATTCATCTGATTTGACTGCCGCCGCGGCAGGCGACGCTTGCGCACAAGGTTTTGTCCCCTTGAGCTCGTTCGCCGCCAGGACTGCTGAATCCCTTCAGATCGGCAGTCCCGTTTCAAATCCAGATAGTCAGGTGTCCTATGCAGCAAAGTTTGCATGCAGCTTTACACACTCAGTTTTCCCCTGAGATTTCTGCGGTCAATGCCGCTTGCGAAGAATGGCTTGACCACCCTCTGTGGAGGGCAATGGCATGACAATGATGAATAGCCCCATGGCGGGCATGATGATGCTGGGCTGCGGACTCTTTGCGCTTCTCGTCCTGGCTATCCTGTTCCTGGGCATAGCCGCCCTTCTCAAGTACCTGCGGGGACCGGCATGAGAGTGCGTGCCATGATGCTCGCCGGCCTGTCATTTGCCGGTGTAGCGACCGCGGCAGCTTTCGCCCAGGTCAATCGGTCCGAAAGGGCTGAAGTGGCTTTTCTGGGCGTCCCCGTAACCGCGCAAGAGATCGCACAAGGAAAAGAACTATACGCGCAAAATTGCGCGTCATGCCACGGCCCGGATCTGGAAGGACAGCCAGACTGGAAACGTACGCTGGAGAGCGGGCGGATGCCGGCACCGCCCCATGACGAAACAGGGCATACATGGCACCACTCCGACAGTCAGCTTTTCACGCTGACCAAGCTGGGGGTCAGTGGTGTCGTGCCTGGCTACGAAAGCGACATGCCGGCCTTCGATGGCGTTCTGACGGATGCAGAAATCCGCGCCACCTTGGCCTACATCAAAAGCACATGGCCCAAGCGCCAATACGAGTATCAGGCCGAGGTCTCCGACCGTGAGGGACCCGAAGAATGATCGCAGCAAAATCCACAAGCCAATCGGCGGTCCCTGGCCACCTTTGCTGGGAGGATCGGCGTTGAACCTCATCACCCGTCGCTTCGTGTTATGTGCCGCCGCCGCCGTGACCGCACTGCCTGCATTTGGGCAGCTGCCCGTCGTATCCCCCGCCATTCATGTCGTGGAGGGCAGGGGGTGCGAATGCTGTCGGCAATGGACAAAGCACCTTCAGAATGCCGGCTTTCAGGTCACGAGTGAGGAGCGTTTCGGCACGCTTCTCATGCAGCACAAGATCGATCTCGGCGTTCCCATCGACATGACGTCCTGTCACACCGGGTCGGTCGAGGGCTATTTTGTGGAAGGACATGTTCCAGCCACCGATATCCGCAAACTGCTTCAAGAGCGCCCTGACGCCCTTGGCCTGGCCGTTCCGGGCATGCCCTATGGCAGCCCCGGAATGGGCCCGGAAAGCCGCCGTGAGGCTTATGATGTCCTGCTCGTGCTCAAGGATGGAAGCTATACGATCTTCAACCGATACGCCGCTGCGCCGGCCTGAAGCATGATCTCCAAGGAGCTCTCTCTATGATGACCTTTAATCGCCGACATGCGTCGTTGGCTATGCTCGCATCCCTTGCTGCATGCGGATCGTCAGGGCCCGGCTCGGCCCCTGCACCGCAATTCAAGCGATACTCCGGCCCGCCGGTAACACAGGTGGCTGTCTACAAGGGCCAACGCCGGATGCATCTGCTGAACGGCCAGACTGTATTGCGGTCCTATGATTTTGGGCTGGGCAACCAGCCGGTCGGTCACAAGCAGTTCGAAGGCGACGGAAAGACGCCCGAGGGGCTGTATTTCATCGACCGCTTCAACCCGCGCAGCAGGTATCACCTGTCTGTCGGTATCTCCTACCCAAACGAACAGGACAAGGCTTACGCCGCACAGTTTGGTCGTAGTGCCGGGAGCGACATCATGTTCCACGGGCGAGGCCCGGAGGGGAACGCCCTTGCACCACGCAACCGCGATTGGACAGCTGGGTGCCTTGCCCTCACCGATCAGGAAATCGAGGATGTCTACGCAATGCTGCAGCCGGGTGTACCAGTGATGCTTTATGCGTAGGGCTCTGAATGATCACGTTCGATCTGCAGCAACTGCAGCCGGCACTCTATGGTATTTGCAGCAGCATTTCGCGAAGCAGCAACATCCTGCCGAGAGGGTAACATTCGTGCGTGAGCCTCTCGAAATCCATTGATGTGGAACTTTGACCCCAATAGACATCACTCATGATCCACGTGCTGCGCCAGCTGGCTATGCTCTTCGTCGTGACCTTGGTCACGATGGGCATCACCGTGTCTGCTGGCAACGCGTCGATGGATCTGAAGTGCGAGATGATGCTGACAGCGGCATCAGTCGAGGCACCAGACGGACATGGCCAGCATTCCGGGGCAGGGGGTTCCGACCATGTCCATGAACCAGCGGTGATGGTTCAAGACCATGTGCATGACGAAGATACATCCTCCGAGGGACATGGCTCGCACTGCAAGGCCCATGCCTGCCCTGCGACCGCGTTCCTGTCATCCAGCGATGTCGCCCAGGCTTTTCTGATCAGCCAGGTTCTGGATGCCGTCCGTACGGCCCCGCTGGTGGAACTGACCGTCTCCGAAGGACTTCGCCGCCCTCCGCGGGCCTAATCCGAACGTTGCCTGACGTGGTCTGACCGACCGCGGCTTTCATCATTCTGATCTAAAAGCGGAAACTTCTCATGAAATTCGTGTTTGCGGCTGCGATGCCGCTGCTTGCGGTGGGCTGCGCGCCGCTGCCTCCTCTGGATACGTCTGCTGGGCTTGTGAGCGTCGCCGATACCGCGTCGCCGGTCTCGACCCTGCAGGCTGGTCCCGCCGTCACCTATCGAAGCCGCAGCGTTCAGGAGTCGGGTAACTGGACCGATCTGAACAACGCGCAAGGTCCGGGTGTCGAATGAAGACGGCATTGAGACTCTCGATGGGCGCGTTGCTGTTGCTGACAGCCTGCGCGGATACGGCAACGATGAGCAAAGCCCGCGACGAGCGGGCAGGGTTCGCGACCGTTGCTGGCATCTCGCGTCAGGCGACGGGGGCAGAGGCAGCGTGGCTCCAGACCCCGGCGGAGCGGCAGGCCCATGCGCAACGCGTTCGTACCGTCGTTCAGGGCAAGACGATCAGCGCCGAACACGCGGTGCAGGTGGCGCTTCTGAACAACCCCGGCCTGCAGGCCAGTTATGCCGATCTGGGCATGTCTGCGGCAGACCTGTGGGAGACAGCTCTCGGGCCGGTACCGAGCGTCGGCATCTCTGTGTCGGGGCTGGTCAGCGGTGATGTCACCCGGTCCGTGGAAGGCACGGTGGCGTCCTCAATTCTGGATATGGTTACAAAAAAATACCGTACGCGGGCAGCCGATCTTGAATTCCGGCAAGCGCAACTTGCTGCAGCGGGCGAAACCCTGGCGCTTGCCCATGAAACCCGCCGGACCTGGATCGAGGCCGTCGGTGCGTTCGAGGCCGCCGGACTTGTCGGGCGCGCCCAAGGTGCCGCGGACGCGGCATCCGAATTGGCCGCGCAGCTTGGCGAAACGGGAGCACTGAGCCGTGCCGATCAGGCACGGGAACATGTGTTCACCGCGGAGTTGGCCGCCGAACAGGCAGAGGCGAGGCTGGAGGCCCAACTGGCAAAGGAACAGCTGGTCCGTCTTCTGGGCCTATGGGGCACCGATACCGATTTCTATATTCCCGACAGTCTGCCCGCGCTTCCGGGCAGCGTGCCGAACAGGGCTAATATCGAGCGTCTGGCCTTGGAAAACCGCGTGGATCTGGCGGCAGGACGGCTGGAAATGGAGGCTGTGGCGGCGCGCTACAAGCTGAACGGCCAGACCAGGATGCTGTCAGATGCAGAAGTCGGTGCCGGCGTCGAGATCGAGCGCGAGGATGGTGAAAACGAGCGCTCCCCCATCGTCGATGTCGCGTTCAGCATTCCGGTTTACGATACCAGTGGCCTGATCTCCCGGCGCGGAAAGCTGGAATACCAGCGTTCGGCCAACAGCCTGGCGCAGTCGGCAATTAATGCCCGCTCCGAGGCGCGCTCGGCCTACACGGCGGTCACGGGCAAGCATCAGATCGCTCTGCATTGGCGCGATCAGGTCCTGCCCCTGCGCCGGGAAATCGATGAGCAGGCGCTGCTGAGCTACAACGGCATGCTGACCTCAACCTTCGAGCTGCTGAACGACGCCCGCGAGGGTCTCGAATCCCAACTGAGCGCTGCCGAGGCCAAGCGCGACTATTGGCTGGCCGAGGCGGATGCCACCGCCGCGATCTGGGGTGGCGCAAGTGACAATGGAGAGGACGAATGATGAATCGTCGGCAAGTGATGGGTGCGGGCATCGGGGCAGGGGCTGCGGCCCTGACCGTCAACATGGGTCAGGCCGAAACGCGGTTTCGCGATCTGCCCGAAGCCGCCAGTACCGACAGCCCCTATACGCAGGTGCCGCCGCGCCCCACGACCGGGATCGAATACAACCCGGTTGTGACCCTGAACGGCTGGTCGCTGCCTTACCGTATGAACGGCAACGTCAAGGAGTTCCACCTGGTCGCCGAGCCGGTCGAGCGCATCATGGCAGACGGGATGATCGCGCGCCTCTGGGGCTATAACGGCCAGTCCACCGGCCCCACGATCGAGGCCATCGAGGGGGAGCGGGTCCGGATCTATGTGACCAACCGTTTGCCTGAGCATACCTCGGTTCACTGGCACGGCCTGATCCTGCCATCCGGGATGGACGGCGTGTCGGGGCTCAGCCATCCCGGCATCCCGTCGGGCAAGACCTTCGTCTACGAGTTCGACCTCGTGAAGTCCGGGACCTTCATGTACCACCCCCACGCCGACGAGATGGTCCAGATGGCCATGGGCATGATGGGGCTGTTCATCGTGCATCCGCGCGACCCGGCCTTCATGCCGGTGGATCGGGACTTCGCCTTCCTGCTGGCAGCCTATGACATCGATCCCGGCACCTATATCCCCCGCGTCGCCGAGATGACGAACTTCAACCTGTGGACGTTCAACAGCCGCATCTTCCCCGATATCGATCCTCTGGTAGTCAACAGGGGCGACCGGGTCCGCGTCCGGGTCGGAAACCTGACCATGACCAACCACCCCGTCCACATGCATGGCTATGATTTCGAAGTGACCTGCACGGATGGCGGTTGGGTCCGGCCCGAGGCCCGTTGGCCGGAGGTCAGCATCGACATCCCTGTGGGTGCGATGCGGGCCTACGAGTTCAACGCCGAACATCTGGGTGACTGGGCGATCCACTGCCACAAGTCGCACCACACCATGAATGCCATGGGGCATGAATTGCCCACAATCATTGGCGCCGACAAGAGCCGCGTCACTGACATGGTCCGCAGGCATCAGCCCGGCTACATGCCGATGGGCACCGCCGGCATGGCGGATATGGGCGAGATGTCCATGGAGATCCCCGAGAACACCATCCCGATGATGACCGGTTGGGGTCCGCATGGTCCGCTGGAAATGGGCGGTATGTTCTCTGTCGTGAAAGTGCGCGAAGGCATCGCCCCTGACGACTACTCCGATCCGGGTTGGTACGAGAACCCCCCCGGTACGCAGGCCTGGGAATGGACGGGCGAGTTGCCCGAACATGCCAGCAACTACAGCCCCAAGACGATCCTGACGCCGCGTGGCGGCAAGCGTTTGGGCTGACCTGACCCTATCGAGCAACAAAAAGGAAACGTGATGAAATCGTTGATGCTGGTGACTGCCATTACCCTCTTCCCGGCCATCACCTTTGCGGCGGGAACCCATGAAGGCGGCCATGACGACTACGCCATGGGCCCGCCTGCCGAAGCCTCTGCCGGCGACATGAAGACTGTCGAAGTCACCATGCGGGAAACCGAAGAGGGCACGATGATTTTCGAGCCTGCAGAGCTGTCGTTTGTGTCCGGAGAGACTGTGCGCCTCGTCATCACCAACGAGGGCGAACTGGATCATGAGTTCGTCATGGACACGGTGGAGGCCAATGCCGAGCACAAGGAGCTGATGGCCCGGTTCCCTGAGATGGAACATGACGATCCGAATGCGGTCCGTCTCCAGCCCGGCGAGACTGGTGAGATCCTGTGGACCTTCGAGAACGCCGGCGAATACGAATTCGCCTGTCTGATGCTGGGCCATTACGAGTCCGGCATGCACGGCCCCCTGAACGTCACCAAATCCTGAACCGCGAGGACCTGACCATGAACCTGATCCATTTGACCGCTGCGGCGTTGATCGTGTCGTCCGGGGCCGCTCTGGCTGACACGCACATCACCAATGGGACCGTCACCAAGATCGACACCCAGTGGAGCAAGGTGACCGTCGACCATGAGGAGCTGAAGAACCTGGATATGCCGGCCATGAAAATGGTCTTCCAGGTCGCAGAGCCGGAAATGCTCGATGACCTGAGCGAGGGACAGAACATTCGTTTTGCCGTTGACCGGGTGAAGGGAAAGCTGACCATTACTGAAATTCTGGAATGATCCGGAAAAACGAACATCGGAGAACGAAAATGATTACTTACAAAGCTCTTATCATTGCGGCGGTCACGGCAAGCAGCCTTTCTACGCCGCTTTTTGCCCAAGACACTGACTTCCAGATGCCCGAGCAGTGCGCCATGGCAGCACCCGCAGGCGACATGCCGGCCGGTGGCGAAATGCCTGCCGGAGACATGCCGATGGGGGGAATGCCCGAGACCTCTGCCGGTCATGGAAATCATACAGGCGGCATGGGCGCCATGATGGGCATGGGCGGCATGGATATGGAAACCATGCCCGAACACGTTCAGGAGAACATGCGCCGCATGATGGTCACGATGCCCGCCATGCACGACGGCATGATGAACGAAAATGCTGACGTGGCTTTCGCCTGCGGAATGATTGCCCACCATCAGGGCGCCATCGATATGGCGCAGGTCTTGCTTGAACATGGCGAAGACGCGGAGATGATCAAGCTTGCGGGTGAAATCATCGCAGCCCAAGTCGGCGAGATGGAGCAAATGACCACTTGGCTCTCTGAAAACGCCGAGTGAGATGTATCAGGCCGCGCGGCTTTGATCGCGCGGTCTTCTTCTCGGTGTCGGGTGTGCCGCTGATCGCTCTCGGCCTCTGTAAAAAATGCCCGCCACGCCCTTGACCTTACCATGGTGGGAAGCCCCATATCTGTCCCGAACACGCGACGGAGCGACGATCATGAATATCGGAGAAGCCGCCAGTCAGTCAGGCGTCACAGCCAAGATGATCCGCTATTACGAACAGATAGGGCTGATCCCGAAGGCAGAGCGGACGCGGACAGGGTATCGGGATTACACGGATCCAGACGTCCACATGCTGCGGTTCATTGCGCGGGCGCGGGATCTGGGCTTCTCGATCGCAGGGATCAGCGAGTTGCTGGACCTATGGCGAAACAAGGACCGGCGCAGCGCTGATGTGAAAGCACTGGCACAGGCGCGGGCCCAGGATCTCCGCGAGAAAATCGCCCATCTCCAGGACATGGCGGGCACGCTGGAGGATCTGGCCCGAACCTGTGCCGGAAATGAGCGCCCGGACTGTCCCATCCTAAAGGATCTGGCGGCGCAGAAAGCCCCGACGCAAGGCGGCCGAAAGCATCGCAACAAAAGCAACACGGCTATCCAGGAAAGGATCACATCATGATCAACAGACGTCTTTTCATCGGAACGATGGCAGCGGTTCTTGCTCCGGCAGGTGCGGTGCTGAGCGCATCACCCGCGCCGGAAAAAACCCTCATCTCGGTCGCCCGCTCCCCCGATTGCAGCTGCTGTGGCGCGTGGATCGATCACCTGCGGGAAAGCGGGTTCACCGTCGAGGAAACCTTCTCGGATGATGTCGACGCCTTAAAGGATCAGTATGCCGTGCCCCAGCCTCTCAGGTCCTGCCACACAGCTCTTGTCGAGGGCTATGTGATCGAGGGCCACGTTCCGGCCGAGGCCATCCGCACCCTGCTGGATCAGAATCCCGATGCCCTCGGTCTAGCGGTTCCGGGCATGCCGATCGGCTCCCCCGGCATGGAGATGGGCGATCAGAGCGAGCCGTTCGAGGTCATTCTCTGGACCGGCACGGGCACAAACGTCTTTGCTAGATATTGAGGACTTCCAATGGCAAACGCAGCGTCTAAAACCGCGACCCTCCACAGGATGGTCATGACAAAGCACATGTGCCCCTACGGGCTCAAGTCGCTGGATCTGCTCAAGCGCGAGGGCTTCAGCGTCGAGGATCGTCACCTGACCACCCGCGCCGAGGTCGATGCCTTCAAGGAGGAGCACGACGTCCAGACCACTCCGCAGACCTTCATCGGCGGCCAGCGGATCGGCGGCTATGATGACCTGCGGCGGCATTTCGGAAAGACCGTTCGCGACAAGAGCGCGACAACCTACCGCCCGGTGATAGCGCTGTTCGCCATGGCTGCCGCGATGGCGCTGGCCACCAGCTGGGCCGCGTTCGGCGCACTGATAACCGTCGCTGCGGCGGAATGGTTTGTGGCCTTCGCGATGTGTCTGTTGGCCCTGCAAAAGCTGAAGGACGTGGACAGCTTCGCCACCATGTTCCTGAACTATGACCTGCTGGCGCAGAGATGGGTGCGCTACGGATACGTCTATCCCTTTGCCGAAGGTCTGGCAGGTGTCCTGATGGTTGCGGGCGCGCTGATGTGGCTGTCGATCCCGGTCGCCCTGTTCATTGGCACGATCGGTGCCGTATCGGTCTACAAGGCGGTCTATATCGACAAGCGCGAGATCAAATGCGCCTGCGTGGGTGGCGACAGCAACGTGCCCCTGGGCTTCGTGTCGCTGACCGAGAACCTGATGATGATCGCCATGGCCATCTGGATGCTGATCAAGGTCACCATGCTGGGACATTGATGGCGCGGCTTTTCAAATAGGGGGGCTGCAGAGCGAACTACGTTGTCAGCACGACGTCTCACCTGAGCGAGCTGATTTTTCAGATCCATGGGTCCGGAACCTTGCTGACGCGATCATCGAAGCTCAGCGGAACGAGATAGCTGAAATGACAAGTTACATTGCCGATATCGAGGCGAATGGCGACGCACCTGCGGGCACTCCCCGCACCAAAGCCAACTGATCTCGGAAAAATAAGCGATAACAGGAACTGGCTCCTATAGGTAATTTTTTCGTTCGAAAATTTAGCGTTAAAGAGCAAATAGAAAGGTCCGAAAAAATGAGAGAAGATCTGCAAATGGCGACGTTTAGTATTCCTAGTACGAGCTGCGGCCACTGCAGGGCGAAGGTGGAAAAGACCATTCATGCCTTGGACGCTGAGGCACAAATCGATTTCGACATGGCGTCACGAAGCATCAACTTACGCAGCCGCGCTGATCCCGATAGTGTCCAAACAGCATTAGCCGCAGCTGGATATCCTGCCAGCTTGGTTTGAATTTCATTGCCGCCGGGTATTTGTACGTCAAGTAGTCGATGCTGGCGCTTAATCAGTGTCGGCCACATGCTAGCCACGCTGTCCTATGGCTACCTCTACAGCTGTGACGCCCACCGGGGATGGTGTTCATCCACCACGAAGGGGTGGGCGTGGCGGCGTGTCCCCTGCACATGCGGATGATCAAGTGGAAGGTTATCGTGGGTATGCTCCAGGGTCTCTGGGTCATTGCGCGGCCAGAGCCGGAGGGCGGCCAGGAGGCCCATGATGGCCAATGCGGCCAGACCGCCAAGCGCTGCGACGGGGCCGAGCCGGGTCATCAGCCACCCCGACAGGGGATAGGCGAGCAGCCAGCAGGCGTGGCTCAGGGCAAACTGCGCGGCAAAGAGCGCCGGACGGTCTTCGGCATGGGCTGAGCGCCGGAGAAGCCGCCCGGACGGCGTCAGAACAGCGGAATATCCGAGCCCCACGAAGAACCAAGCACCCAGCAGGGCCGGCCAGGCCAGGCCAAACGCGGCGACCCCACCTGCCAGCCCCAGAAGGGTCAGCACCATCAGAATGCTCCCGCCCACCATCACCGGGCGATCCGGCACCCTGTCCAGCACCTGCGGCAGCAGCAGGGCTGCAATCATCGAGCCTGCCCCGAAGGCCAGCAACGTCCAGGCCAGTGCGGAGGCATCCAGCCCAAGCGTGCCGCGCACCAGCGCGACCGAGTTGACCAGCACCATCGCCCCTGCCGCTGCGGCGGCCATGTTCAACGCCAGCAATCCGCGCAGGCGGGGCGTGGCCAGATAGATACGGATGCCGCCGGTCGTGCGGTCATAGATCCCGCGCGGCTCGGTGGGTTTCGGGCTGGGTAGCATGACCGAGAGGACCAGTGCCGCAGATGCCGCAAACCCGACCATCGTTCCGAAGAAGAGGGAGTTGTAGCTGATCACAGCCAGGAGCAGGCCGGCCAGCATCGGGCTGACGATGTTCTCAAGATCATAGGCCAGCCGCGACAGCGACAGCGCGCGGGCATAGCGCGCCTCGTTGGGCAACACGTCGGGGATAGTCGCCTGGAAGGTCGGCGTGAACGCCGCGGAGGCGGATTGCAGCACGAAAATCAGCACATAGACCTGCCAGATCTCGGTGACGAAGGGCAGGCACAGCGCGACAGCGGCCCGCGCCAGGTCCAGCGCCACCAGGAAGCCCCGGCGCGGCACGCGATTTGCGAAGGCGCCCGCGATGGGGGCAATGCCAACATAGGCCACCATCTTAATGGTAAAGACCGTGCCCAGCACCATGGCCGCATTGTCGCCTGCCAGATCGAAGGCCAGAAGCCCAAGCGCCACCGTGGCAAGCCCAGTGCCCAGAAGCGCCACCACCTGCGCTGCAAAGAGGTGGCGGTAGGTGCGGTCGGCGAGGACGTCCAGCATGAGGTGACCTCAAAGGTATCGGGAAATGGCCTTCATTTTGGCGCGATCGTCAGCTGAATGCTCGGCGTCCAGACAATGATCGATATGGTCGTGGATGAGGGCCCGCTTGGCATTGATGACGGCCTTCTCGACCGCTTGCAGCTGGTGGGCGATATCAAGGCAGGGTTTTCCAGCCTCGATCATCTCGATCACTGCCCGCAAGTGGCCGTCGGCGCGTTTCAGCCGGGTGACGAGGGCAGGGTGGCTTGCGTGAACATGCGGGTGTGTCATACAGTCAGGCTATCCCCCCGAGGGGATAGAACAAGACGGCACGATCAGCGTGCCGCGAGTGAGCGGGCAGGCCAGTGAACCACGTGCGGACATTTGCGCAAAGCGCACTTGTGGCAGTCATCTGCCTGTCGCTGGTGGTCTGGTCCCTTGCGCCAAGCTCCAGCCACGTCCCTTCGATCTTCGAGGTTGTGGCCGAGCATACGGACATGATCGCGGATTACGGCCATTCCCATGGGCTGGAGGAGGATCTGTTCTGGGCGCTGCACGGTCACAGCCATGACGTGGCCGATCACGATCACTCTCAGGCCATGTTGGTTCTCACTGCCGGCTCGTACCCGCCCACAGCCTATCGGGACGGCTTCCGGCTACGTGCGTCCCTCGACGGGCCGCATCGGGTCTATCTGATCGAACGACCTCCGCGGGCCTGATCGGCGCCGCCTTCGCGCGGCTTTCCCGATCAAACAAATCCACACCGGAGTTTTCTCATGACCTCGACTCTGCGGGTCCTGCCTGCCCTGGCGCCACGCCAGACGGCCATGCTGACCCTTGCTATCATGGCGGCCTTCATGCTGACCGCAGCTCCAGCCCTTGCTCATAATGTCACCGCCGGCGACGCGGGCTACATCCAGGAAATCTGGGGGGTGCAGATCATCCCCTTCATCTACCTCGGTGCCAAGCACATGGTGACGGGCTATGACCACATCCTGTTCCTGCTGGGCGTGGTGTTCTTCCTCTACCGGATGAAAGACGTCGGCATCTATGTCAGTCTCTTCGCTATCGGCCATTCGGTCACGATGCTTCTTGGCGTCTGGTATGGCTGGGGCATCAACGCCTACATCATCGACGCGATCATCGGTCTGTCCGTGGTCTACAAGGCGCTGGACAACCTTGGCGCCTATCAAAGATGGTTCGGGGTCCAGCCGAACACCAAGGCCGCCACGCTGATCTTTGGCCTGTTTCATGGTACGGGTCTGGCCACCAAGATCCTCGACTATGACATCCCGCAGGACGGGCTACTGGCCAACCTGCTGGCTTTCAACGTCGGTGTTGAGGTCGGCCAGCTGCTGGCTCTGGCGGTGATCCTGATCGTCATGGGCTATTGGCGCCGCAGCCCGAATTTCCTGCGCCAGGCCACCATCGCCAACGTGGTGATGATGGGCCTCGGCATCTGGCTGACCTTCAACCAGGTCGCCGGCTACATCGCTTCAACCTGAAAACAGATTGGATACTCCCATGCACAATGCACCCAAACCGAACATCGACGAGCTACCGACCAAGGCGCAGCTGCGCCGCTCCACGATCCTGGCCGGCATTGGCGCGGCGGTGATCATGGTCGCCATCTACCTGCCCGCCGAATACGGCATCGACCCAACCGGGATCGGTCGCGTCACCGGCCTGACCGAGATGGGCGAGATCAAGGTCCAGCTGGCCGCCGAGGCCGAGGCGGATCGCTTGCTGGACGAACAGCTGGGGCAGCAACAGCCCGCGCAGGATCAGACGTCCAGCGTCCTCGACAGCATCTTCGGCCTGTTCGTCGGTACGGCCTACGCCCAAGAGGCACCCGAGGCTTGGACGGACACTGTCACCTTCACGCTGGAACCCGGCGACACTGCCGAGATCAAGATGACAATGGAGGAGGGCGGCGTGGTCGAATACGCTTGGACCGCGACCGGTGGCCGGGTCAACTTCGACCTGCACGCCCATAGCGGCGGCGAGGCCATCGACTACGAACGCGGCAGCGGCGCGACCGACGGCGAGGGTAGCATCGAGGCGCCCTTCGCCGGTGATCATGGCTGGTTCTGGCGCAACCGCGACAGCACCCCGATCGACATGACGATCCAAGTGCGCGGCGATTACAGCGCCATCGTCGAAACCTACTGATCGTTTGGCCGCTATTCGCCTTTACACGGCAAACGGCGGCTTTTCTTCCTCTGCGAGCGCGCGACCCATCGGTCGGGCATCGCAAGAACCCTGCGGCGCCGTTTGTACCCACCGGCTGCAAGGGACCGCCTGGATGTTGGACGGCGCCGCCTGCTTGACCTTGGCCCCGCCCACGCTCTATTCCCGACATATGGGGCTTGCGACCGCCCCACGAGGCGTCAGCCGAAGTTCGCGTTCCAGTCAAAACCTTCACGGGAGGAACGCCCATGCCTGCGCCCAACGCGATCTCTGTCGACAAGCTTGCCCGGATCATCGGCACGCCCCGCGCGCCGGTCATTCTGGATGTCCGGTCGGATCAGGACTTTGCTACCGATCCACGGCTGCTGCCCGGGGCCATCCGTGCGGATGACCGCGCGCTGGCAGATCTTCCGCCGCTGCCGCTCGGGCCTGTCCTTATGCTGTGCCAGGCGGGCCATCGCCGCAGCCAGGGCGCGGCGGCCTGGCTGCGCGCCGAGGGTCGCCCGGCAGAATACCTGGAAGGCGGCTTCGAAAGCTGGCACGACGCAGGACTGCCCTTGGTCACGACGACATATCTGCCGCCTCGCGACGGGCAGGGGCGCACGGTCTGGGTCACCCGCGCGCGGCCCAAGATCGACAGGATCGCCTGCCCGTGGCTGATCCGCCGGTTCGTCGATCCCCGCGCGGTGATCCTGTTCGTGGCCCCGTCCGAGGTCGCGGGCGTGGCGGAACGCCACAATGCTGCTCCCTTTGACATCGAGGACGTGTTCTTCAGCCACCGGGGCGATCTGTGCAGCTTCGACGTGATGCTGGCCGAACTGGGCCTGTCCGTTCCGGCGCTGGATCGCCTGGCGGTGATCGTGCGGGCTGCCGATACGGCGCGGCTGGACCTGGCGCCCGAAGCGGCGGGCCTGCTGGCCATCTCGCTTGGGCTATCGCGGATGTATGCCGATGACCTGGAGCAGCTGGAAGCCGGGATGCTGGTCTATGATGCGCTGTATCGGTGGGCGCGCGATGCGACGTCCGAGACCCACAATTGGCCCGCAAACACCCCAAGGACTGCATCATGACAACCCGTCCCTATCCGACCCTGGGCGAGGCCACGCGCATCTGGGTACGCATCGGCTTGCTCAGCTTCGGCGGTCCTGCAGGCCAGATTGCCCTGATGCACCGCATCCTGGTCGAGGAACAGAAATGGCTGGGCGAGCGGCGCTTCCTGCACGCGCTGAACTACTGCATGCTGCTGCCCGGCCCCGAGGCGATGCAGCTGGCTGTTTATATCGGCTGGCTGATGCACCGTACGCTCGGCGGCATCATAGCCGGGTTGCTGTTCGTGCTCCCCGGCGTCGTGGCAATCATGGGTCTCAGCTGGATCTACGCGATCTGGGGCAATACCGGCGTGCTGGAGGGGCTGTTCTTCGGTCTGAAGGCCGCCGTCCTTGCCATCGTCGTTCAGGCCGTGATCCGGATCGGGTCGCGCGCGCTGAAAAACGGCACGATGATCGGCATTGCGGTGGCGTCCTTTATCGCAATCTTCTTCTTCGGCGTGCCGTTCCCGATCATCATCCTGACCGCCGCTGTCGCAGGATATCTTGGCGCGCGGGCCGGTCTGACGGCGTTCCGGGGCAGCGGCGGGCACGGCAAGATGGGGGGCATGCAGGTCGAGGATGCCGACACCCTGCTGGGCGAGGGCACGCCCGACCACACCCGCGTCAGCGCCGGGTGGGCCGCGCGCATCTCGGTTGTGTTCCTGGGCCTGTGGCTGGTGCCGGTGGCGGCGCTGTTTCTATTCCTCGGGCCGCAGAACGTGCTCTCGCAGATCGCCGGGTTCTTCAGCGTGATGGCGGTGGTGACCTTCGGCGGCGCCTATGCGGTGTTGGCCTATGTCGCCCAGCAGGCGGTCGAGACCTATGGCTGGCTGGCCCCGGGAGAGATGCTGGACGGCCTTGGCATGGCCGAGACCACGCCCGGCCCGCTGATCATGGTCACGCAGTTCGTAGGTTTCATGGGCGCGCTGCGTGAGGCAGGCAGCCTGCCGCCGATGCTGGCGGCGACGCTTGGCGGGCTGCTGACCACCTGGGTCACATTTGTGCCGTGTTTCCTGTGGATCTTCTTGGGCGCGCCCTTCATTGAGCGGCTGCGTGACAATCACGCGCTGAGCGCTGCACTGACGGCGGTGACGGCGGCGGTGGTCGGGGTGATCCTGAACCTGGCGCTGTGGTTCGGGCTGCATGTGCTGTTCGGCCAGTTGCGTCCCGTCACCACGATGGGGTTGGATCTGGACCTGCCGGTCTGGACAGCGCTGGACCTGGCCGCGTTGGCGCTGGTCACTGTCGCCATCGTTGCAGTGTTCCGGTTGAAGCTGAGCGCGGTCACGGTGCTGGCGATCTGCGCCTTTGCCGGGTTGGCGCTGCGGCTCGCGGGGGTGGTCTGACGATCTCATGCAGCTTGGGTTTTTTACAACCCGATCAGACCCCTGCCGGACAAACCACAGAAGGACCTTAACCTATGACCGCCTCTCCCATCGTGAACTCCGCCGACCTGACCAACTTAGGTCCGCTGCGCTTGCTTTACGTGCCAACAGCCGACGAACATCCCGCCGGCATGGTGGTCGTCCCAATCCGGGACTGGATCGCCACGGCCAGGCAGAGCGAGACGGGTTTCGATGATGTAGCGTATTGGCAGGAACAGATCGCCCAACTGGATCTGGCGCGGGACGTCCTGACCGTGGTCCTCGACGATGGCAGCATGACCGAGGCCGCCCGTGTCTGGTTCATCCTGCAGTATTTCGGGCTTCCGGCCGCGGTGCTGAATGGCGGCCTGCCGGAAATGGGCACGCTTCCCGCACAGGCGACGCCAAGCACGAATATCCCTAATCTTCGCCCCGGTGTAGGGGCGGTCCGCTTGATGGGAAGGCATGAGTTGAAGTCGGCCTTGCCATCGGTTCAAGTCCTGGACGTCCGGACGGCCGCCGAGTTTGGCGGCGAAGATCAGAAGGGAAACCCGCGCGGGGGGCATCTGCCGGGCGCGGCTCATCTCGATCATCGAAGTTTGCTTGACGGGCGGCGTTTGCGACCGGCATCCGAACTGGCGCAGATGATGGCTGATGCAGGGTTCGACGGTGGTAGTCCGGTCATCACCCACTGCCAAGGGGGCGGACGCGCTGCCTTGGCAGCCTTGGCGGCGATCACTGCGGGGCAGGCGGATGTCCGGGTATATTACCTTAGCTTTGGGGACTGGGCCGCGGATGAGAGCTGTCCTTTGCAGTAGCTCTGCGACACTGAACCTCTCGACATGAAGGGATTCATTCGATTAGGAAATTCTTGCCTATCCCCAGAAGCATCCCCGGAAATTGTGGATAACTGGCGGTTCGCTACCCAAGCTTAGCTGAACTGGACGCGGAGAGCCGCGTGGCGTGGCTCTGGCGGGCCGATACGGGAAAGCGGCTCAAGCCTGTCAAGGACGCGGCCGCCTGCCTTCAGGAACTCGACAATCTGATGTTCTTCGGGGCGCCCAAGCCCAAGTTCGAAGCATGGCTTCGGGAACAAAGCGACCAGCAAGCTAGATTTACACGTGAACTATAGATCGGTCACTCGCCTAAAGGCGCGTTCCTAAACATGAGTTTCCTTTTGCTGACGACCCCGAAGCAAAACCTCGTTCCTGGGTTGTCAGGTCCATAGTGTCAGTACGAGCGAAGCAGTTATCGAATGTTGCGCCGGGTCATCTTGGGTTGCAAAAAACGCTCGTCGATGGTTGCGAAGATAGGGGTCCACCTTTCGATCTCAAAAATTCCAATAAGTTATGTTATGTATCAAAAATACAGGTTTTGACTTTTTGACCGAGCTGCGCGGGTCAAGGTCCTTTTCTGAGGTATCCTCCCGCATACGCGCATCCCGTGACCCAGAGCTAAGCGGTCTACAAGCTGGCTGACCTCGGGATCATTTAACCCGTACAACGCCCAGTCATCCAGTTAATTGTTGTCCGCGCGGTACCCTGTTGCCGTCTTCGCCTGTCTCGATGCCGCTATTCATGCCCCGGCACCGACAACCGACGAGGCTGCCAGTTTAGCGCAACCGTTCTTTGGTTTTGCAACGGACTGTTTCATGACCACTTCGGGGGAATTGTTATTATCATTTAATAAACTTTGCGCATAGGTCCGGTAACGGAATGCCGTCGAAGCGCGGGTATAGGTACCTGAGAGAT
Organism: Paracoccus liaowanqingii; assembly: GCF_004683865.2. Taxonomy (NCBI): domain Bacteria; kingdom Pseudomonadati; phylum Pseudomonadota; class Alphaproteobacteria; order Rhodobacterales; family Paracoccaceae; genus Paracoccus; species Paracoccus liaowanqingii. The sequence continues at coordinate 74,518 of NZ_CP040765.1, read as the reverse complement.
GCCGCAGAGCGCATGTGGAAGTAAATTTCAGCTGAGATTAAAACGTACCCTGATAAGCCCCGGCTGCACGCAGCCGGGGCTTATCAGGGTGCTCAAGCTTTTTCGTGAGACTTCATATAAGATCGCAAAATTGCATTCATTCGGCTTTGGTAGCCCGGCCCTTGCGATCGAAGAAAGTCTAAAACGTCTGCGTCAAGACGCACAGAGATCATCACTTTCTTCTCAGGAAGAACCACCTCAACACGGCGCCAGTCTACCTCAATCTCTGAATCGCCCTGATGATCCCCGGTTGCCCGGACCTCATCCCAACGGGTCTCACTGCGAAGTTTCCTCACTTCTTCCAGCGACATGCTCGATGTAAGCTTCTCTTTCATTTAATCTGGCCCTTCGGGCTGTAATTATGCGGATAACATCTTCACGCTCAGTGAAAACTACCGCGATATGGATCCCATTGATTTCCCCAACCGCAATAAAGCGTAGTTCGCTTTCAGAGCGACCAGCAATCTTCAGATATACCGACGCGAACACTTCAGCAGCATCAATGAAGTCAATCTTGTGCTTTTCAAGCGTTAGACGACGCTTGTTCTCGTCCCATTCGTACCGATGCATAGCTCTTCCGAGTTAAAATAAAGTGGATCATTCAGGCTCCTTCGGAATGGACTACACTAACAGGTTGCACTTCGGCCCGTACAATGTATAAACAGGTTGCACTTCGGCCCGTACAATGTATATACGAAAAGAATATACACTTGTCAAGAGGGCGTCGCCTTCGGGCCGCGCCCCCCGGTTCCGGCCGGCTGTGCCGGCCTCCACCCGAGCGGGTCAGGGCGAAGCGCCCGGCTGCGCTGCACGGTTGAATGTCTTGTCCCAAGCCATCCCCTCGCACACCGGTTCTGGGCCCCCTGCCCTGCCCATCTCGTCCCTGACGGGCGGGACCGCTGACGCGAGGCGGGCACCCGGTTGTCCAGTTGTGCGTCGGAACGACCTTGGGAGTGAAGGCGCGGGACCGGAGCAGGCCCGCGCGAGACGGCACGGATCAAGGGCCTGTGGGCAACCGGGTGCGGCCTGGGGCAGCTGATGCAGCAGACCACTACCCTTCTCTATAAAGAATACCGAGATCCCCGCGCAGGCGCGGTGATCGTGACGCAGGGGGATTTGGGCAAGCCAAACGCCCCCTGCCTTTGTTGGGCCAGTCGCTTCGCGCCTGTCCGTTAGGGGGCCGCAAGCCCCCCACCGCAACAAGAAAATACTGCACATCCTGCGGGGCCGTGTCCTCGCCTTCGGCTGCGGGCCGCACCACCCCCTTGCCTGTTTGATTTTCTCATTGCGGCGGTCCCCCCCTGCCCTCGCCGGGAGGCAAGGTTTCAGGAGAGGGGCGCGCTTCGCGCTTCCTCGCCAGAAACCCCGCCCATTTTGGGCACCCGACCACGGCACAGAGACCGGGCGGGACCGCTGCAAGAGAAGGAAAGCCACATGGCCAAAGCGTTCGATCTATATCAGCACGTGACCGACAGCATCATCGCCAGCATCGAGTCCGGCACCCCGGCATGGCGCAAGCCCTGGACCGGCGACAAGGGCGGCGCACCCTTCCCCCTGCGCAGCAACGGCGAACCCTATTCCGGCATCAATGTCCTGATGCTGTGGCTGGCCGCCGATGCAAAAGGCTATCGCGCCCCGTTCTGGTTCACCTATCGGCAAGCCAAAGAAGCAGGCTGGCAGGTGCGCAAGGGCGAGACATGCGCCACCGTTGTCAAATACGGCACCTTTGAGCGTGAGGACGAGGCCACCGGCGAGGATCGCCGCATCCCCTATCTGAAATCCTACAGCGTGTTTAACGCCGAACAGATCGAGGGGTTGGCGCCGGAATACTATGGCACGCCTGCCGAGGCCGCCCGCGACCTTGGGACCGAGGCAGACCCGGCGCTCGACGCTTTCTTTGCCGCCACCGGAGCCGAGATCCGCACCAGCGACGATCCGCGCGCCTACTATGACCCCGCTGCAGATCATATCCACATGCCGCCGATTGCCACCTTCCACGATGCGGCGGGTTATTACGGGACACTTGCCCATGAGGCTTGCCACTGGACAGGGCACGGCACCCGGCTTGACCGGTTTGCGCGCTTCACCGACCGCAAGGCCTATGCGTTCGAGGAACTGATTGCGGAAATCGGCAACTGCATGGTCTGCGCCCAGCTTGGCCTGACCCCGGATTTTGGTCAGTCCGGCGCTTATATCAAAAGCTGGCTACGCGCCTTGAACTGTGTTTCGGCGTGCAAAACTGACCCCCTTGGCGGGGTAATCGGCGTCCAATTTTGACCCCCCTCGGGTTTCATCTGACCATCCGTTGCGAGGCAGCGGATGGAGGGGGAGTTGAAGCGAGTGGATACGATAGCGCGGGTGCGTCGGGCGTTTCATGTGCAGGGCTGGTCGATGAAGCGCATCGTCCGGGACCTGCATGTGTCGCGCAACACGGTGCGCAAGATCCTGCGGTCAGACGAGACGGACTTCACCTACGAGCGTGACCATCAGCCGATGCCGCGGGTTGGGCCCTGGCAGTCGGAGGTGGATCGGTTCCTAGTTGCCAATGAAGGCAAGGCGTCGCGAGAACGGCTGACCCTGATCCGGATCTACGAGGAGGTCCGGTCACTCGGCTACGAGGGCAGTTACGATGCAATCCGGCGTTACGCCAAGACTTGGTCGAAGGCGCGCGGATCAGCGGCTGCCGAAGCCTACGTGCCGCTCTACTATGCGCCCGGCGAGGCCTACCAATTCGACTGGAGCCATGAGGTCGTGCTGATCAACGGCGTGACGACGACGGTCAAGGTCGCGCATGTCAGGCTCTGCCACAGCCGCATGATGTTCGCCCGGGCGTATATGCGCGAGAGCCAGGAGCCTCAGCCATCGGGCTCAAACCGATGGCGCCGCGGTGGCTTCGATGTTCGACGCGCATGACCGGGCCTTCGCCTTCTTCAAGGGCACTTGCACGCGCGGGATCTACGACAACATGAAGACGGCGGTCGAGGCGGTCTTTATCGGCAAGGAGCGGCTCTACAATCGGCGCTTTTTGCAGATGTGCAGCCACTATCTGGTTCAGCCGGTTGCCTGCACGCCTGCGTCGGGCTGGGAGAAAGGCCAGGTCGAGAACCAGGTTGGCCTTGTGCGCGAACGGTTCTTCACCCCAAGGCTTCGGGTCAGGAGCCTGGACGAGCTGAACGTCTGGCTGCTCGACAAATGCATCGCCTATGCGAAGGCGCACAAGCACCCTGAGCGCAGCGATCAGATGATCTGGCAGATGTTCGAGACAGAGCGCGCGACCCTCGTCCCCTATGTCGGCTCGTTTGACGGCTTCCATTCCGTTCCGGCCTCCGTCTCCAAGACCTGCCTCGTCCGGTTCGACAACAACAGGTATTCCGTGATCTCGACGGCTGTCGGACGGCCCGTCGAAGTCCACGCTTATGCCGAGAAGATCGTCATCCGGCAGGACGGGGTCATCGTGGCAGAACATTCCCGCTGCTTTGGCAGGAACGAGACGGTCTACGATCCCTGGCACTATGTGCCTGTTCTGGCACGCAAACCCGGCGCCTTACGGAATGGTGCCCCGTTCCAGAACTGGGTGCTGCCGACCGCGATAGCGACGGTGCGCCGCAAGCTCAAGAGCATGAATGACGGCGACCGACAGATGGTGGCAATCCTCGGCTGCGTCGCGACCGATGGCCTCCTTGCTGTGGAAGCCGCGTGCCAGGAGGCCCTCGCACAGGGCGTCTTTTCGGCGCCGGTCATCATCAACATCCTCGCGCGCAGCCGGGACCCGGCACCACCTCCATTGCTTCTCACCCCCACCGCGTTGCGGCTGACCCACGAGCCCGTGGCTGATTGCGCACGCTACGACAGCCTCAGGAGGACAAACTACGATGGAACGCACCCAGGTTCTGGAATTGATGGCCACTCTCAAGCTCTACGGGATGCGCAGCGCCTATGACGAGATCATGGCCACCAGTATCAAGCGCCAGTTCGAACCGCCCCGTATTGTCGGTGATCTGTTGCAGTCAGAGATCGCCGAGAAGCAGGCCCGATCGATCAAGTATCAGCTCACCGTGGCAAAGCTGCCGCTCGCGAAGGATATCGAAGACTTCGACTTTGCCGACACACCGGTCAACGAGGGCCTGGTGCGCGATCTTGCGACTGGCACATTCGTGGCCGACCAGCGCAATGTCGTGCTGATCGGTGGCACTGGCACGGGAAAGTCACATCTCGCCATCGCGATCGCTCGCGCCTTGATACGGAACGGCACCCGAGGCCGCTTCTTCAACGTGGTCGATCTGGTGAACAGGCTCGATACCGAGAGCCGCAGCGGTAAACAGGGGCGCACGGCCGAATACCTGACCCGTCTCGACTTCATCGTACTCGACGAACTGGGATATCTTCCATTCGCTCAGGCAGGCGGCCAGTTGCTGTTCCACCTGATCAGCAAGCTCTACGAGCGCACGTCCATCATCGTCACGACGAACCTTGCCTTCGGCGAATGGCCGGCCGTCTTCGGCGATGCCAAGATGACAACGGCCCTGCTCGACCGCCTCACGCATCACTGCGAGATCCTCGAAACCGGCAACGAGTCCTGGCGCTTCAAGAACCGCGCCTGATCAGGGTCTGTCCCGCCTCCGCAACATGATCAGCTGCGTCGGGACAGACCCTGATCACCACACAGCTAAGGGGTCAAAATTGCACGCCGAAAGGGGGTCAATATTGGGCGCCGATTGACAGTCACCGGGACCGGTGGGATCGGCTATCAGACAGCCCTCGCCCTTGCGCGAGCGGGCGCCGAGGTCATCCTGGCCGGGCGCGATCCGGCCAAGGGCAGGGCGTCGGTCGACAGCATCCGCAGCGCCGTCCCTGGCGCGACGCTGCGCTTCGAGGTGCTTGATCTCGCCAGCCTCGCTTCAGTCGCTGCCTTCGGCGACAGGATTCGCTTTGATCATCACCGGTTGGACTTGCTGGTCAACAATGCCGGCGTAATGACCCCCCCGACGCGGCGCAGCACCGCGGACGGGTTCGAGCTTCGGCTTGGCACGAATTATCTCGGCCATTTCGCCCTCACCGCGCATTTGCTGCCGCTTCTGCAACAGGGTACGAACGCCCGTGTCATTGCCCTGTCAAGCGTCGCCGCACGCAGCGGGCAGATCGATTTCGATGATCTACAGGCCGAGCGGTCGTATCGCCCGATGCCCGTCTATGCCCAGTCCAAGCTAGCCTGCCTCATGTTCGCCATCGAACTGCAGCGAAGGAGCACCACAAACAACTGGGGCATCGCCAGCATCGCGGCGCATCCCGGTGTTTCGCGCACGGACCTTCTGCCAAATTCCGCAGGCCGTTGGGACATCGGCCGGCTGGTCCGTGTCACCCTGCCGTTTCTCTTCCAGCCGGCGTCACAGGGAGCTCTACCAGTGCTCTTCGCCGCCACATCCCCCGATGCCGAGTCCGGAGGCTATTATGGCCCCGATCGCATGGGAGAGACACGCGGACACCCCATGCCCGCCCGCGTCCCCCCGCAGGCGCTGGATCCGGAGACGGCGTCCCGCCTGTGGGATTGGTCGGAACAGCTGACCGGGGTGTCCTTTCCCGAAGCCGCACCGCAATAGCGCCGGTCCGGACACGCAAAAAGTCCGCTTGTATGCGGGGCGTTCGGCGGCGCGGGCGATGTAATCTGTGAGCACTTGATAGTCTTCCAGCATTCCCGACCCTTCGAGCCTCCGGAATGCGTGGACCATCAAAATATCTGCGGCGCTGAACGTCCCGGCCAGCCAGGTCGAATCCCCGAGTGCTGTTGCAAGTTGATCCAGCCGTGTCTTGATCCTATCGTCCACCATGGCAAACCGTTCGGGCTGCCAGCTTTTGTCGGCTTCGAAATACTTCACGTAATCGCGCTCCATGATGGGTGGCTCGACCGTGTTCAAGGCAGCGAAGATCCAACTTTGGACTGTGGCGCGAGCCGCCGGATCTTCGGGCAATAGGCCAACATGACTTTCCGCGAGGTGAAGCACGATGGCACCGGGCTCGAACAACACCACGTTTCCATCTTCATAGGTCGGGATCTGGCCGAACGGCTGGCGCTTGAGGTGGGCAAGCTCTTTCAACTCATCGAATGTCACCAATTGCACGTCATATGGACTGCCGACCTCTTCAAGCGCCCAACGGACGCGCATGTCCCGTGCCAGCCCTGCGCCTTTATCCGGCGATGTCCTGAACGCTGTGATCGTGGGCATAGTGTTCATCCCGAATGCATTGGCTCGTCATGGCACCTAAAGCAAACTGCACGGAGGAGCCGACTTTCGTTCCCGGTGGCCGATGCAGGCTTCCCGGCGACCATGCGTTTGCACGCCGTTCTGCAAAGCTGCAGCCGCTCGGTAACAGCGTCAATATCTTTTAGCCGCTAACAAACCTGTCCAAACTCTTCGAATGCGGCTGACGATCGGATCAAACGGCAGATGTCGGTCCAGAAACACGCATCAGTCGAATCCAAACCCTGCAGCCTTGGCCTCCGCAACAACATGCGCGCCGGTCTTTTCAGGGGTTTCGGCAGCCAGCCGCGCCCAGGGCTGCCGCTCGTCCACGAAGATCTGCATGCCGATCTTGACGTCGTCTTGTAGCGTGAACAGACCCGCCATCAAGGCGCGGGTGCCACCAGGAACAAAGTGATACCACAGATTGCTGCCGCATCGACTGCAGAAGGCGCGCTCGGCCCATTCCGACGACGTGTAGCGGGATACATGCTCTTCGCCGGTGATCGTGATTGCGTCCTCTGGCAGACCATGCAGGCAGAAAAGCGGCCCACCGCTCCACCTTTGGCACATGGAGCAATGGCAGACTTCGATGCTGTCGCCAGTTCCCTGCACGACAAGGCGGACCGACCCGCATAAACACCTTCCTTCCAGCATGTGCGCCGCTTCCGTCATCTTGGTCTCCTCGTATGATGATATGAGTGTCGCCGCTCACAGGAGGGCACCGAGCCCTTCATGGCTCGAATTGATTGCCTGCGGGGGCCGATGGATGCGTCGCGACGCATGCTGGTTCCAGTTACGGTCCTGTGGCCGGACGAGGCCTTAGCCTGCCGCCTCGTACCTTGCGGCGTTTTCGAGGAAGGGTTTCATCTGCCCCTCTAGAGCCGCGCGGAAGGCGGGCCGTGCCGTGTGCCGGTCGACATAGGCGCGCAGGGTCGGGTATCCGGCGATCAGGTCGTCGGGCACATCGCGCAGGACCGTAGTGAGCACGATGTCGGCGACCGAGAACCCGCCTGCGATATGCGGCTCAGGACCCAATACCGCGGCCAGCTTGTCGAGCATGTCCCGGGCGGCGCTGGCGATCTCGGGACGGATGCGCGCGGCCGCCTCCTTGTCCTTGATGAACAGATCCAGCATGGCCAGCATGCCGACCGGCGGCTCCAACGTGTTCAGCGCGGCGAAGACCCAAGCCAGCACCCTGTCGCAGGCGGCGGGGTCCTGTGGCAGCAGCGTGTCGCTGGTTTCGGCGATGCGCCAAAGGATCGCCCCGCTTTCGAACAGGGTGCGTCCGTCGATCTCCAGAGTCGGGATCTGACCGAAGGGCTGCCGGCGCAGATGCGAGGGGTGCTTTTGCGCGCCTTGGGTCATCACCTCGACCTGATAGGGAAACCCGGCCTCCTCCAGCGCCCAACGGACCCGCAGGTCGCGGACATGGCCTTGGGCGAAGGCGGGCACCCAGTCAAAGGCGGTGACGGTCAGCTTGCTGTCCTTCATGGTAACATCCCTTCTTGCGGGTTCAGGTCGCGCCGATATGTTGGCCATAGGCGGCGACGAGGTCGGCAAAGGCCTCCATCGGCGGAAATTCCTCGAAACTGTGCTGCGCCGGGGTGTTGGCCCAAGGCAGCTTCTCGCGGGTCCAGGTCTCGATGAAGGGTTCGCACCATGCGGGATCGTCTAGCATCGGCGCGCGCAGGTTCACCATGTTGCCCCACCGGGTGAACACCCAGCTTTTGCAATGGTCGCAATGATGGTGGTGGGCCTCGGGGCCGTGCAGGCCGCCGATGACGGTATCGCCTTGCGTGATCATGAAGGCTTCGCCGGCAAAGGCTGCTGACAGCGAGAAGGCGCTGCCGGTCATCCTCTGGCAGCCGGTGCAGTGACAGGCGCTGGTCACGGCCGGCAGCGCGGTGATGCGGAAGCGCACCCTGCCGCAGCGGCACTGGCCGGTGAGGGGCAGGGTCATGGCGCATCGCCCTTGGCCGCCGCCTCGATGGCCGCGACGTCGAGTTTGACCATCCGGGTCATCGCCTCCATCACGCGGCGGGCCTTGGCGCGGTCGGGATCGGCCAGCAGCCGGGGCAGGATGCGCGGCGTGACCTGCCAGCTGAGACCGAAGCGGTCTTTGATCCATCCGCAGGCGACCGGCATGCCGCCATCGGACAGTGCGTCCCAGTACCGGTCAACCTCGGCCTGATCGTCGCAATCGATGGACAGCGAGACGGCATCGGTGAAGGGATGGCCTGGCCCGCCGTTCATGGCGATGAAGCCGCGACCGTCAAGGGTAAAGGCCACGGTGATGATCTGTCCCGCCGCGCCGCCGGGATAATCGATCGGGCTGGGGGTGCGATCAGTGATCCGGCTGTCGGGAAACAGGGCGGTATAGAATTCGGCGGCCTCAAGGGCCTGACCGTCGAACCACAGAAAGGTGCTGATCTGGTCCATCAGACGGCTCCGCCCGGGCGTTTGCCGGTCAGCATCACCTTGGCCCCCTGCGGGTCGGTGATCTGGATCATCCAGTCGCCCTCGTCGCCGGGCAGTTCGACCGGGCCCTGCCGGACGGTCCCGCCCGCCGCCTCAACCGCCGCCTTGGCGCGGTCAATATCGGGCACGGTAAAGGCAAAGTTCCAGAACGGCACCGTGCCGGGCTGGGGCGCGGTCATCATCGCGCCGATCATGCCGCCGTCATGGCCGATGAAGCTGTAATCCCCCATGCCTTCCATCGGCATCGCCCCGGCCTTCGTCCAGCCGAACAGCGCCCCATAAAAGGCGAAGGACCCGTCCTGATCCGATGTCACCAACTCGTTCCAGCTGCAATGCCCGGGTCTTGCGGGCGCGAATGCGGTGCTGTCGGCGGCACTGTCGCCCCGCATCAGATAGAAGCTGGCCCCCTGCGGGTCGGTCACGAAGGCAAAGCGCCCCACGCCGGGGATGTCCTGCGGACCCAGATGCACCCGGCCGCCCAGATCGGTGACCCGCGCGGCCATGGCATCGACATCGCCCACGCCGAAATAGACCGCCCATGTCGCGGGCATGGTCGTGGAGATCACGCCGCCCACCCCCTCGCCATCGGCGGCCGTGAAGATGCGGTAATCGCGCTCCATCCCGCCAGGAGGGGTGTCGAAGACCCAGCCCATCACCGGGGCATAGAAGGCCTGCGCCGCGTCGGGGGCGTCGGTCATCAGCTCGTACCAGATCGGGGTTCCGTCAGGGTTCGTCATTGTTCCGCTCCCCGGCCCATCTCGAAGATCGGGGCGAAGCCGCCATAGATCATCCGTTTCATGTCGAACGGCGCATCCGAGGGCGGCGTCATCCGGTTGTCGGTTTCCATGCGCGCCTCGGCGGCGTCGGCGGTGGCGCGGTCGGGCCAGACGATCCAAGAAAACACCACGGTCTCGCCCTCGCCCGCCTGCACCGCGCGGCGGAAATCGGTGACGGTGCCGTCGCGCACATCGTCGCCCCAGGCCTCCATCATCTCCAGCGCGCCGTAATCGCGAAACATCGCCGCCGCATCCGCAGCCATCTTTCGGTAATCCTCTTTCCGGTCGTTCGGGACCGGGACCACGAAGCCGCTGACATAGGTCATGGGGTTCTCCTTTGAAGGGGGCGTTGGGGGACGGATCAGTCGTCCAGACGCGGATACCAGTCGGTGCCGCGCCCCTCGGGCGTGGTGTCCAGCATCACCCAGAGCGGGTTCAGGTCCGGGGCGGAATGCGGGTCCTGACCGGGATCGGCGATCTCCATCCCGCCTTCGCCGCTGTAGAAGTGACGCACCTTGCCATCGCTGCGCCGGAAGATCGTATAGGCGGGCATGTCCGCATCGCGTTCGCCCACATAATCGGCGGTGAAGTCGCCCGAGGGATCGGACAGGAAGGTCAGGCTGGTCCAGCCCCGCTCGACCGCGCAGTCCAGGATGCGGGCGATCGGGGACCGTGCGACGACGACCAGCGCGGCACGCTGTGCGACATGACGCGCCATGCCGTCCCACGTGTCCAGAAGCGCCGCGCACATCGGGCAGACCCGCGTCCGGTCGGGGCCATACATCATCGAATAGACGATCAGCGTGTCATGGCGGCCGAACAATCCGGCCAAGGTAGTCGGTCCGTCCTTGCCGTCGAACGCATAATCCTGCGCGATCTCGCCCCCGGGCGGCAAGGCGCGGCGCTGCGCGGCCACCTGCTGGATATGGCGCCTCAGGCGGATCTCCTCGGCCAGAAGGGCAGTGAGCGCTGCACGATAGTCGGCGCTTTCATTTCGCCATCGCGTGGTGGAGCGGAATGCCAGATCCGCAGCCGGTAGCAGCGTTTCGGTCATGGTGATCCTCCGATTCCCTTGACAGTTACGTTGATATCAACGTAAAAGCATCTGTGTCAACGAATTCCTCACATCACGCCAGTTTCGGCATGACTTTGCTGGTGCGCGACAGCTGCCTGTGCCTGCACACGCAACGCGCCGCCCGCGCCCTGTCCCGCCGCTTCGACGAAGCCTTGCGCCCCGCCGGTCTAAAATGCGGACAGTTTTCGCTGCTGATCTCGCTGAACCGGCCCGAGCCGCCCACGATCGGATCGGTCGCCCGTCTGCTGGCAATGGACCGCACGACGCTGACCGCCAATCTCAAGCCGCTGGAGCGGCGCGGCCTGCTGACGGTGACGCCCGATGCCGAGGACCGCCGATCTCGCCGCCTGACCCTGACGGCCAGCGGTCTGGCGCTGCTGGAACAGGCGATCCCGATCTGGATCGCCACCCATGCCGCAATCGAGCAGACGCTGACCACCGATACTGACGCCCTGCGCGCGCAGTTGAATGCAATCTCAGCAATCTCCTGAGCGCAGTCCTGACCTACAGACCGTCGAAGAAGTTGGCCCGCAAGCCTGCGAGACGCATGTTTCAGGTACGGTTCCATGATGTCAGGTTGGTAAGCTCGAGGGTCCTCGTGCGTTCGCGTCAGGCATCGCGCAAGCAGGCGGCGAAAGCTCCGACCACCCCACTGTCGGAACTTCTTTCTTCGTCACCCATTTCACAAATGCGCGTGTTTGATAATCTGCTGGCGAAGCAAGAATACGCTCTCCTCTGTCACTGAACGTTTTATGTTTGAAGATGGGATGGCAACAATCGGCATCCAGGCGCGCTTGCAACCTGAATGCTTGACCCTCGCACAATGTTTCGCACGCAAATGGGGCAGCTCCATCGATATCAGCTTCTGTGCTGCTGCCCCGGGTTTTGATCAGAACCGCAGCACGGCGGTGGCTGAGATGCTGCGGCCCGGTTCGCGCTGGCCCACCACCTCGGCATAGTCGCCGCCATAGCTGGCGCGGTCCACATAGTTGCGGTCAAAGAGGTTGGTGACCTCGGCGCGGAAGGTGACATTGTCGAGGACGGCCGGCTCGTATTCGGCGAAGATGTCGACGACCGTGTAACCCGGCCAGTCGCTGTCGGTGTCCGCCGCGCGGGTCTCCTCCTCGATGGCATGCTGGACGATGCCGCCCAGGGTCAGCCCGGCCCCTACCTCGTGGCGCGCCTCCAGCGTCAGCATGGCGCCCGGGATGGTGCCCAGTTCACGGACATCGAAACTGGAGGCCCCGCGCCCGTCCAGCGTCACCTCGGTATCGCTGTATCGCAGCGCCGCGAAGCCCCCCCGCCAGTCTTGGCGGGCCGACAGGCGGAAACTTTCGCTTTCCAGGTCCCGGGCGGTCAGGCCCTTGCGGACATCGCCAAGACGGGTGCGGAAGATCTCGGCCCCCAGGGTGGTGCCGCCCTGCGTCCATTCGGCCCCCAGAACCCGGTTCTGCCCGCGCGTCGCCCCGAGCGCGTCATAGGCGTCGGGTGCCGAAAAATCGTCCAGCTCGTAGACCGAGGCCAGCTGCGTGCCCCCGAACACGCTGGAGGCGCCGGCATTCAGCGACAGAGTATCTGTCACGTGCCAAGTGATCGCGGCATTGACGCTGGCCCCGTCGGTATCGACCGCCTGCCCGCCCACGCCGGTGAAGCGGCTCTGGTCATAGCGCAGGCCGGCGCTGTAATCGATCGGGCCGTGGCGGCCCCGCGCCTGCACGAAGAGGCCGGTATTGGTACGATCCTCGCGGAAGGCCAAGACGCTGCCATCGTATTGACCCTCGTACCGGCCGCGGCTGCGAGCGGTGTCCAGACCCGCGGTGACCTCGGCCCCGCCCAATTGGAACCGGTTCTGCACGACCAGGCTGACCGTGTCGGCAACACCAGTGTTGAAATCTGGGGCGGGGGTTTCGGCGGTCGCCAGGTCGAACGTATCGAGCGCGCTTTCGCTGCGGGACAGGCGGATTTCGGGGTTCAGCAGGCCATCGGTGCCCGTGCGGCGCAGGGTCAGGGTCTGGCTGTTCTGGTCCAGGGCATAGCGCCGCGTCTCGGGCGTGGGGCGCCCGCCGAACACGCCGCCCAAATTGGCGCGATAGGGCCGCAGGGCATCGTCCTTGAACCCGATCGCACCCAGCTCGGCCCGCCAGTCGCCCATCTGCGTGCCCAGCTTCAGCGCAAAGCTGGTCATGTCGGCACCTGTGCGCGGCACGACCGCGCCATCGCCGTCCGTGTAGGCCTCGCCCGTCGCGCGCTTGCCATAGACCAGGACATCGACGGGCCCCTGCTGCCCATAGAGCGCAAGCGCACCCGTGGCGGTATCGCCATTGCCCGCAAGGCCGGTGGTGGCCTGCCCCCCGAAGCGGCGTCCGGGCTCCAGCAGGTCCGGCGCCGATTTCGTCTCATAGGCCAGGCTTCCGGCCAAGGCCGCAAAGCCCGCATCGGCAGGCGCCACACCCGGATCGACGCGGGCGGCCTTCAGCAGGTTCGGGTCAATGATGTTCGTGCCGGTGTGATGAAACATGCGGTTGTTCTGTGCTGCCCCGTCGACGCTGACCGCCAGCTGCTGCTCATCGATGCCGTTGACGAACACCCGTTCGGCAATGGCGATGCCGCCGCCCACGGTCACGCTCGGCTCGGCGCGGAACAGGTCTTCCAGCGTGCCGGTGCGCGCATCCCGGATCTGGGCCTCGCTCACGGCAATCTGGCCCGAGGGGTCATCGACCACGGACAGGACGATGGGATCCAGCAGAATGGCCTGCGCCAAGGCATGGCCGGGCAACAGGGAAGAACCGAGCAGCACAGCTGCAAGCGGGGATTTCGACATCTCTCACTCCTTCGTGTCAACGAATGAGCTTGCAAGAGCGTCGGACCGCGTCGGCTGGCTTCTGAAATCCTCTAAGCACAGGATATTGCAAAGGTCACCAGGCTTTTTATCCGATTCGGTGTCCCGCCTTGAGGTGTGGCACATTGGGACCATTCACGGAGGATATCGATCCTGGCGTCGCCTGCGACCGATCCAACTGGCTGCCGCCGACACGATCGTCACCGGAATGGCCAGTGCGGCCAGAAGCGCCAGCCCGAAAGCGGACATCGGACCAAGGCCTGCAAGAGTTAGCATGACAGGGAACTGGGCCTGGGTCAGGATGATTCCCACCAGCCAGCCTCGATGCTCAGATCGGAACCCGATGATCGCTGCCAGAAGACCCGAGATCGGGTAGGCGACTGTCCAATAGCTTTCCGCATCCCATGGCTCGGGCGTGCCCGCAACGATCGACACGACCAGCCAGAAACACATTCCCACCGTCGCAAGGCCAGCGAATTTTATGACAAATTTCATATGCGCCCTTATCGCTGATTATTTGCTGCTAGTGTGCAATGCAGGTGGTCCCCTGTCCCCGCCACCATCGATGAGCGTTTCGAGAAGACTAATGGCCCGGCTCGACCTTCGATAGTTGTTCTGGCACGCACTGGCGCTATGCATCTGAAAACCCCGAAGCAAGGGTTCGCCCCGGTGTTGTCAGCAAAAGGGAATTGTTGATTAGGAACGCGCCTTAATGGCGAGTACTCGAACTATAGTTCCGGTGGAAATTTAGCTTGCTGGTCACTCTGTTCCCAAAGCCATGCCTCGATTTCCGGCTTGGACGCCCGAGCGGGACAGTGACAGAACGGTGCGTGCCGATCTGAGCTTTCGGGAGACATCGCCCTCTGTGCCGGTCGTGGGCATCTGTCTGGCCGGACCCCAACGCGAATATGCGGGGCGTCACCGGGGCGAACTGGCTGCCGCGAAACTGTGCCGCTTGATCGAGCGGTCCGGTGTGTGGCCTTCATTGAACTGGACACCTCGGTGCCGGTCGAAACGAATAGGTTCGGTCTGTCCAACGCGGCGCAGTTTGAAGCGATCCTCGGCAGGCTGGATGCGATGCTGACCACCCGGCTTCATGGCATGGTGCTGGCACTGAAGAATGGTATTCCGACCATTGCGATCGATCCGGTTTCCGGTGGCGACAAGGTCACACGTCAGGCAGGCAAGCTGGGCTGGACCGAAGTGTTCGATCCAGATCTGGTGAGCGACGAGGATCTGTCAGCAGCCCTGACCCGGTGTCTGTCTAAGGCGGGGCGTGCAAAAGCCTGTCTGGTCAAGGACGCGGCAATCTTGTCTTTGGCGGATTTCGACACCGAGTTCGAAGCGGCGTTACAGGTTCCGGCCCGGCCAGAGCTGCGGGCCCACCTCATCCCAAAGGCTAGCAAGGTTCGTGAATGGCGAAAGAGGTTCAAGGCCTGGAAGCGGCGGCGTCGGGCGAAGACCAGTCGCTGATTGCACTGCCGCCGCCTGCCGGATTGGCAGCAATGCTACGTCCATCAAGGATGCTGTGCAGTTGAGACGTTCCTAAAAGATTTAGCACCCTTACCAAACCTGCGTTTGGGGGATCGAGGCGCTGAAAAACTCTGTAGCGCCCGTATTGTTCGAAAAAGTAGCTCGCACAGCAACTGAAGCCGCTCAACCGTCACGACTTGAATGACGTCGACATCGAGTGGGCCGGATAATTTCAGCACCAACACTGCCTGTCGTGGCTGCTAGTGAGGTGTCCGAAAATCGCAGTATTCCCGCTGCCTGCACAGCCGGATGCTTCCTGAACTTTTCTCAGATTGACGAATCCGACAAAACTAGTCAGTTAACCGGAAAGCCGTCAATTAGCAGGTCATCGTGTCCCCCTCATTCCGTTCGACATGCCTCGCAGGGGCCAGCATCCTTGCGCTTTCGGCAACCGCCGCCCTGTCGCAGGACGCGCCGGAGCCCATTCTGCTGGACGAGATCGTCCTGACGGCCACAACCGATACCTCGGCGCAGGCGGACGGCTATGTCGCGGGCTATGGGCAGGTGGCAACCAAGTCCGACACCCCGCTGGCGGAGACGCAGCAGTCGATCTCGGTTGTCACCGGCCAGCAGATCGAAGACCAGAACGCCCAAACCCTGGGACAGGCGCTGAACTATACCGCCGGTGTGCTGGGTGAGCCCTTTGGCGCCGATCCGCGCTTCGACAGTCCGACGGTGCGCGGCTTCGAGGCACGCGGATCGCAATATGTGAACGGGTTGCGCCAGCTGCGCTACATGGGCGCCCCGGCCTTCGAGACCTATGGCGTCCAGCAGGTCGAGGTTCTGAAAGGCCCGAATTCGTCGCTTTACGGCGCGGGATCGCCCTCGGGGATCATCAATCAGGTGCAGAAGCGCGCGCAGGCCACCAATGTCACCGAGATTGGCACAGGTTATGACAGCAATGACAGCGGACAATTGTTCTTCGATGTGAACCGCGCGCCGTCCGACGTGCTGTCGTGGCGCCTGACCGGGATCGCCCGCGACAGCCAGAGCCAGATCAGCCAGTTGACCAACCAGCGCGGCTATCTGGGCGCGGCGCTGCGCTATGCGCCCAATGCGCTGACCACGGTGGACCTGATCGCGTCCTACACCAAGGACGCGCCGATCTCGCCGCCGGGCGTGCCCTTCGCGCTGACCGGGATCGCGGACGGCAAGGACCTGCGCGACGATTACTATGGCGAGCCCTCCTTCGACGACAGCGACCGCGAGATGGCCAATGTCGGCATCGAGATCAGCCACGAGCTGGACAATGGCTGGACCCTGTCGCAGGGCTTCCGCGCCGAGCGGTTCGATTGGGACTATACCGGCCATTACGTCAGCGGGCTGACCGATGACGGGCTGGCGGTCACGCGCGGTGCCAACCGGCAGCAGGAAAGCACCTCGGGGCTGAACCTCGACACGCGTCTGTCGAACCGGATCACCACCGGCGCCGTGACCCATGATCTGCTGGTCGGGCTGGATATCCGCCAATACGACGCGGACACGACGACCGAGTTCTTCTTTGGTCAGCCGTTGGACTGGCGGGCGCCGGACTATGGCGCCCTGCCCCTGCAGCCCGCCTGGTACACCAGCATCAGCGACGTGACACTGAAGCAGGTCGGGATCTATCTGCAGGACGAGATCTCGGTCGGCAATTGGCGCGGCTCTCTGGCTCTGCGGCAGGACTGGACCGAACAGACCGGTGCTGAGTTCACCAATTTCGTTGGAGAGAGCGGGCTGGACCAGTCCGACGACGCGCTGACCGGGCGGGCTGGCCTGTCCTATGTGATGGCTAACGGCGTGATGCCCTATGCCAGCTATTCGACCTCGTTCGACCCCTTGGTCGGGCTGGACGACACGACCGGCGAGACGCTTGAGCCCACCACCGGCAAGCAGTGGGAGCTGGGCGTGAAATACCAGCCCACCACCTTCGACGGCCTGTTCACCGCGGCGGTCTATGATCTGACGCAAGAGAATTTGGTCCGCAATCTGGGGGCCGGGGTGAACCGGCAGGTGGGCGAGATCACATCCCGGGGTCTGGAACTGGAGGCCACGGCCGAGCTGACCGAGGGATGGGCCGTCCGCGCAGGCTATGCCTATAACCGCACCGAGCAGGTCGGCGGCCCCGAGGACGGGCTGGAGATGCCCAACGCCCCCCGCCATCTGGCCAGCCTGTGGGTCGACCGCGATTTCGGCAACGGTATCCGCGCCGGGGGCGGCGTGCGCCATATCGGCTCGCGCAAGGGCGATTTCGGAAACACCTTCGAACTCGACGGCGTCACGCTGGTCGATCTGGGCGCCAGCTATGCGCGCGGCAATGTCGAGGCATCCGTCAATCTCGCCAATCTGACCGACGAGGTCTATCTGGCCAATTGCGGGTCCTTCGGCTGCTATTACGGCGAGGGGCGCACGCTGGCGGCCAAGGTGGCATACCGGTGGTAGGGGCCGGGGCCGCATCCTGCGGGCCCTCGCGTCGCCGCTTTCTGACCGCCGCCGGCGCGATGCTGGCGGCGCCTTCCGCTTGGGGGGCACCTGCAGCGTCCCCGCACTCGGCCCCGAGACTTGCGGCCATAGACTGGGCGATGCTGGAAACCGCCGTGGCAATCGGGCACATGCCTGTCGCGGCAGCCGAGCTGATCCGTTTTCGCGCCGATGCCGTCACGCCCGCCATCCCGCCCGAGGTCACCGATCTGGGCCTGCGCGGCGCCCCCAATTTCGAACTGCTGCAGCTGGTCCGACCCACGCTGATCCTCAGCTCCCCCTATTACACGCGCTACGAGGTGCGGCTGGCGCAGATCGCACCGGTCCTGTCGCTGCCCTTCTACATTCCCGGAGAGCCACCCTTGTCCAAAGCGATGGCAGCGCTGACCGAGATGGCGGATCGCATCGGCGATCCCCGCGCGGGCGATGCGGCCCATCGTCAAGCCGAGGCCGATCTGGACTGTCTTGCAGCGCGCTTGGCACTTCGTGCGGACCGGCCGCTGGCGCTGATCGACATCGGCGATGCCCGCCATCTGCGTGCCTTCGGCCATGACAGCCTGTTCGGCAGCACGCTGAACCGGCTTGGGCTGAGGAATGCCTGGTCGGGCCGAACCGCCTTCAGCTTCATGGCCCCCGTCCCGATCGAGCGCCTCGCCGAAATGCCCGAGGCGCGGCTGATCATCATCGGCTCCATTCCGCCCGAGGCCCGGCGCGGGCTGGGGCGCAGCGTCCTGTGGCAGGCGCTGCCGCAGGTGGCAGCGGGTCGGGTCCATCACCTGCTGCCGGTCAATGCCTTCGGCGCGGTGCCTTCGGCCCTGCGCTTCGCGGGACTGCTGGCCGAGGCTCTGGACGGGGCCCAGGGATGAGCCCCACCCGCACTCTGCTGCCCTTGGCGGCCCTTGTCGCGCTAGCTTTGTGGATGATGGCGGCGCGGAACCTGCCATGGCCCGGCTGGCCGATGGACCCAGCTGTCATGAGCCTCGATCAGATCCGCATGGGATACGGGCTGATGCCGCGCGGGGTGATCGCCTGGCTGGCCGGTGCCGCGCTTGGCCTGTCGGGCGCGATCCTGCAGGTGGTGCTGCGCAATCCGGTGGCCGATCCCACCACGCTCGGCATCTCGTCGGGCGCGCAGCTGGCGTTGGTGCTGGCCACGATCATCGCTCCTGCCCTGCTGGAGGGCGGGCGCTGGCCCATCGCCATGGCCGGCGGACTGGCGGCGGCGGGCCTCGTGCTGGCCATCGGCGCGGCGCGGGCCTTCGCGCCCGTGACGATGGTGATCGCGGGGATGCTGGTCGGGCTGACTGCATCAGCGGTGGCGACGGCGGTGACGCTGGCGCAGGGGCAGTATCTGCTATCGCTGGTGATCTGGAACGGCGGATCATTGGTCCAGCAGGACTGGAGCGGGGTGCGCAATCTGGCGCTGGTGCTGGCCTTGGCCGGGCTGGCGGCGGCGGCACTGGCGCGCCCGTTGCGGGTGCTGTCCCTGGGGGCCGAGGGCGCGGCGGGGCTGGGGCTGAACGTCGCCGCCATGCGGCTGGCCGCCGTGGTGCTGGCGGTCTGGATCGCGGCCAGCGTGGCGGCCGAACTGGGCCTGATCGCTTTCGTCGGTCTGGCTGCGCCCGCGCTGGCCCGCAGCCTTGGCGCGCGAAGCATCCCGGCGCTGCTGGTCTGGTCGCCGGTCCTGGGGGCACTGATCCTGTCGCTCTGCGACGGGCTGGTGCTGGCCGTGGCCGGTCTGGGGGGCGAGACCTTCCCCACCGGCGCCCTTACCGGGCTGGTCGGCGGGCCGCTGCTGATCTGGCTGCTGCCGCGCCTGCGCGGATCGACTCCGCCGGGCCATGAGCGCGGAGAGGGGCCCGCCCCCCGCCTGCCCCGCCCCCGGCGCCTGCTGGCGGCGTTGGCCGGGGTGCTGCTGGCCTTGACGCTGGTCCTGCTGGGGATCGGTCGGGTGCCGGGCGGATGGGCGGTGCTGGACGCGGACAGCCTGGCGGCCTTTCTGCCGATGCGCCTGCCGCGCCTGATCGCGGCAGCGGCCTCGGGGGCGGCACTGGCCCTGGCGGGCGCGATCCTGCAGCGCCTGACCGCCAACCCGCTGGCCTCGCCTGAGGTGCTGGGCGTCTCGGGTGGCGCGGCCTTGGGCTTTGCTGCCGTGACATTCGGGGTGGCCGCCCCCGCCGCGGTGGCCCTGACGCTTGGCAGCTTGGCGGGCGGCGCACTGGCCTTGGCCATCGTCATCGCCTTCACCACCCGCCGCGACATGCCGCCCGAGCGGGTGCTGCTGGCGGGCATCGCGGTCTCGGCGCTGGCCTCGGCGGTGCTGTCGGCGATGATGGCGGTGGGGGACGCGCAATCCTGGGCGATCCTGACATGGCTCAGCGGATCAACCGGCACTGTGACAATGACCGGCGCGCTGGCGCTGGCGGCACTGGCGGGGGCCGTCTGGCTGGCCGCGCTGGCGGCGCGGCGATGGCTGGCGCTGCTGCCACTTGGCGCGGGAGTCGCGGCGGGGGCCGGGCTGAACCTGCCGCTGGTGCGCCTGGCACTGGTCGGACTGGCGGGCTTGGCCACCGGCGCCGCCACGCTGGTGACCGGGCCGCTGAGCTTCGTGGGGCTGATGGCCCCGCATCTGGCCCGCCGGATCGGCCTGGCGCGTCCCGGCGACCATCTGACCGGCAGCGCGCTGATCGGCGCGGGCCTGATGCTGGCCGCCGACTTCGGCGCCCGCATGGCGGGTTTCCCCTATGAGCTGCCCCTGGGCCTCTTCGCCACGCTGATCGGGGCGCCTTGGCTGATCTGGCTGATGACAAGGACCCCCCGATGACCCTGTTCACGCTGCGCAACTTGACCGTGGACGTGCCGGGCCGCCGCCTGCTGGACGACATCTCGCTGGATCTGCCGGCGGGCCGGATGATCGCGCTGATCGGGCATAACGGCTCGGGCAAGTCGACGCTGCTGAAGGTGCTGGCCCGGCAGGGTGCGGCCTCGGGGCAGGTCAGCTTCGAGGGCCGCTCCTTGTCCGACTGGCGCCCGCGCGACCATGCCCGCAGGCTGGCCTTTCTACCCCAGACCCTGCCCCCGGCCGAAGGGATGCTGGTGCGCGAGCTGGTGGCGCTTGGTCGCTATCCCTGGCACGGCGCGCTTGGTCGCGTCACGGACGCCGACCGCACGGCCATCGCCCGCGCCATGGCCGAATGCGGGGTGGAGGCCTTTGCCGAGCGGCTGGTCGACAGCCTGTCCGGCGGCGAGCGGCAGCGCGTCTGGCTGGCGATGATGGTCGCGCAGGCGGCTGGAACCTTGCTGCTGGACGAGCCGATCAGCGCGCTGGACATCGCTCATCAAGTCGAAGTTCTGTCCCTGGTCCGACGCATGTGCATCAATGCGAGTCGCAGCGCCGTCATCGTGTTGCACGAGGTCAACATGGCGGCCCGTTTCTGCGACCACATCGTCGCGCTGAAGAGCGGACGCGTGGCGATGCAGGGCAGCCCCGCGGAACTGATGCGCCCTGAGACGTTGCAGGATATCTATGGCCTGCGCATGGATATCCTGACCCGCCCCGACGGGCATCCAGTCGCGGTTGCGGCATGATCGCCCTCGCCCGACATCGAGATGCCATTCGCCTTGTGCGTCCATTCGGAAATTGGGCCAGCGACTGACATCCTTTAAACTGCCAGGAAAAAGACATCGTCGAATCCAGGCCCAATAATGGGTATTCGTGCGGTCCGTGTTGCATTGGCCGGTCACATGACATTCCTCAGCCGGAACAGCCCTTCAACCGAGCAGACGACGCACATGCACCTGTGCGCAACGCCCGACGCATCCGCGCAAGTCTGGTGGACACGAGGGCCAAAAGCCCGATCTGATCCGGCAGGCGACGACCCCGCCCGATGTCGATTAACAACTGCAATAACGGACGGGTCGGATTTTTATGCGGCCCAAGGCGCGGCGATGGGTGCCAGTCTGGTTTAAAGCAGTACTATTTTCTCAGGTGTTCGGCCCTCCCACCGGGGGCTGGGTATCCGCTGGAATGGGGCAGCTGTAGGGCTGATCGGCCAAATGATCGGCGTGGGCGGCCAAGGCGGCCTTGATCAGGCCCGGATCGGTCAGCGCCGCGTGGGCCGTCGCGGCCATGACCTTGGCCGCGTGCAGCATTCCTTTATGCGCCGCAGGGGCTTTGCCCTGTGCGGTCTGCTGCCAGCTGTGAAGCGCTGTGCCCACGGCGCAGGTGGCCACACGGGCCTGGACGGTCGGCACCGCCCAGCTGACATCTCCGACATCGGTCGATCCCATGCCGCCCATGAACGGACGGTCCAGCGGCGCGATGAAATCGCACAGGGGCAGGTCGTAATCGGGCTTCATCGCCAGGCGCTTGAAGGTGTCGGCGATGTCCTCTCGCGTCAGGCTTTCGCGGATGGCAGTGGCGAAGGCCGCGTCCTGGGCGTCGAAGGGGACCGGGCCCAACGCCTCGAACTGGGCCTGCATGGCGCGCGACAGGGGCAGGTTCTCGGTCAGGTTCGACACGGCAGAGAACACGCGCGAGGTCACGGTCGTCCCGGACATCAGCGCGGCCCCATCGGCGATCCTGCGCACCCGGTCGACCAGCGAGGACAGGCCCGCCAGATCGGGGCTACGGATCAGCTGGCGCACGGTCGCCTTGGCCTGCACCACGTTGGGCGCGATGCCGCCCGCGTCCAGATAGGCGTAATGCACCCGGGCCGCGTCGGGCATGTGCTCGCGCATGTAGTTGATGCCGATGTTCATCAGCTCGACCGCATCCAGCGCCGAGCGCCCCAGTTCCGGCGCGCCCGCCGCATGGGCGGCCTTGCCATGGAAGGTGAAGTCGATCCGGGTGTTGGCCAGGGATCGCATGTCATCGACCGCGTTGAAGCTGGCCGGGTGCCAGGTGATCGCGATATCCACATCGTCGAACAGCCCGTCGCGGACCATGTAGGTCTTGGCCGCGCCGCCCTCCTCGGCAGGGCAGCCGTAATAGCGCACGCGACCGGCGATGCCTTGCGCCTCCAGCCAGTCCTTGACAGCGGTGGCCGCCGACAGGGCCGCCGAACCCAGCAGGTTGTGCCCGCAGCCATGGCCGAAGCCATGGTCGGCGATCTGGCGGGGCTCGGCCAGGCCGGGTTTTTGGCTGAGGCCCGGCAGGGCGTCGTATTCGCCCAGGATGGCGATGACCGGGCCACCCTGCCCTGCCTCGCCCATCACGGCGGTCGGGATGCCGGCCAGGTTTTCGGTCACGCGAAATCCTTGGTCGCGCAGCATCCGGGTATGGGCGGCGCAGGATTTCACCTCGCCATAGGCCAGTTCGGGTGTGTCGAACACGCGATCGGCAAGGTCGGTGAACTCGGCGGCGCGGGCATCGACCAGCGGCCAGATCGGATTGTCGTTTCGCATGGGGGTCTTCCTTTGGTCGTTCAGGCGCGGTCGTTCAGGTGACAGGCCGACAGGCGGCCGGGAGCCACCTGCTTCAGCGGCGGCACCTCGGCGCGGCAGCGGTCATGGGCGTGCGGGCAGCGGGGGTGGAAATGGCAGCCCGAAGGCGGGTTCAGGGGCGAGGGGATCTCGCCCTTGATGGCATGATAGGTCTTCTTGCCGGTCTCGAAGGTGGGGATCTCGCTCACCAGCGCCTGCGTGTAGGGGTGATTGGGGCGGGCGATCAGATCCTCGGCCTCGCCCAGTTCGACCAGTCGACCCAGATACATCACCGCGATTCGGTCCGAGATATGTTCGACCACGCCCAGATCATGGCTGACGAACAGGTAGGTCAGATCGAAATCCTGCCGCAGTTTCACGAACAGGTTCAGCACCTGCGCCTGGATCGACACGTCCAGTGCCGCCACGGATTCGTCGCAGACCAGAAAATCGGGGCGCACCGCCAGCGCGCGGGCGATGCCCACCCGCGCCCGCTGCCCACCCGAGAACTGGTGCGGGTACCGCTTGCCCATGCTGGGATCCAGGCCGACCTGTTCCAGCATCTGCTCGACATAGGCGGGGATCTCGCGCCGGGGCACGATGCCGTGGACGCGGGGTGCCTCGCCCACGATGTCACGCACCTGAAGGCGCGGGTTCAGCGACGACATGGGATCCTGAAAGATCATCTGGATCTTCAGGGCAGCATCCCGCGCGGCAGCGCCCTTCAGCTCCGCCACGTCCTGCCCGTTATAGAGAATGCGCCCTTGGCTGGGCTTGGTCAGCCCCGCCACCATGCGCCCGAGCGTGGACTTGCCGCAGCCGGACTCGCCGACCAGCCCCAGAACCTCGCCCCGGCGGATGTCCAGGTCGATGCCATCGACCGCATGGACGGTCACGGGGGCAAGCTTGGCGCCCAAGCGACGGGCGGTGCGTTCGGCGATGTCCAGATCCTTGGAGAACCGCTTGGACAGGCCCTCGATCTGCAGAATGGGGGCTTCGGTCACGGCGTGGCCTCGTGGTCGGCATGGGGGTGGTGGCAGCGAACCTGACGGTCGGGACCGGCGGGTGTCAGTGCGGGTTCGACCTGACAGGCCGCATCGGCGCGCGGGCAGCGGGGTGCGAACTTGCAGCCCTGCGGCAGGTTCAGAAGCGACGGCGTCATGCCCCTGATCTGGGTCAGCATCGCCCCGTGGCGCTTGCCCTGCGGCACGCTGTCGATCAGCCCACGCGTATAGGGATGGCGGGGATTGGCGATGATCGCAGCCGTGGGGCCGTCCTCGATGATGCGGCCCGCGTACAGGACCGCCAGCCGGTCGGCGAGGCCCGACACCACGGCCAGATCATGGGTGATCCAGATCAGCGCGGTGCCCGATTGGGCGCACAGCTTTTGCACCTCGGACAGGATCTGGGCCTGGATGGTCACGTCCAGCGCGGTGGTGGGTTCGTCCGCGATGATCAGGTCGGGCTTGTGCAACAGCGCGATGGCGATGGCCACACGCTGGCGCATGCCTCCCGAGAACTGGTGCGGATAGCTTTTCAACCGCTCGTCCGGCGAGGAGATGCCGACCTGCACCAGCGCTTCGCGACAGCGGTGCAAGGCCTCGGCTTTCGAGACGTTTTCGTGCGCGCGCACCGTCTCGACCATCTGCGTATCGATGCGCAGGACCGGGTTTAGGGTCATCATCGGGTCCTGAAAGATCATGGCGATCCGCTTGCCGCGCAAGGACCGCATGACCGGCTCGCCGCCGGCGATCAGGTCGGTGCCGTCAAAGATCACCTGCCCGCCGGCGACGCGGCCCGGCGGATCGACCAGCCCCAAGATGGAAAAGCCGGTGACCGACTTGCCCGATCCGGATTCGCCGACCAGACCCAGGATCTGGCCCTTTTCCAGCGCGAAGCTGACCCCGTCCACGGCCTTGGCCACCCCGTCACGGGTGAAGAAATGCGTCTGCAGGTCGCGGACGTCCAGTAGGGCGGTCATGTCTGCAACCTCGGGTTCAGGACATCGCGCAGGCGGTCGCCCACGACATTGATGGCGATGATGGTGACAACCAGGGCGATGCCGGGAAAGACGCTGACCCAGTAGCGGCCCGACAGCAGGTAGTCGTACCCGTTGGCGATCAGCAGCCCCAGGGACGGCTCCGTGATAGGCACGCCGACGCCCAGGAAGGACAACGTCGCCTCCAACGCGATGGCCTGCGCGATCTGCACGGTGGCCACGACGATCAGCGGCGGCACGCAATTGGGCAGCAGATGGCGAAACATGATCCGCCGGTTGGACAGGCCCAGGCACCGGGCGGCGTCGATGTAATCCTTTCGCGTCTCGACCATGGCGGAACTGCGCACGGTGCGCGCGTAATAGGCCCATTGCACGATCACCAGCGCCAGGATCACCTTGTCCACTCCGCGTCCCAGCAGGGCCAGCAAAATCAGCGCGATCAGGATGGCCGGAAAGGACAGCTGCAGATCGACGATGCGCATCACGATGCTGTCGAAGCGCCCGCCGAAATAGGCGGCGGCAACGCCGACGATGGTGCCGATGGTGATCGCCAGCGTCAGCGAGACGACCGCCACCATCAGGCTGATGCGCAGCCCGTACATGATGCCCGACAGCATATCGCGGCCCTGCTGGTCGGTGCCCAGCCAGAAGGTCTGGCCAGTGGCAAAGCTGGTCTCTCCGGGCGGCAGGCCGCCATCCATGATGCTGAGCTGCATCAGGTCATAGGGGTTTTGCGGCGCGATCCAGGGCGCGGCGATGGCGATCAGCGCGATCAGCACGAACAGGATCAGGCCGATGACGGCGATGCGATCCTCCACGAACTGCTTTGCGATGCGCTTGGCGGGGCTGTCGATGCGGACCGGGGCGGGGGTTGCGATCTCGGTCATCCCTTCATCTCCGACAGGCGGATGCGGGGATCCAGCAGCGAGTAGATCACGTCCACCAGCAGGTTGATGCCTACGATGATCAGCACCGTCAGCATCAGATAGGCCACGATCACCGGGCGATCCAGCAGGTTGATGCTGTCGATCAGCAGCTTGCCCATGCCCGGCCAGGCAAAGACCGTTTCCGTCACGATGGCGAATGCCACCATGGAACCCAGCTCCAACCCGATGATGGTCACCACCGGGATCATGATGTTCTTCAGCACGTGGACCAGCACCACGCGGCGGGGCGACAGACCCTTGGCGCGGGCGAACTTGACATAGTCCTGCATGCAGACCTCGCGTGTATTGGCGCGAGCCAGTCGGATGATCAGCGACATCTTAAACAGAGCCAGATTGATGGCGGGCAGGATCAGATGCGACAGCCCGTCCCAGGTCAGGAAACTGACCTGCATGCCCAGAAACTCTGTCGTCTCACCACGCCCGCCGGCCGGCAGCCAGCCCAGCAGGACCGCGAAGACCAGGATCAGCAGCATGCCCTGCCAGAAGTTCGGCAGCGAGAACCCCAGGATCGAGCCGCCCATGATCGTGCGCCCGGCGATGCTGTCGGGACGCAGCCCGGCCCAGACCCCAAGCGGGATGCCGATGCCCACCGACAGGGCCAGCGCGACCAGCGCCAGTTCCATCGTGGCGGGCAGGCGGTCCAGGATGATCTCCAGCGCGGGACGGCCATAGACGAAGGAGGTCCCAAGATCGCCCTGCAGCGCATTCCAGACGAAGATGCCGAACTGTTCGTAGAGCGGCCGGTCCAGGCCAAGCCGCTCGACGGTCGCGGCGATCTGGGCCTGCGACGCCTCGGGGCTGACCAGCACATCGACGGGGTTGCCGATGAAGAAGACGCCGATGAAGACCAGCACGGCCATGGCCATGACGGCCAGCAGGCTTTGGCCCACGCGGCGGACAAGATAGACGATCATGATGGGGTCCCTGTGATCGGGCTGTGATCCGGCACCCCGCATCGGGGGTGCCGGAGGGGCGCATCATTCGGCCGCGGATTTGACCTCGGCAGCCAGCGTGTACTGATCCACGCGCGGCTCATAGGTCAGATCAGGCTTCATCGCCCACACGGTCTGCTCGTAATGCAGCGGGATGATGCCGTAATCGTCCAGCACCATGGTCTGGGCATCCTGCAGCATCTGGTCGCGGGCCTCATCGTCGATGGTGGCCATGGCGGTCATCAGCAGCTCGTCCATCTCGGGGTTGGAATAGCGGCCGGCATTGGTCGGCCCCATGCCCAGGGTTTCGTCATAGGTCGCCACCAGCGACTTCAGCGGCGACGACATGTCACCCGACGACGCGCCCCAGCCCGCCAGATAGACCGGGAATTCCAGCGCGTTGCGGCGCGAGAAGAACTGGCTTGCGGTGCTGGCATCCACGCTGACGCTGATGCCGATCTGGGCCAGCATCTGCGCCACGGCCTGTGCCACCTGCTCGTCATTGATGTAGCGGTCGTTGGGCGTGCCAAGCGTGATCGAGAAGCCGTCGGGATAGCCCGCCTCGGCCAGCAACTCGCGGGCGCGTTCGGGATCATAGGCCTCGACCGGGCGTTCGGACGTGCCGAACATCGGCGGCGGCAGCAACTCGCCCGCAGCCTGGGCATAGCCACCCATGATCCGTTCGGTGATGGCCTCGCGGTTGATCGACATCGAAATCGCCTGCCGCACCCGCGCGTCCATCAGAGGATTTTCCCCATCGGTGCCGCCGATGCCCGGCGCGTCCTCTTGCTGCAGCATGTGCAGATAGATCACCCGGTTGGACAGCGCGTCGACGATGGTGAAGCCGTCCTGCTCGATCCGCGGGATGTCCTGGATGGGCGGGGATTCGATCATGTCCACATCGCCTGCCAGCAGCGCCGCGACGCGGGGGCCGTCGCTGGTGATCGGCCGCATCGTGACCTGCTCCCATTGCGGAGTGCCGCCCCAATATCCGTCAAAGCGGGTCACGACCACCTCGGACCCGCGATTGTAGCGGTCGAGGATGTAGGGGCCGGTACCCACCGCGACCGCCGGGTCGTTGAAGGCAGGGGCCTGCGGCACGTCGCCCATGCCCTCGCAGGTCCCGTCGGGGCCGTAGGTCACCTGGTCGTCAGCGCCGAGCGCATTGGCCGACAGGATCGCCAGGCTCCACAGGTCGACGGGCAGCAGGGGGTTGGTGGCGGTGGTGGTGATCGTCAGGGTGTGATCATCCTCGGCCGCCATGTCGGCGATGCCGCCGGTGAAGATGGTGTAGGCCGAGGGCGAGTTCTCCACCAGCGGCACCCGGCAGAACGAATAGATCACATCGCGGGCGGTGAAATCGCTTCCGTCGTGGAATTTGACGCCCTGACGCAGCTTGAACCGCCACGTCGTGTCGTCAACCGCCTCCCAGCTTTCGGCCAGGCCCGGGGTGACCATCTGCAATGCGTCCTGCGTGGTCAGCGCCTCGAAGATGTTCTTGGACACCTGGATGTTGGTCGACAGCTGGTGAAATTGCGGATCCATCGAGGTGGCTTCGGATTTCAGGCCGATGGACAGGTTTTGCGCCGAGGCCGGGGCAAGGCCCGCCGCCATGACGCCCGCGATAAGGGGCAAGCCGAAAGCTTTCACTGGAAGATCCTCTCTGTTGGTCACGCGCGGATCGGTCGCCCCGTGGTTGGTTCCCCGGTGGTGCAATCCCGCTTGCGTTCAGGGTATGATGCGATAATCAGAAGTCAATCACGATTATCAATGCGTTTTTCTCATAGGGTACCGATGGAACGGGATGACGCCGCCACCGATAGGGATCGACGCGCCGGAATTTCCTTGCGTGAACTCGAAGTTTTGCAGGCTCTGGTGGCCTCCGGCACGGCCATCAGTGCGGCGCGAAAGCTGGACATTTCGCAATCCGCTGTCAGTCGCAGGCTGGCTCAGTTGGAAGAACGCCTTGGCTTCAAACTGTTCCTGCGCGCCAATGGCCGTCTGGTCCCGACAGTCGAGGCTCTATCGCTGAGCGAGCAACTGGCGCCGGTGCTGGAGACGCTGGCGCGTCTTGTCCACCGTGCCGACCAGCCCGGCACGGCGCAGGTGGGCGCACTGTCCATCGTGGCCCCCCCGACCATTGCCCACCGGTTCCTGCCGAGCCGGATCGCGACCTTCAAGCGCGCAAATCCCGGCTGCCAGATCACCTTCGATGTGCTGGCCAGTGACAGCCTGCTGACCGGCATCGCCGAGGGGCGTTTCGATATCGGGATGACCGACAGCACCATTGCCCATGAAGGCATCACTTCAGAGCTTCTGCTGGAAACGCAGGCGATCTGTGTCTTGCCAGCGGGCCATCACCTGGCCTCGTTCGACGTGATCCGCCCCGAGGATCTGCAGGACGAATCCTTCATTGCCCTGTCGCGCCGCCATTCCAGCAGGGCCGCCATCGACCGCATGTTCGACAGGGCCGGCGTGACGCTGAAGGTCGTGCTGGAGGCATCGACCAATGTTTCGGTGATCCAGTTCGTCCGCGAGGGGCTTGGCATCTCGCTGCTGAACCCGTTCCCCCTGGTCCATCAGATGGGCGATCAGGTGGTGATGCGCCCGTTCCTGCCGGCAATCCGCTACAGCACCCATTTCCTGCTGCCCTCCAGCCGGGCGCCATCGGCGCTTACTCGAGCGTTCATCCAGGACGTGACCGCCAGTCTGGACCGTACCGCCTATCCGCGCCCCTCCTCTGCCCTGACATGAAGGAAACCCGATGCAGACCCTGTCCAGCCAGCAGATCTTGGCCGATCTGGTTGCTTTTGACACGACCAGTCACAAATCGAACCTGGCACTGATCGACTATGTGCGCGACCACCTCGCCGCATGTGGCGTGGACAGCCGGCTGGTCATGGATGCCACTGGGCAAAAGGCCAATCTGTGGGCGACGATCGGGCCTGCCGACCAGCCCGGCGTGATCCTGTCGGGGCACACCGATACCGTGCCGGTCGAAGGTCAGGACTGGGCCAGTGATCCCTATACGCTGACGGCGCGCGACGGGCGGCTTTACGGGCGCGGATCATGCGACATGAAGGGGTTTCTGGCCTGCGCGCTGGCTGCGGTGCCGGACATGGTGGCACGCGATCTGGCACGGCCGGTGCATCTGGCGTTTTCCTATGACGAAGAGGTCGGCTGCGTCGGCGTCATCGGCCTGCTGGACATGCTGCACGCCAAGAACATCCGTCCCGCCCTGTGCATCGTGGGCGAGCCGACGTCGATGCAGGTGGTGATCGGGCACAAGGCCAAACGCTCGATGCGGGTGACGGTCCGGGGGCGTGGCTGCCATTCCTCGCTGGCGCCGCAGGGGGTGAACGCGGTCGACTACGCCGCCCGACTGGTGGTGCGGATGCAGGATATTGCCGCGCGCCTCGCGTCCGAAGGCGGGCGCGATCTCGATTACGACATCACCCACAGCACGGCCCATACCGGCATCATCCGGGGCGGCACGGCGCTGAACATCGTACCCAACCTGTGCACCCTGGATTGCGAGTTCCGCGTCTTGCCGCAGGAGGATGCCGATGCCCTGGTCCAGGAACTCCGCGACTATGCCCAGCTGGAGCTGGAACCGATGATGCAGCGCATCGCCCCCGAGGCCGGGATCCAGATCGATCTCTATGCGCAGTTCCCGGGTCTGGAGACTGCGCCCGACGCCGAGGTCGTCACCCTGACCAAGCGCCTGACGGGCAGCAACGGCCATTCCAAGGTAGCATTCGGGACCGAAGGGGGCCGCTTTGCGCAAGTCCTCGGAGTGCCGACAGTGATCTGCGGACCAGGCGCGATCGCACAGGCCCACAAGCCTGACGAATATGTCGAGCTATCGCAGCTCGATGCATGCGACCTGTTTTTGCGGCAGCTTGCAGAATGGGCGACAGTGGCCAGTTGAAGGGGTCTCGACGTCCGAACCTCGCCATCGCTGCCCTGCCCCCTAGAGGCTGGACTTGTGAAATCAGGCTTTCAGTACCTTTCTCAGAGAGGGAAAGGCACCGACCCTATCAAGGGTCGCCATGATTATCGGAAGTATTCGTTACAAAGCGGGGGATAAGGTACATCTGGCGAACCTAAACTTTGCTGCAAGAGATTACGTGTCCATCCACTTCGCTAAGGCCATCTGATCTTGGCGGGAAAATGCGGCTACCTCTGCTTGAAAAGCCTGTGCGTGCCCCTGCTGCCGAGGCACGGAAACGGGCTTTTAGGATATTCGAAGACCGAAGCGGCCACGGCTGCCTTGGTCTGCGTTCCAGACCTGCTGCCTGCTTGCCCAAACAACACGGTCGAAGGGACCTTTGCCGCAGCCATGACGAAACCTCCCTGCCGTCAGTCTTGCTTTGAAGACATGCCGCCAATCGGGAGCATGCCCTCTCCCTAGAAGTGCAGGTTTACGTGATGGGTCCGGCACAGCCAGCGAACGTTGAGAGGATCGTCGCAGCAGTCGTGATGGGCGTCGACAAAGTTCGCCCCGCAGACTTCGCAGAGCTGCTTTTGCAACTGGCCCGACATGAGCGCGCGTTGCACGGCGAGATGGGCGCGCTACCTGGACAGATTGGCTCGGCGCCAGTTGGTCTGACGACTGTCGCTTTTCAGAACAGGTTGCTTCTGATCCGGGGGCGTCCTCGCGTCCGGCGTGCGGGTCATCTGGCCCTCCGGTGTTTCGCCATCCCGTGGTGGGATCTGCACCCAAGCTGCCGTCGAGGTGCTGCAGCCCAAGGGCATGATAAGATCAGTTTTCGACAGTCCACAGCCGGAACCTGCGATTGCCGGTCACCTCGCGGGTCAGACCGAGATCGTTCAGGCGCTTCAGCATGCGCTCGGCCGTGGGGCGGCTGATGCCGGCGCGCGTCTCCATCTCCATGGCCGAGACAAAGGGGCGTGCCGCCAGCACCGCGATGACCCGGGCGGCGTTGTCGCCCTTGATGCCGGTGGTGGCGACCCGGGCCTGCTCGGACCAGGCCCCGATGCGCTGGATCAGCGCCCGCGCCTCCTGCGCACCGGCGCGCAGCGCCGCAAGATGTGTGGCGAGCCGGTCCACAGGCGGACCATAGCCGGTCCAGACCCGCCGCCCATGCCGGCCGAAGGGGACGAAGCGCAGCCCCTCGGCCCCTGCCGCCATGTGGCGCGCCGACCACACGGCAGGCTCGGTTACCTGCCCCGGCGGCGACAGCTCGGCCATGCGCCACAGCGCCAAAGCTGCAGGCCCACGCGCCAGCGGGTGCAACGCCGCGAAGGCATCAACGGCCGCCAGGAACTCAACGGCCGCGCCATCGAACTCCCTGCCCTGGAGGCGCAGGTCCATGCTGGTCGCCGATGGCCCGTCGGAGGCGGCCCGGCGATGCAGTCCAAGAAAGGCCGGCAGGTCCGCCAGGGGCCCCTGCCCTTCCAGCCGCCGGACCGCCCACCGTGCCAGACGCAACGCCTCCGGGTCGGACGCCGCACGGGCCTCCATCAGCTCGCGGCCGATCTCGTCTCGACCCAGCATCAGCCCCTGCGCCCGCAGCATCGCCTCGACCTCGAGATGGACCAGGCGTTCGCGGGCCCCTGCGGCCTCCGCCGCGGGCAGCGCCAGCAACGTGGCCTCCAACCGCCCGAGATCGCGGGCCGCATCTGCCAGTGCAGAGGCCTGAGCCGACTGCGCGGCAAGCCAGGGCTGAGAATTGGCCAAGGAGTAACTGGGGCAGATTTCCGGGCATGATCGTTGCGCTCTTGATCTCGGTCTGATTCAAGATCGTATGAACCCGCTTTTGGATGATGGATCTGAGCCACTGTCCCCCGACGCCCTGCGTCGGCTCGCTGTGGATCTGTCGCAACGGTTTGGGGCGCTCGAGGCACAAGTCGCCGACTTGAGAGGCGAGCTCGAGAAATCCGAACTTGCCCGGGCTGCTCTCCAAGCTGAAAACCAAGTCTTGCGCGACGAGATTGCGCG
This sequence comes from Paracoccus liaowanqingii, assembly GCF_004683865.2. NCBI lineage: Bacteria > Pseudomonadati > Pseudomonadota > Alphaproteobacteria > Rhodobacterales > Paracoccaceae > Paracoccus > Paracoccus liaowanqingii. Next base: position 41,812 of record NZ_CP040765.1, on the reverse strand, counting down.
GCTGAAGAACTTGCCACCGCGCCCCCCTTTCAAGCCGTCCGGCATGGAAAAGGCGACGAACCGTGACCTTGGCAAGGCAGCAGGGACGGCTCGGCGAAGGGGACCCAAGCGCGACACGGACCGTGTCACGCGTGAAGAGGTGCTGAGAGCCGAGGCTCCGGCAGGATCACGCTTCAAGGGCTATGAAACTCTTCTGGTTCGCGAGCTGGTCATGTCTGCCGAACTTGTCCGCTATCGGCGGGAGCGGTGGCTAACGCCGGAGGGCAACACAATCATTGCGCCATTGCCGGCGGGATTGATCGGCGGCTTTGGTGCTAACCTGCGCCGGTTCTGTCTTGTCCTTCATGCCCAAGGGCAAGTCACGACGGAGCGGTTGACCTCGATCCTGAACGGGATCGGCATGGAGATCTCCAAGCGGCAGGTCGTGCGGATCCTGACCAGCCGTCTCGAGGATTTCGTGGCGGAAGATCGGGCGGTTTTGAGGACCGGTTTGGCGACAGCACCTTTCATCAGCGTGGATGACACTGGCGCCCGCCATGCCCGCCGCGACGGGATCACGACGCAGATTGGCGGGGCCCGCTTTACCGTGTTTCGGACAGGCCGCTCGAAGTCACGATTGAACTTTCTATCTTTGCTCCAGGCCGGTGGCGAGGATTACGTCATCAACGACGCAGCGATTGAATACATGCGCCGTCGCAAAGAGAGGTGGCTCCGAAAATCTGAACAGCCGGGATAAGTGGATTTTCCGCGTAACGGCAGCATGATGCTGCAGGCGAGGAGATGACTATGACAAGACGACCGCGCCGGAACCACAGCCCGGCATTCAAGGCGAAAGTGGCGGTAGCCGCGATCAAGGGCGAGAAGACGCTGATCGAACTGGCGCAGGATTTCGATGTCCATCCGAACCAGATCAAGCAGTGGCGCGACCAGCTGCTCGAGGGCGCGATCGGAGTGTTCGGTGATGGCTCGAAGGCTGAGGCGGAACCGGTGATCGACGTGAAGACCCTGCATGCGAAGATCGGAGAGCTGACGCTGGAGAACGATTTTTTGTCCGTCGCGCTCGGCAAGGCGGGTCTGTTGCCGAGCGCAAAAAGATGATCGATCCCACCGCGAAGCTGAGCGTCAGCCGCCAAGCCATCGTTCTGGGGATCAGCCGGGGCAGCGTCTATTACCGCCCGCGATCGATCTCGGAAGCCGATTTGAAACTGATGCATCGCATCGACAAGCTGCACATGGAGTTCCCCTTCGCTGGCAGCCGGATGTTGCAGGGCCTGCTGGTGCAGGAAGGTTTCAAGGTCGGGCGGATGCACGTTGCCACGCTCATGAAGCGCATGGGCATCGCAGCTCTCTATCGGAAGCCGAACACTTCGAAACCGGCGCCGGGGCACAAGATCTATCCCTATCTGCTGCGGAAACTGCCCATCACCCGGCCCGATCAGGTCTGGGCGATGGACATCACCTACATTCCGATGGCGCGCGGCTTCATCTATCTCGCCGCTGTGCTGGACTGGTTCACCCGCCGCGTCCTCGCATGGCGCGTGTCGATCACGCTGGAGGCGGATTTCTGCATCGAAGCTTTGGAGGAGGCGCTTGCGCGTCATGATGCGCCCGAGATCTTCAACACCGACCAAGGCAGCCAGTTCACCTCCGCCGAGTTCATCAAGGTTCTGGCTGCCCGTGAGATCAAGATCAGCATGGACGGCAAGGGTGCCTGGCGCGACAACGTCTTCATCGAATGCCTCTGGCGGACCATCAAATACGAAGAGGTCTACCTGCGGGCCTATGCCAGCGTCTCGGAGGCACGCGCGTCGATCGGTCGTTATCTCGGCTTCTACAACAGCCGGCGCCCACACTCATCGCTTGACGGGAAAACGCCCGACCAAGCCTACTTCAACCAGCCGATGCCCGAAGCGGTGGCGGCGTAACCAAAGCAGAAAACCACTTAGAGAACGCCCGGAACCTGTTCAGACAAACCGAACCACCTCTACCGTCCTGTTCTGGCTCTGAAACTCAATGAGTCTAGACCCTAGGACGCCATCATTTCTGGATGGAATTTAACACGCCATTTTTGAAATGGTCCACTCCAGTAAAGTTCCCGAGGATCAGTCAGCCGAACAGCGGGAATAGACATCCTCGTAGCGGATGATGTCGTCCTCGCCCAGATAGCTGCCGGTCTGCACCTCGATCAGCACCATCGGCACTTTGCCGGGATTCTCCATCCGGTGGACGGCGCCCAGGGGGACGTAGATCGACTGGTTCTCGGTCACCAGCGTCACGCTGTCGTCGACGGTGACCCGCGCGGTGCCCGACACGACGATCCAGTGCTCGGACCGGTGCACATGGCTCTGCAGCGACAGCGCCGCGCCGGGCTTGACCACGATGCGCTTGACCTGGAAGCGGTCGGCCAAGGCCAGCGTCTCGAACCAGCCCCAGGGGCGGTGGTCGCGGGGGAACGCTTCGGCCTGCTTGGCGCGCTTGGCCTTCAGCGCCGAGACCGCCAGCCGCACGTCCTGCGCCCGGCTGCGGTCGGCCACCAGCACCGCATCCGAGGTCGCCACGACCATCAGGTCGCGCAGCCCGATCCCCACGACCTTCAGATCGTCGCTGTCCGAGCGCAGCAGCACGTCCTGGCAGTCGATGGCCGTCGAATTGGCATCCGCCACCACGCCATGCTCGGACGGCGCGTGATCCAGCGCCTCGCGCCAGACCGCGTCCCAGCCCCCCAGATCCGACCAGCGCCCCGAGAACCGCACGACGGTCAGGTTGTCGGCCTTTTCCATCACCGCATAGTCGATGGAGTTGTCCTCGACCGTCAGCCACGGCGCCTTGGCCAGTCGCAAAAAGCCCAGATCCAGCTTCGCCTCGTCCAGCGCCTGCCCGACCGGGTCCAGATAGGCGGGCGCATGGGCGCGGAACGCCGCGATCATCACGCGGGCGGAAAAGAGGAAGATGCCCGCGTTCCACAGGTAGGTGCCCGCCTCCAGCATCTGGCCCGCACGATCCGCGTCGGGCTTCTCGACGAAGCGCGCCAGGGGCTGCGGACCCGCGCCGGTCGAGGCCAGCTCCAGATAGCCGTAGCCCGTCTCGGGGCGGTCGGGGGTGATGCCGAAGGTGACGATCCGGCCCTGCCGCGCGGCCTCGGCCCCCTCGGCCACGGCGGCGGCGAAGGCCCCGGCGTCGGGGATCACGTGGTCCGAGGGCGCGACCAGCACCAGCCCCTCGGGGTCGGTTTCGGCCACCATCAGGGCGGCGGCCAGGATCGCGGGGGCGGTGTTGCGCCCGGCGGGCTCGATCACGATGCGCCCGGCCGCGATGCCCGCCTGTTCCAGCTGCTCGGCCACGATGAAGCGGAAGTCGGAATTCGTCATCACCACCGGATCGGCAAAATCCGGTCCCGACAGGCGCCGGGCCGAGGCCTGGAACAGCGTCTCGTCGCCCGTCAGCGCGGCGAACTGCTTGGGAAAGCTCTTGCGCGACACGGGCCACAGCCGCGTCCCCGACCCGCCCGCCATCAGAACCGGAGTAATCTTGGTCATTACAGTCTCCTTTGGGACCAAAACGGCCTGATCATCATGCCCTGGACCAGCCAGTCAGGGCCATGGCCTGGCAGGTGCTGCGCGAAGCCAAACAGCCCGATCCTGACTGCGGGGCCTCTTCACCGCTCCGGATCTGCAAGATTCCGGACCTGAGCATACGCGCACTTCCCAAGATCGTTCAGCCAGGTTCAGGACGCACCTTCCGCCCTTGTCACGTCGATGTGCCGATCTGGGCAAAACGGTTTTCCCGTCCCGGGGAGATCCACACATGGACATGCAAATACCCTAGTGCTGACGCAGCAACCGCTTGAACCGGCTGCCTGCATGCGGGTCGGCATAATGCAGCAGGGCAGTCGCGCGGATTGCATCAGCATCGCACGGCTCGTTCGTATGCAACGAGCGATAGCCCCAGAACAGATACAGACTTCCAGGCTTGAGCGGCAGGCGGATCTGGCGCTGACTGCCCCTGCGATAGGCCCTGGCAAATAACGCCTGAGCGATGCGGTTATCGAACAGAAGCTTGTCGATCAGGTTGCGGGCATATGTCTTGCGGATTCCGCGCATGTTCGGATGGATAATCAGCCGACCGGGGCTGCCATGGTCCGGCATCTTGATCGGGATCAGGGCTGTCAGGACATAGGAATCGAAGTGAAACCGCATCGAGTGCTTTTGGGCCCCCGGTCCCGAGAGGCAACGCAGGATCAGATAGAAGCTGACATCGGGTGCGCTTTTCCCGACCTCACTTTCGTAGATGCCGTGACAAAGATCCGCAAAGTTTGGATCGTTCGCAAGCTTTGCAAGAAAAGTTTCCTTCAGCTGCTCTGCCCCGGAGAAGCCGACATAGTCCCCACCATTGGCAGCGATCGCATCGGCCACGAACGCCTGAGCCGTGTGAAGTTCGACCGGGTCCACGAAATCACTGATGACGGCATAGCCATTCGCGGTAATTTCCCTCGCCAATGCGCCTGCACGATTTTCCGACAAAGAGTTGCCCATATGATCCATGCGGGCGTCCTTTCCTCATCTAGATAAAACCCCAAGTTTTACTTGAACGAAATCTGGCAGCTAAATCTTCATCGTGATCATCGCTGACCGGACCTTTGGTGTCATTGTTAATCGCATATGAAGGAAATCGCCATTCGCGCCTTCCGGTTCGGATCTTGTCTGGTGTCGATGCTGTCATGATACGTTCATTCCGGCGAGAAAAATTGAACCATTGAGTATAGGTTATTTATATCTGCTTTTTTTTTAATCGTGGACCCGTGTATAAGAGCAGCCATAATCTTGGATTGTTACAAGCGACCCGCTTCGGCAAGCTGATCGGAGGGATTGGTACCGCTTTTTTCCTATACCGTGCCATCCTCCCGTGTTTAATTCGTCATCTCATCAGGCCGTGCTGTTTTGCGTTTAATTCGCACATGTCAGCCCCACCAGTTCTCGACGCATGCTTTACATAAGCGAGCACATTTTTTTGACAGGCCCTCGACTCACAATTCTGAGGTGATTTGATAGGTCAATTAGTCCACCAAGCCGCGACCAAGATCAAAAGTTTCGCGAGAGGGAATCATCTCACGACGCAGCAAGAGTCCAGTCGTCAAATCAACGGGGATCTTCTGCAGTCCTGTCTTCGGTGCACAAAATATAATCTTGGCTTAAATGGCACCGCAGGCGGGACATATAAAATTGGAACTCGGCTGGATTTTTGTTGCCCGGCCCGGTGATTATTGCATGGTACTAAGGTGTACCGTTCGCGATATTGCGACCCGATCGCCGAATGGATGTATGAACAGGTTTGCATAGTGCGAGAGGACAGGCGTCGTGTTCAGTACGGTCAATTCTACCGACAGAATGATCTATCTTGATGGACTGCGCGGCGTGGCCGCCGTGTCGGTCGTCGCGTATCATCTGGCCTGTGCGTTCACGCCCGGCCTGACGGTTCAATATGCCGCCGATCCCTTATGGATCGTCTGGACGCCCTTGGCTGTCCTGTGGAATGGACATTTGGCCGTGCTGATCTTTTTCACGCTGAGCGGCATGATCCTGACCGAGGCGGTGCATCGCCGGACCCAGCCCGTTTGGTCAAGGCTGGTGTTGCGCTATATTCGCCTTGCGGTTCCTGCAGCGCTCAGCGTGCTTGTTGCCTGGGGACTGCTGAGGCTTTTTCCGACCGCGGCCACGGATGCGCGCGCCCTGACGGGTAGTGGCTGGTTAGGGTACACCTATCAACAAGACCTGCCCGATCTGCCTGCCGCGCTGTATGACGGGTTCGTATCGGTCTTTCTGCGCGGCGGTTCTTTTTTCAACAATGCGCTTTGGACGATGCGGCCGGAACTGCTGGGCTCGGCGATCTGCTTCATCATCGCCCTTCCGCGAAATGCACAGGTTCGGGTGGTCGCCGCCCTGGCGATCGGCGTCTTGGCGATGATGGCGTCCCGGTCGGAGTATCTATGCTTTATTCTGGGCATCCTGCTGGCAGAAGCCCGCGCGGCGGGACGACTGCGCCCGATCCTCCCCGGGGTCGTGCTGGCCTTCGGCCTGATGGTGGGATCGCAGGCCGGGGTCGAGCAATCGCCGTTCGGTGGCCTGCTGGTCGGGGGTGCGGGATACGACCCCATCTATCCGATTGCCGCGGCCGCGATCATCTATGGCAGTATGTCCCTGCATCGGATCCAGCGCTTCCTGATGGGGCCTGTTCCGCAGTTCTTGGGGCTGGTGTCGGTCCCTTTGTATCTGCTGCATGTGCCGCTCATAAATACCATGCTCGCGCAGGCGTATGCGATGATCCATCCCAGTTTCGCGGTCTTCATGATCGCCCTTGCCGTCTGGCTGGTCGGGCTGCTTGTGATCTCTTACCTGGCGGCACATCTCGTCGAAAGGCGGTTGCTGACAGGTTTGGGCTGGCTTCGCGACAGGCTGGCGAGCGTCGGACGAACACCCGTGATCCGCAGAACGGACCCATGATGCTGACAGGCAAGGCGCTGACGGGTGCGGCATGGTTGGTCATGTCGCGGTTCATGGGACGCTTCATCGACCTTTTTACCCTGATCATTCTGGCCCGCATTCTGACCCCAGAGGATTTCGGGCTGACCGCGCTTGCTATGACATTGATCATGACAGCCGACATGGTGCTGGAGGTGCCGATTATTCAGGCCCTGCTGCGTCGTCAGCATTTCGACGACGAGGATCTGAATACCGGCTTTACCCTGGGCCTGCTGCGCAGCCTGCTCTTCGTGGTCTTCATCATGTGCGCCGCCTGGCCGTTTGCCCATTTCTACGGCGACATGCGGTTGTTTCCCTTGATGCTGGTTCTTTCCCTGGGCCCCTTCATGCGCGGTCTCAGCAGTCCGGCCATGGTCCGCTTTGCCCGACATCTGAGCTTCCGGCAGACCTTTATCGTCGAGTTCAGCGGAAAGCTGGCCGCCTTCTTCGTTGCGGTGACGATCGTGCAGCTGGGCGGGGGGTACTGGGCGATCGCCGCAAATTCGGTCGTGGCGGTGACGGTGTCCGTCATCGCATCCTACATCATCGCGCCCTATTGCCCCTCGCTGTCACTGACGCGCTTTTCCCACTTCGCCAGCTTTACCGGTTGGTTCAGCCTCAACCAAATTCTGGCGGCACTGAACTGGCAGCTGGACCGCATCCTGCTTGGCCGCTTCGTGGATATGCCGGCTTTCGGCAAGTATGTCATCGCCACGGATCTCTCCGCCTTTTCGTCACAAAGCGTCATCGGTCCGGCAATGCAGGCAGTGATGGCGGCCTTCTCGAGCATCAATACCGATCGCGCCCGGATACGGCAGGCGTTCATGAAGGTCGCGCGCTTTGTCCTGCTTGTGTCCGCCCCGGTCTGCGTCGGCCTTTCGGTGACAGCCGACCTGGTGGTTCTCATCGTTCTTGGCGATCAATGGATGGGCGCGGCCCCGATGCTTCAGATCCTGGCGCTGGCCGTCCTTCCGACGTCATATTTTCAGGTCTTCTATTCGTTGAGCCTGGCGCTGGACCGTCCCTCGTACCTGTTCCAGATCAGCCTGGTGGAATTCGTCCTGCGCCTTCTGTTCATTCCTGCCGGGCTCTTCCTGCTGGCGATCGACGGCGTCCTTTACGCAAGGCTGCTGATCGGGCTCGCCATGTTCGTCATCTACATGCTTTATGTGCGGCGATTGGGTGGGATCGGCATCAGAGCGCAGCTGCTGAACCTGTGGCGGGTGGCGCTGGCGACGGCGACCATGGCGGCGGCGGTCCTGCTTTTGCGCCCTGAACTGAGCCTGCTTGCGCTTGGGCCCATCGCCCAGCTGGCAATTCTGGCCGCAGCGGGCGCAGCGATCTATGTGGTCACGCTGCGGGTTGTGGGCATAAGGTTCTCGATGACCAATGGGTTCGGCTTGCGCGAAGCCTGATCACAGTCCCGGTGCCGTCGCGATCTGCACCTGAAGCACATCGCCGGGCTGCAAGAGGAAATCTTCGGTGACGACCATTTCGTCGTTGCCCGCAAGGCCGCTTCGCACGATCCGGTATTCGGGGGTGAAGCTGCCCGGTCTGAACGTATCGAACGTCTCCATCGTCTGCGACATCGCGACGGTCAGCAGGGCCTGTGCCGTCTGCAATTCATCCCGGTTCTGTTCGATCTGCTCCCGCGTGGCGACCAGATTATCCAACGCCTCCGTACGATAGCGCGCGCGCAGATCAATCGCACCTCGATCCGCCGCCTGAAGCGCCTGCTGGGCACGAAGCTTTGCCAGCTGCACATCCAGAAGACTGTTGCCAATGGCCAGCCGCGAATTCTCGGCGTCGGTCTGGCGGGTCGACACGATCAGGCCGCGTTGCAGCAGGTCGGTGCTGAGCTGCAGTTCCTCATCGAAGATATTCTGCTGCTGCGTCAGGGACTCGGACTTGCTGTCAAGCGTCTCCAGTTCCTGGTTCAGCAACGTCTTTGCATTCTCGATTGCCGAGAGCTCTGCCTGCAACGCCTCGCGCCCGGCATGGTATCGTTCCGTTGCCTGCATCATCGCGGCCTTGATCATGGGGTCGTCATTAATGCGCGATGTCAGCTCGACCGGAAACTCGATCCCGGCCTCGCCGCCCTCGCTTTCGGACGTGAACCTCGCGAGGCGGGTCTGCAGGGCAATGTGTTCGGCCATCAGTTCCCGGATCCTGCCGCTTGCCGTGATCGCATCGCGTTGGGTCGTGGCCATGTCCGGCGACCTTGCAAAGCCTTCCGCAGTGCCAAGGGCCTGCAGCACGGTCATGCCGGGTTGAAACGCATAGCGTCCGGGCTGCTGGACCGCGCCCATGATGAAGACGGGGCGATAGCTGATGACCTCGACGGTGGTCGAGGGCAGTTCGACAAGGTTCGCGACCATTCTCATCTCTTCGCTGATCAGAACGGCCAGTGCTTCGGGGGTCCGTCCTGCGGCCGTCAGTTGCCCGATGATCGGCAGGAAAATCATTCCGTCCGCGCCGACCGAGAAATCGTCGCTGAGCGGTCCCCAGGTATAGATTTCGCCGGTGTCGCGACGCAGCGTATTGACCCTGATCGCCAAGCCATCCTGCGGCCCAAGGACATAGGGGGCATTGCCCGACGCGGTGTCGGACAGGCCCGCGACGGGCAGACCCGAGACAACGGTTGCAAGGACAGCCAACCACCATTTCATGCATCTTCCTCCAGAGACCGTATCGACGGCATTTTTCACATCTATGATCTTTGAATCAGGGCCGTCACGAACCCGAACATCGAACGAGGCCCGAACCTGAATCTGTAGGCCAGAAGGCTTTGGGCCTTTTTCGGCGGAAGGATCGTCGCCAGGAGAAAGAACATCGTCATCGCGCTTCGTGATTTCAGGGGCATGTGTTGATGCCGCATCCTGCCGACGAGGCGGATGACGTTGCGAAGGCCAGGGCGTCGGCCCGAGGCGATTTCCGCACACAGCTGACGCTCGATGTAGAAATACATGTCTTCGGTGCGCGCAAGCTGCCGGCCATGACCGATGCGGTCAAGGATACGGCGCAGATGCTTCATCCGCAGGGAAAAATACCTGAGGTCCTTTCTGATCCCGTCCGCGTTGGGCCCTTTGCCTTGGCCGGACATGTTGTTGGCATGTACGCGGTAACAGCCAAGCTCTTTCGAAAGACTTACGACATCGCCAAAGAACGGGGCTGCGAACAGGGTCACCCCATCAAGTCCGGTATCGTAGCTCATCTCGGGCAAAAGTGCGCAGATGTCACGGCGAAAGACGTTTCCAGAGGTCGGCGGCGAAACATAGGCGCCTGATCGGAGGACCTGCTCCATCAGTCCGATACTGTCGCGAAAATCTTCAAGCGCCGGCAAACCGGCGCCCAACACGCGACCCATGCTGTCGATCCGGGTCAGCGGAAATTGCAGCTTGGCCACCTTGTCGTCCAGACGGTCGATGATATGGGCCAGTGAGCCGGGTTTGAGGATGTCGTCAGCGTCAAGAAACAGAACGAATGGCGCCGTAGTCCGTTCGAATCCCGCAAGACAGGCGCCGACCTGACCCCGATTGCTTATCCGCAACGCATTGACGCGTGTCTGCGCGATGACCTGCCAAGACCCATCGGTCGATCCATCATCGACGACGACGATTTCGCAATCGCCGCGGCGCTGCGCAAGGACGCTGTCGATGGCAGCGCCGATGAACCGTTCATAATTGTAGCAACTGATCACGACGGCCAATCTGGGACGGGCGACGGGTGCAGGTAGGCGAACTTCCTCGATCACATCGTGCATTGTGAAAGTCCTGTCGCTTGAGAAAGAAAGCGCCGGTGCATGCAATGTCATGCTCGCTCGATTGGCCCGTGAAATGGAATCGATCTTCATTCTGTATCGAAAAGCCACATGAGGGGAGCCCTTCGCAATTACGGCCAGAGCTCTCGTTCAGGATAGCTTATACTACCTTGACGGGGCAATACCTTTGGCGATGAGCACCTCATCGGTGCACCAAAGGATTCGATCGACGATCCACCCGGACGGGATTGGCAATTGCTTGCTATAAAAGAGGTCATTCTTGGGCGGCGGCGTGTGGCCAGAGCCCGCGATGACGTTGTTTGCCCTATTTTCCGGAGTGGGGCTCCATCAAGCAGATAATACCGACGCTTAAATCGCATTCGCACACGATAACCGCGAGCGACGCGCCATATGAACAACCGCGAGAAGCAGTTTCCACATCTCATTCCGGTGAAGCGCGGGATTCTTGATATACTTCAAGTTGATGAATTACAGCGCCGTCTAAAAACTGTGCCTGAGTGCCTACTGCATCGGCTGGCCGCATCTTATTTCTGTTTCCGGGGACGCAAACACGCGCGTCAGCCAATTTAGATGAATATTGCAAAGAGATTCTGGACTATACGGTACAACAGGTTGCAGCCCGGAACCATGTATCGGACTGCGTTCGTAGTATCCGTTTTTTTTAAATGGTCTGAACGAATATGCCAGTAATTGACCTCTTTTCGGATGCGACTTCCTTTCCCGACCTGGGGTGCGACATCTGCATCGTCGGGTCGGGACCGGCTGGCGCCACCCTTGCCGCCGAACTGTCGGGCAGTACCGCGCGGGTGATCGTTCTCGAGAGCGGCGGGCCGGAGCGGCGAAACGATTGCGACGATCTGGATGCGATCGAAAGCGTCGGGCGCGCCCGGGCCGAACAATGGTCCGTGCGCAACCGCATCGTCGGAGGAAGCTCTCATACCTGGGGCGGACGTTGCGCCCCGTTCGACGAGATCGACTTTGAGGCGCGCCCGTGGGTTCCAGCCTCGGGCTGGCCCTTTCCCGCCGAAGAGCTTACACCCTTTCTGGACCGCTCGGCCGCGCATCTGGGCCTGTCGCCAGGCAGCGGCTTCAGTGACGAGGGGTTTTGGCAGATGGCGGGCCGCCGCCCCGGTGCGGATCCCGACCCCGCGCGGCTGAGGTCGTTCTTCTGGCAACACAGCCGCGATCCGCAGGAAAGCTATCCCTACGAATATATGCGCTTCGGCCGCGGCATCGGCGCCCGGATGGGGCAGAACACGGCGCTGGTATCGGGTGCGACGGTCCTGAAGATCCGCACCACTGAATCGGGGACCGCCGTGACCGGGGTCGATTTCGCCGGACCCGACGGGACCGTCCGGACGCTGACCGCCTCGATGGTCGTCCTGTGCGCCGGTGGGATAGAAAATGCACGGATGCTTCTTGTCTCTGACGGAGCCGGGCCCGGAGGGCTTGGGAACCGACACGATCTGGTCGGGCGCTATCTGATGGATCACCTGCGCGGGCCCTTGGGTGCCTTCGATCCGGACGGGACGATCGCCCTGCAGAAGCGGTTCGGCCGCTACAATGTGAACGGCCGGTTCTTCCGTGCAGGGTTTCGGTTGGCGCCACAGGTCCAGCGGGACGAGGGTCTGCTGAATTGCGCCGCTTGGCTGGGGGAGATTCTCTCGGCCGACGACCCCTGGGACCAGATGCGGGGCCTGCTGCGCGGGCGGCTTCGGGGGCTGGATGCCAGGCAGCTCATGGCCAATGCCGGGCTGTTCGCGGGCAGCGCCCGAGATTATTTTCTGGAAGGCAACGGCATTCGCCGCAGGCTGTCCGGGCTGGACCTTCTTGGAATGGTCGAACAGCGACCGGACCCCGACAGCCGTGTGACGCTGTCGGATCGGCGCGACAGGTTCGGCATGCCGGTGGCGCGCATCGACTGGCGCAGCAATCCCGATGAATCCCGCACGATGTGTCGCATGGCGCAGCTGGTTGCTGCCGAACTGCCGCGCATGGGCTTTGCCGCGCCCGCCTTGGTGGAATGGGTGCGCGACGGCGCTCTGATGCCGGACAGCTTCGTCGATGTCGCCCACCCGACCGGGACGACCCGCATGTCCGACAGCCCTTCCACGGGCGTCGTCGACCCCACCGGGATGGTTCACGGGATCGAGGGGCTTTATGTGTCCGGCAGCTCGACCTTCCCCACCGCAGGGCATTGCAACCCCACGCAGATGATCGTGGCGCTGGCGATCCGGTTGGCCGACCGGCTCAGGATGCAGCAGCAGAGGATGGTGCCCGCATCCGTATCCGGTCCTGCCATGTCCGGTGCGACTGCCGTTCCACAGGACCCGACCAGAACGACCGTCCTCGTCACCGGAGCAACCGGCCGCATCGGCAGGGTTCTGACGGCAGACCTTCTGGCGCGCGGCTACCGGGTGCGGGCCACGACCTCTCGCCCGCTTGGGGTGGCCGGGACCGTGGCAGGTCATGGGGTGGAATGGCGGCAGTTCGACTTTCTGAAGGATGAAGATTTCGAGACGCTTCTGGCAGGCTGCGATGCGGTTCTGCATCTGGCCGCCGAGATTGGCGACGCCGATCGGATGGCGCGCGTCAATGCCGAGGCGACGGACCGCTTGTCCCGCGCGGCGGAACGCTTGCGCGCCGGTGGCGCCGGGCCACGCGCCTTTTGCTATGTCAGCACCGTGTCGGTCTACGGCAGCGGGCGGCGCCGCGTCATAGCGGAAGAAGCGCCCGTCCTGACCGTCGAGCGCGACATCCCGTCGGAATATTGGGCGCTTCGTTATGTGCGGACCTATGGCCGCACCAAGCTGGCCGGGGAATTGGCCGTGCGGTGCAACGCGGCGCTGGTGCCCTGCATCATCCTGCGGCCTGCCGTCGTCGTCGATGTCGATGCCCTGATCGGGATCCGCAAATGGCATTGGACCAAACGCATGCTGGCCGCACATCGCCATGCGCACCATATCTTCGTCCATGACGTCTCGGATGCCATCATCTGGTCGATGGAACGGATGCTGTCCGGAGGCGCTGATGCCGGACAGGTGGAAACCTATAATCTGTCAGAGGATGACTTTCCCGAACCGACCCATGCCGATTTCATGCGCAAGGCCTATGCCGCCAGTGGTGACACGCGATTCAGGGTCGTGCCGATGCCCTGGGTCGGCGACTGGCTGCATGATTTCCTTCGCTTTCGGACCTTGCCCCTGCGCAATCCGCTGTGGCGGATGCGCTTTCCAAGCGACCGCCTGCGGGCGGCGGGCTATCGGCTGCAGTTCGGAATGGCGCATGCCCAGGCCCGGGCGCTGGAAAACCTGCGCCATGAGCGACAGCGCGAAACAGGAGACACGGAATGACGGGCGCTGCCTCGAATGACCCGGGCCTGCCGTCACGAAAATTGCGGTTTCTCTATATTCAGCCCGGCACCTCGACTTTCGCCGGGATAGAGCGCGTCGTCGACACGGTCTGCACCGGGTTGGCCGAGGAATACGGGGCCGAGTTCGATGTGGATGTGTTGTACACTTCGGTACACAGCAGCTTTCCGTCCGGACCCCGAAAATACAACGCGATCCATCGCGTAGCCAGAAGCCGCGCCGACCTTCTGCGGATCTACCGCAGGGTGATCGGGCGTCGGCGCTATGATCTTGTCATCGTGCCGCAGGTCGAGCCGACTGTCAGATGCTGGTTCGCCTGTCTGGGGCGCAGGCAAAGGTTTGCGATGCATCTGCACGGGAACCCCGCACTGGAACGGATGAATCTAAGGTCGCAGATCGTCTTTTTCCTGATGCGCCATCTGGTCCTGGATAGACTGGGAGGGGTTTTCGGCACCTCCCCCCGACAATTGCGAGCATTCAAGGCGATGTACCCGACCAATGTTTCCGACTTCTGGGTGCCAAATCCCGTGCGCCAATTCACAGGTATCGACGATGTGGTGGAACCGGTCGCCCGGCCCGTCACCTTTGTCAATGTTGGGCGCTTTGCCCATCAAAAGGGGCAGGACATCCTGATCCGGGCTTTTTCCCAGGTGCTGAGGGACCGGCCCGATGTACTGCTGCGCTTGGTCGGATTTGGGAATGACGAGGCGAACCTGCGCGACTTGATCCGCGAACTGGGCCTCGGCCACGCGGTCCGCATCGAGCATTACCCGACCAGCCCCGAAATACCGCTCCGATCAAGCGACGTCTTCGTCTCGGCCTCGCGGTGGGAGGGATGGTCGCTGGCGATTTGCGAGGCCTTGCGCTTTGGCCTGCCCGTCGTCTCGACCGATTGCGACTTCGGTCCCAGTGATATCTTGACCGACCGGCGGTTCGGCATGCTGGTCCCCCCCGGCGATGAAGACGCACTGGCGGATGCCATGCGCTATTACCGCGACAACATCCAGGCCGAGCAGGCCCATGCCGATCTTCGACGCAAGGCGATGGACGATTACAGCGCCGGGCGGGTCGTGCATGCCCATGCCGCCGCGCTCAGATCGGCGGTGGGCCAATGAGGTGGAGGGCTCCGGACCATCATCTGATCGACGGCGCAGCTCTGGTATCGACCGACGTGTTCGATACTTTGCTTCTGCGGGATGGCGTATCCGAGCGGGCGCGCATCTTCGCCGCCGAGCGTCGGCTTGCCGAAATTCTGGCCGCGCGAGGGTTCAGCCTGCGGCCCGATACGCTTGCCGAGGCGCGACTTCAGGCGAAACGTCAGGCGTTCCGCGCGCTGGAAACGGGCAATGGCCGCGGTGAGGTACGGCTGGCCGACATCGTTGCCCGCCAATTGACGATTCTCGGCCTGCCTGCCAGCCAGATCGGCGCCCTTGTCGCGCTCCGGACAAGCCTCGAGGTCGCGCAGGAAAAGATGCACCTTCGCCCCAACCTGCCCTTGGTGGCATTCCTGCGCCGTCAGAAAACCATGGGCCGCCGGGTCGTCGCCATCAGCGATACCACGTTGTCAGGTGTTCAGATTACAGCGCTGATCGATCATTGCTGCGGTAAGGGGCTGCTGGATAGTGTGTATTCAAGCGCGGACGAGGGTGCAACCAAGCGCGAGGGTACGCTGTTCACCCGCATCGCAACAATCGAAGGCGTGCCGACCGCGCGCATGCTGCATCTTGGCGATGACAGGACGGCTGACGATCTTGTCCCGCGCGGGCTTGGTCTTCGCACCCATTACGGGCCACGCAGCGGATTGCATCGCCGGTCGACCCGGGCACATGGCGGCTTTGCAGAAGTGGGGCGCCAGGTCCGCCTTGCGCGGTTGGCACGGGGCGCAGGTCCGAGCGCCGCGCCCGTCACCGGACCGGAGGCCTTCGGAAGGTCGGTGCTTGGGCCTTTGGCAGCAGCCTTCGCCCTCCGCCTCTGGCTGTACATGGCCGAGGCTCAGACCTCGGGCGACACGGCCCTGCTGTTCTGCGCCCGGGGGGGTGTCGGGATCCGCGAGGTCTTCGAGCGCCTGTCGGATCGCCTTCGTCTGCCGCCCATCGCACGCTGCGACACCATTCTCGTCTCGCGTCTTGTAGCCGCACGGGCGGCAATCATGACGCGCAGCCCGGCAGCGCTGGAAGAAATCGGGCGCGAGTTCAAGGGGTCCACCTTTGCCGATGTGGCCAAGGCGATTGGCGGCGAAGCCGAACCCGGCCCCGGCTGGCAAGGTCCCTTTGATCCCGCGCACCTGTTTGACATGCTCGACAGCCCTTCGGGCGCCCCGGTCATCGCAGCCATTGCCCGGCAGAACCACCTGTTCCATCGCCATCTGATGCAGGTGTCGCGCGGAGCGACGCGGATCATCCTATGCGACACCGGGCTCTACGGCAGCACGCAACGGCTTCTGGCGGCAGGCTTTCCCGATGTTTCCTTCGAGACCGTGCAGTTTGCCAGGGCGAACTACAAGGGCCACAGCGAGGAGCATTTTTCAAAGGTGTCCGGGCTGATGGTCGAACAGAACCTGTACAACCCGCTGAAGCCCCAGACCTGCATCCTGCGCTATTGGCACCTGATCGAAAGCCTGTTCGAACCCGCCGCACCCTCGGTGCGGTTGTTTCACGAAACCGAACAGGGAACCGTCGCCGCAAACAGCGGGAATCTGTCATTCGGGGCGATCGAACCCGAACGGGATAATGCACTCCTTGCCGGGGCGCTTGCCTATATCGACGCCCTGCCGGATCAGGGGGCGGGGCACGCGTTCTAGAGGACGCAGACTATGCCTGGCGGCAGTTGAAACGTGCCATCGTATATCCCGATCAGGCGGATCTGAAGTGCATCGGTCTGGGCCCACGCTCGACCGATTTCGGACGATCGGACACCGTTTCGGACGGGATCGGCCAGGATGTTCCTGTCTTGGAAAAGCTGAGGTTGATCAAACAGCAGCTTTGGAGGGAAGGCGCGATCACGCGCGAGTTTCCTCTGTTCCGACATGTGCTTCTGCCTGCCCTTGATTCTGCTCATGTCCTGCGCGCGCTTTCCAAGCCGCGACAAGCGTGAAGCCGTCGGACAACCGATCACCGCACGGCAGGGCGCTTATCTGACTGTCGGCTGCAAGCCGTGAAAGGAAACATTCCGCAAACTAGCACCGTGGAGTGAATAACCCGGTCAAGTTCCTAATGGCTGATCGCGTCTTCAATGTTTTTGCAAGGAATGTCCTTATCGGACAGGCCCTGAATGCGGCTAGCCTGGCAAACCTATAACAGCGTTTGCAGGACAATCATCCAATATTTTTACGATCAAGCCGGGCATCCATTATGTTGTGACGTCGGAAATGGTTTAACAGCCACCATCTGAAACAATCCATGCGATAGCGAAAGAGCAGACATAATAATATCCGGTGATAACTGCGCGTTTTTTAAACCGTTCCAAGTTAATTTATAGATTCCTGGGCGATTCAGTTCACCAGAATCAAGAATGCAGTTATATTTCGAGAGCAAGCCGCCCGCGGGCCGTCTTTCTGAACATCCAAGATATTCACCAGTCAGCGATTCACATCGTGTATGGAGGTTTGGGTTGTCAAATTTCACTGAAGATTCATACAATGTAGCAGAAGCAACACTGCATCGAGGTCGCTTTTCATACAGAAACAACGGCAAGAGAATCCTAGATCTTGCAATGGTTGCAATTGCCGCTCCGATAGTTTTGACGGCGATCTTGATTATCTGTGGCCTTGTTCGGCTCGATGGGGGGCCTGCATTTTTCGGTCATCGCCGGGTGGGGAGGAACGGCAAAGATTTCTATTGCTGGAAGGTCCGCACCATGGTTGTGGATGCTGAGGCAAAATTAGACCAGTACCTCAAGGATCATCCCGAGCTGAAGGAAGAGTGGCAACGAAACTTCAAGTTGAAACACGATCCCCGCGTAACGCGCATCGGAAACTTTCTTCGAAGAACCAGCTTGGATGAGCTTCCTCAGTTCTGGAACGTAGTTCGCGGAGACATGAGTTTTGTCGGGCCTCGCCCGGTCATAAGACCTGAGCTTGATCATTATGGCGAGGCCGCAGGTCCGTGCTTTGCGGTCAGGCCGGGGATGACGGGCTTGTGGCAGGTATCGGGCCGAAACGTCCTGGAGTATAGCGAGCGCGTCAGTCTCGACATGAGTTACGTGCAGGACGTCCGCTTGATGAAGGATATGGGCATCCTTCTCAGGACGGCAGGTGCCGTACTCAAGCGGACGGGGCTTTAATCGCTCTGGCGGTTTATCATGTGGTGCAAGTATCTGCCATTAAAACAAAGTTCCTTCATATTTATGGTATTAGGTGAGCAAATCTGCAGGGTGCTGAACCCTTGTTGACGTGGAAACAGCTGCTCGAGATCCCAAGCCGCCCGCCTTGCTGATCATATTGTCGATTGGTCTCTGAGCCGAAAATACCGGCGCCGACCAGGGACCGCGAACTTGCTTCGATGGCCCATGCGAGATGTCGCGCCAGACCGGATGAAGTATCGGGTAAAGATGCATATGACATATTGCAACCTAAACATGATTTAAAACTTTGACGCACACGTTTATCTCTCTGGATGGTCGATTTGTGACCTTGATTCGTCCGCCATTGTAATTTGCAACTCAGGAATGAACTTCGGCCCCATGCCTCGGAAGATGCCATTTATTTAGGCTGATCGCGGTCGTCGAATACGACGAAGATTGAGTCACTTGGATTTCTTGGTATAATCAGATTAACGGATTCTGGAGCTTGATGACTTCAGAAAAAAGGGCATTTTCCGTCTGAATTTTTCGAGTGAAAGGCTGTAATCTTGTTCGTAAAGCCCGATAATTGCCCCGCCTATTCAGAAAGTTTTCAGGTCGTGCCGCTTGATGCGCGCACGCCGACTTTGGCCCGACAGCCTTGCCGATGGCGAACTGACAATCTGATGCCGTCAGACAGGTCGTCTCGTTCGGCTTTCGGTATTCCGGGCGTTAAGAACATATCGTCATGAGCATCGAGCCGATTGGTCTTTTCACGCTGGTCTTGATGGTTGCATGCCTGTGCCTCGACTACAGCGTCATGATCATTGCGCTGGTGACGACCTCGATTTTCGGCGCTGCTGCTGCGGTTTTTCTTGGAGGTGCCAATATTCCGCCGGCGCATCTGTTTATCGCGGCGGTCGCGTTGGCGACCCTGGTTCGACGCGATCAGTGCGCCGCAATTCTCACGGCATTGCACCCGACCCGACCGGGTTTCTGGATCTTCTGCTTTGTGGCCTATGGGCTGATAACGGCATTCTTTTATCCCAAGGTGATGTCGGGACTGACCCAGATCATTCCCTTGGGCACCTCTCAATACGAAGATTCCGGCTTTACCGTTCCCCTCGGCCCGGTATCGAGCAATTTCACCCAGAGCATCTATATGATCTCAAGTCTCATGGTCTTCCTGATCATCGCCAGTCTGGCGGCGACATCCGAGGGTTTCCGGACCGCGGCAATCGCGGCGACCGGCTATGTCACCGCCAACGTCGCCTTCGGAATTCTGGACGTGCTGACCTATCTTTCAGGGACGCAGGGTCTGATGGATTTCATGCGCAACGCCAATTACGCGATGCACACGGAAACTGCTGTCGAGGGCATGAAGCGCATTGCCGGCGCATTTGCCGAAGCGTCTACCTTTGCGAGGGCCTCATTGGGGGCATTTGGATTTATCGGGACCTTGTGGCTGTGTGGGCACAGGCCCTGGCTCACGGGCCCGCTGACGGCCGGGACTTTCGTACTGGGGCTGATGTCCACCTCTTCCACGGCAATCGCCATGCTGCCGGTCATGGTCATCGTGCTGTACATGACCGCACTGACGAGGTGCGGCACCGCCAAGCGCGCCCGGATCAGTTCGGCCGTCGTTCTGACGGCACCATTGTTGGCGGCAGTCCTTGTGCTTGCCGTCGTTGCGAATGTCGCGCTCTCGGCGGCGGTATACGACTATCTGGATCTGGTCGTGCTTTCAAAGGCGGGGACCGATTCGGGCGTCGAGCGCGGGTCCTGGAACGCGGTCGGCTTTCAGAACTTTCGCGACAGTGGCGGCCTCGGCGTGGGACTTGGGACGATCCGGACATCAAGTTACAGCACAGCTCTGCTGGGGGGTGTCGGTCTTGTGGGAACCTTGCTCTATCTGATTTTTCTCGGGCTGGCCCTTCTGCGCAACCCCGGTCCGAAAGGGTCCCTTGAAAGGGATGTCCGCATGGCTGCGCGCAATGGCTGCATGGGCTTGATTGCCGCCGACATGCTGGTTGGATCGACGGTCGACCAGGGGCTGTTCTTCTTCACCTTGGCGGCCATTGCTTCTGCCCGCCCCGAGCGGTCACCCGGTTCGGCCCGATCCCTGACAAGCGACCTGTCATTGGCAAGGGTGGCGGCATGACCACAGAATTCACGATCAATGGTCGTTTCCTCGGTCAGGGAATGACGGGGGTCCAGCGATACGCTCACAATGTGATCAGAGCTGTCGACGCGGTGATGACGGCGGAAACGATGTCCGCGCGCATCCTGGCGCCCACCGGCGTCAGCGATCCGGGCCTTGGCGGGCTGGCGCTGGTCGCCTGCGGAAACCTGTCGGGACATCTTTGGGAGCAGATCGAGCTTCCCTGGCTGTGCCGGGGACGCCTATTGAACCTATGCAACACCGCGCCGGCCGGCAAGGCGGACCAGATCGTGTGCATTCACGATGCCAATGTCTTTGTTGCCCCGGACAGCTATGGCTCTGCCTTTCGTCACCTCTATAAACGCCTTCAACCCATGATCGCGCGACGTGCGGCACGAATGACGACGGTGTCGCAAGCGTCGGCTCGTCAGCTTGCGCGGCATTTGCCGGTGCGCGTCAGCGATATCGCCGTGCTGCCGAACGGGCATGAACATGCCTTGGCCTGGGATCCGGCCCTGGCGCGCCATGCGCCCGGCGTCGTCACCCGGGATCGGCCCTTTGTCCTGGCCTTGGGATCACGAGCGCGACACAAGAACCTGCAACTGCTGGCGCAGATTGCCCCCGCGCTTGCCGAACAGGACATCGACATCGTCATTGCCGGAGGCGATGGGGCGATCTTTGTCCCAGATCAGAACACGGCTTCGGTCCCGGCGTCCAACCTGATTCATATCGGGCGTGTGTCGGACCATGATCTTGCCTGGCTGATGGACCGTGCCCTGTGCCTGTGCTTCCCGTCCTGGACCGAGGGCTTCGGCCTGCCCGTGGTCGAGGCGATGGCACGCAACTGTGCGGTCATCTCCTCGGATCGCGCAAGCCTCCCCGAGGTTTGCGGCACTGCCGCCCTGATGGCTTCGCCCGCCGATCCAGCGGCTTGGGTCGGGCATGTCACCCACCTGGCCCGGACTCCGGCGCTGCGGACCGAGCTGGCCGGGCGTGGGCGCGAACAGGTGCAACTGTTTAGCTGGGCAAGCACGGCCGCAGGCTATCTGGACCTGCTGAGTGCGCCGGAAGGGCGCCCGATCCCGGCCGCAATGACCACATCCGCCACGCCAATGTCCCCACCGACAGATGTGGCGGTCATCGTCGCCACACGGGGACGTCCCGATGTCGTCACGGCGACGGTGCGTCATCTGCTGGCGACCCAGACAATTTCTCCCGCTGCCATGATCGTTTCCTGCGCAGAGGCGGGGGATGCGGGGGACCTTGTGCAGATGCCGGGCGTCACCGTCGTAACCGGCCCACCCGGCCTGCCCGCGCAGCGCAACACCGGGTTGGCAGCCCTGCCGCAGGGGATCCGGACGGTGGTGTTCTTTGATGATGATTTCGTCGCCGACCCGGGTTGGCTGGCCGCCGCCGTCCAGATATTCCGCGATGAATCCTCGGTCTCGGCGCTGACGGGGCATGTGCTGGCCGATGGGATCAAGGGCAAGGGAATCGCCTTCCCGACCGCGGTCCAGATCGTGACGAACGCGCTCGCCGGCGGCATTCCCGCATGGACTGAACCTTTCAGCCCCTATGGCTGCAACATGGCATTCCGCGCGGACGCGATCCAGGGGCATGCGTTCGACGAACGGCTGGTCCTGTACGGCTGGCTGGAAGATCGCGACTTCGCGGCAAAGCTTGCCCATGACGGGGGGCGGATGGCCCGGTCGTCCGATCTGCGCGGCGTGCACATGGGCGTGAAACGGGGGCGTGTGGCCGGAGAGCGCCTTGGCTATTCGCAAATCGTCAACCCCGTCTATATGCTGGGCAAAAGGACCATGTCGACGGGTCAGGTCGCGGGTCAGATCTTTCGCAACTTGTGCAGCAACGTCCTGCGTGCACCCGTGCCCGAGCCCTTCATCGACCGCAGGGGCAGGTTGCGCGGCAATCTCATGGCTTTAGGCGACCTGATCCGGGGCCACCTAGAGCCTGAACGGGCAGCCAAGATAACCACGGCAAGGAAAGTTTCATGATCCAGGACAAGGGCGGAATCGGCAAGGCCATGCCCCCCGAACGTCAGCCGGCCAGACGAACCGCCCTCACAGAGGACGGCCCCTCTGCCCTGGTCAAAGCGATAAGCGCGGTCATCCGCCGCACGTTCTTGCCGCTCGGCATCTGGGTTCTCGTCTGCCTCGCCGCCGCGTTCCTCTACGCGCAGTCGCTGCCCCCGGTCTATACGGCGACGGCGACGCTGATCTTCGAGGCACCGAGTTCGTCGCGCGGCGGGCCAGGCGAAACGGTCGTCAACAGACCGCTTGACCTGAACCGCGTCGACAGCCAGTTGCAGGTGATCCGGTCGGAACGGCTGCAGCGCATCGTGTTCGAGAACCTGGGGCTGGCCACGCACCCGGAGGTTCAACCCGAGCCCGGGGTCGAAGCCCCGGCTGAAATGCCGACCGCGATCAACCCTGCCCCTGCCCTTCCCGACATCGGCACAGCGCTGGACGTTCCGGCACTGCCAGAGGACTCGGCGCAGCCCGAAAATGCCATGGAACAGCGAGAACGTGCAGAGGCTTTTGCCCGCTTTCGCGACCGTTTCAGTGCCCACAGGATCGGGCAGTCCTACGTGATCGAAATCTCCTACTCATCCGCCTACCCCGAGCTTGCGGCCCGGATCGCCAATGCCGGCGCCTCGGCCTATCTGCTGCAATCGGTCAGCTTCACGGCGGCGGCCGCATCGGGAGGGGCGGAGTTCGTTCAAAGCCGTGTCGACGCTCTGGAAAGAGAGGTCGCCGCCGCCGCAGCAGCCGTCCGGCAGGGAACGCTGCCCGAGATCCTGATCTCAAATGCCGATGCCCGGATCATCGGCGCGGCATTGGTTCCGCTGGAGCCTTCGGCCCCCCGCGTCAAGTTGATCGCGGCCCTTGGCGGGATGCTGGGTCTGCTCACCGGGATCTTCGTCATCGCGATGAGGTCCGCGCTGAACCGCAAGGTCGGGGACGGCCGGAAACTGGGCACCGACTATGATCTGGGGATACTGGCCGTGATCCCCAAGGCAAAGACCTCTGCCCGAGGAGATCGGGGCAAGGCCTTTGCGATGGCCGTGCGCGACTTGCGCACCGCGATCAACCTGAGCTTCGGGACCGAATCCCAGGACCGAAGCCGCAGTATCGCCTTGGTCTCCTGGAGTGTGGGAACCGGCTGCAGCACGATCGCGACCAGCCTTGCCGAGGTGATGCGCAAGGCAGGTCGCGAGACCGTTGTTGTCGATGCCGACATGCGGGGGGGCAAGCGCGGGCTGACGTGGCATTTCAGGCACTCGTCCCCGGTCGAGGATCCGGACGGGCTGAAGCTGTTGAATGTCGCCGGCAGTCGGCTGCTTCCCAGTTCGGAGCTGGCCGATTATTCGGAAAAACTTGCCGATACGCGCGATCCGGGCGTCGCTGACGTCTTCCGGCGGATGCGGTCCCTGGGCGACGTCCTGCTCGATCTGTCCCCGCTGTCGGAATCGTCCGATGCCCGGGCGCTGGCTCGTCACGCGGATGCCGTCATCCTGATCGCGACCCCCAATTGCATCATCGACGAGATCGTCGAAGCCGCGCGGCAGATCGAGCAGAGCGGCGCGATGCTTTTTGGGGTCGTGATCAACAATCCGGGACGGTCCGGCTTTTCCTCGCATATCTGGCAAGAGCCGCAGCGCCCCTCGCCAAGACGGGAGGTCGACGCCAAGACAAGGGAAAGGGTTAGGGCATGAACGCTCCTAGTTCGTGCCACCTCCGGAACACCTGCGGCCATCGCGATGCCTCGATCCGCGGCAGACAAAGGCGCAGGCCATGAGGACCTTCGATCATCTGGAACTGATCTCCCCCTCACCGCAGGCGGAGGTCGGGGCCAAGGTCGTCAGCGACCCGGCCTTGCAGGGGCTGCGGGTCGCGATCATTCACTATTGGCTGGTGACGATGCGCGGCGGCGAGAAGGTGCTCGAGGCTCTGTGCGAGATGTTTCCCGATGCCGACATCTTCACCCATGTCTATGACCCCGGCGCGGTCTCGGCCACGATCCGCAGGCACAATGTGACGACCACGTTCGTGGGCCGCCTGCCCCGCGCGGCCCGTTACTACAAGTCCTATCTTCCTCTGATGCCTCTGGCGCTGGAGGAACTGGACCTGCGGAAATACGACCTGATCATCAGCAGTGAATCAGGCCCTGCCAAGGGCATCGTGCCCATGGGGAACGCGGTCCATGTCTGCTATTGCCATTCGCCGATGCGCTATGTCTGGAACATGTATCACGATTACAGCGCGCGCAGCGGCCGCCTGAAACGGTTTCTGATGAAGCCCCTGACCCATTACATCCGCAACTGGGATGCGGTCTCGGCGCAGAGGGTCGACGGGTTCGTCGCAAATTCCGACAATGTCCGCCACCGCATCCGCCGCTATTACAACCGGGGCGCATCGGTCGTCTATCCTCCGGTCGCCGTCGCGGATTTTGGCCCGGTCCCGCCCGATGAGCTGGGCGACTATCATCTGATGGTGGGCGAGCTGGTCGCCTACAAGCGCCCCGACCTGACGGTCGAGGCCTTCAACCGGACGGGGCAGAAGCTGGTGGTGATCGGTGGCGGCGAGATGCTGGAGACGGTCCGGAAAATGGCAGGCTCCAGTGTCACCATTCTGGGACCGCAGCCGTTCAATGTGTTGCGTCATCATTATGCGCGATGCCGCTCGCTGGTCTTTCCGGGCGACGAGGACTTCGGCATCGTCCCGATCGAAGCGATGGCCAGCGGGCGCCCGGTGCTGGCCTATCGTCGCGGCGGCGCCCTGGAAACCGTGGTCGATGGTGTGACGGGCCTGTTCTTCGACGACCAGTCGGTCGAGGCCATTATCGACGGTGTCGCCCGCATGGAAGCGGCCCTGGCGACGGGCATCTTCGACAGCGCGGCGATTGTCGACCATGCCATGCAGTTCTCGCCCGACAGGTTTCACAGCCGGATGGAGGCGGTTCTGGCAGCGCATGTCCGGGCGGCGCGGCAAGAGCGAGCGCTGAATGGGCCGCAAGGTTCCCAGATCCCGTCACGGAAGGACATCGCAGAATGACGCTCCGGATCCTGCATCTGCTGAATCACACCCGGCGATCGAACGGTCATGTCCATGCTGCGGTCGATCTGGCCTGCGAGCAACGCCGGACCGGGCATGATGTGATGATCGCAAGTGCCGGTGGCGATTTTGACGATCTGCTCACGACGACAGGCGTCGAGACCGCGCTGATCGATCACACCCGAAAGCCGCGGGTCCTGTTCGACGCCGTCCGTGCGCTGCGACGTGTGGTCCGCACATGGCGACCCGATGTCGTTCACGCCCACATGATGACCAGCGCTGTCCTGGCCTGGCCGGTTTGCCGCCATGCCGAAATTCCGCTGATCACCACGGTCCATAACGGGTTCGAGAAAAGCGCGATCCTGATGGGGCTGGGCACACGTGTCATCGCGGTCAGCGCCGCGGTCGGCGTGTCGATGCGCGCGCGCGGCGTGCCGGCCCGAAAGCTGGATGTCGTGCTGAACGGCACCATCGGCTCTGCCCGGTTCCGCAACCGTGACAACCGCAAGGCCGCCCTGACTTCGCCCACGATCGTGTTCGTCGGGGGCCTGCATCCCAGAAAGGGCTTGCCGGACCTGATGCACGGCTTTGCCATGGCCCATGCCCGCTTCCCCAATTCGCGGCTTTGCGTGGTCGGGGAGGGTCCGCACGGCAAGCTGTACAGGCAGATGGCCGCGGATCTTGCATGCGCCGACGCGGTGACATTTGCCGGCAGTCAGGTTGATCCTTATCGCTGGATGCTGGGGGCCGACATCTTCGTGCTTCCGTCGCTGGCCGATCCTGCTCCGCTTGTGCTGCCGGAGGCGCGTGAGGCGGGGTGCGCGGTGATCGCCACGCGGGTCGACGGCATTCCCGAACTTCTCGAAGACGGAAAGGCAGGTATCCTGGTGCCAAAGTCAGACCCTGCCGCGATTTGCGCGGCACTTTGCAAGCTTCTTGAGGATCCCGATACCCTTGCCGACTGGCGGGCAAACAGTCAGATTGGCATTGATCGTCTGAGAATTGACCGCGTGGCCAAGGAGACCCTGGCAGTCTATGCCAAAGGCCTTGAAAGCAAGGCCCGCGTTGCGGCAGTTGCGGGGCAGGAACAATGAACCGGGACAACCGACCTAAGGACCTGTCACGCCGCGGCGTGCTGGCAATGGGCCCGGGCGCCGCTCTTGCGTCGGGGCTTGGTCTGGCGGGGTGGAGGCCCGCCTTGGCCGCGGATCTCGATTTCGATCCGGAACAGGATCCGACTGCTGGGCGCACGATCATCTTCGAGGATCCCTTCCTGACGCTTGACCGCGAGATATGGGCCGCCGGACCCAAGGCCGGTACGGCCGATCCGGGGTTCTATGGTCGGGCCGCCTTTGCCCGATGGGGCGGGGAAGAGGGTTTTGACCCCTATGCCATTGTCAGCGACGCCGAGGCCTCGCACGGGACGGCCCTTCAGATCTCGGCGAAATACGTCGGCGAAAGGATGAATGTGCCGCATTACTACGGCAACGAGGAACCCGAGTTTCAGTGGATCAGCGGCAATATCCAGTCGGCGCGTTCGGATGGCACGATCATGCGGGGCTGGCGGCACGGTTACTTCGAAGCGCGCATGCTGTTCCCCGAGCATCCGCTGACATGGCCTGCCTTCTGGTTTCTGAACGCCCGCAGCATTCTTGCTCCTGCCACCAGCATCGAGATCGACGTCGTCGAACACAAGGGGTTCGAGCCCCATGTCTACGGCGCCTATCTTCATGAATGGGGCGAACCCGGCGAACGACATGAAAGCAGCGGCGTGACGACCGAGCCCGACATGACCACAAGCTATAACCGCTACGGCGTCTTGCTGGTCAGCGATCAATGCGTGGTCTATTTCAACCGTCGCCCCATCCGCGATCCCGCAACTGACGAGGTGCTGGTATGGACACTGAGCCGATCGGCCGAGATGGAGGCGGCAGACGACGTCTTCTGGCCGCTTATCACACTGGCGTTGCGATCGGACTACGCATTCCCCGATCCGTTGCTGGAGACGCACAAGCTTACCCATATGCGCACCGATTATTTCCGGGTGTACACCTAGGTTCTAGACCCATTGATTTCAGACGTTTGACATGATTCAGGCTCTGCAAGGAGACCTGATGAATGAGCAACTTGTTCTGGCTGACCGAAGCACAGATGGCGCGGCTTCGCCCTTTCTTTCCCAAAAGCCATGGCCGGCCACGTGTGAGCTATGCGGGATTTTGGGTGACGCGGCCTGATCAAGCGGCGCGGCTTTCGTTGGCGTCCTGCTCGGCGACACCGTCAGTGAACTTGACGCCTTCGACGACGAGAGGCAACTGGTTTGCGCCCTTCAGTCGTCGCCATTTCTTCGCTGCGGCCTGAACCAGCTTGAACACCATCAGCTTCGCTGTCTTCTGAGACAACGCGCCTTTGGTTCGGACGGTGCGATGGCGGACGGTCGCGAAGACGCTCTCGATCGGGTTGGACGTGCGCAGGTGGTCCCAGTGAGCGGCCGGGAAGTCGTAGAAGGCCAGCAGTGCCTCTCGATCCTTGGTCAGGCAGGCGACGGCTTTCTCGTATTTCACGCCATACTTCTCGACGAAGGTATTGACGGCGGTCTCTGCCGCCGCGCGGGTCGCGGCTTGCCAGATCTCCCGCAGGTCAGTCTTCACCGCCGGGTGCATCGACTTCGGAAGCTTGTTCAGGACGTTGGACACCTTGTGGGTCCAACAGCGTTGGTGGCGCGTGTCGGGGAAGATCTCATCCAGCGCCTTCCAGAAGCCAAGGGCACCATCTCCGACCGCGAGGTCCGGTGGCGCCGAGAGGCCGCGGGCCCTGAGGTCGACCAGCAGTTCATGCCAGCTCTGCGCGCTCTCGCGGACCCCAACCTGGAACCCCAGCAGCTCCTTCTTCCCTTCCGGCGTCGCCCCGATGATCACCAGCATGCACTCGGCCTGCGGCTCCATCCGGGCCTGCAGATACACGCCGTCGGCCCAGACATAGACGTAGCGCCGGGCCGAGAGGTTTCGGCGTTGCCAGCGGTCATGTTCTGCTTGCCACTCGCCCGTGAGCCGCGAGATCGCTCCTGGCGACAGGTTGGGCGCATCCGGACCGACCAGCGCGCTCAGAGCCTCCTGGAAGTCTCCAGTCGAGACGCCGCGCAAGTAGAGGACCGGAAGCAGAGCATCAAGGCTAGGCGAACGGCGCGCCCACTTCGGAAGAATGCGCGAATTGAACCGGATCTTGTCCTCCGGCGGCGCATCAGCTGCCCGGTCGCGCACCTTCTGTCTCTGCACCGGGATAGGGCCGATCCCGGTCTGGATGTTCCGCTCAGGGCCGGTGCCGTGGTGGACAACGCGCTGCCTGCCATCGGGCAGGCGCTCCTCAGCAAACTGCGCGACAAAACTCGCGGCCTCAGCCCTGAGTGCCGCTGCCAGCATCTGCCGGGCGCCGTCGCGTGCAATCTCGGTGAGTGGATCAACGACAGATCCGGGCTGGTGAAGCGGGGTGATCGTGATATCATCTTCCAAGGCGTATCGCTCCTTCGGGAGGTTCTGGCAGGCTTTGACACCCACCACGATACGCCGCCTTCTCAGACCCCATCACCCAAAATCGGCCATAGCTCGCCACGTGTCGATGATCTGCGCGTCCTGAGCGGCATTATTTTCATCAATCGCAATGGCTTGAGATGGTGCGATGCACCGAGGGAATACGGACCGGCCAAGACCCTCTACAATCGCTGGAAGCGTTGGAGCGACAACGGGGTCTTCGCCCGGATCATGGTGGGCCTGGCCGCTGAAGGCACGGATCCGAAGACGATCATGATTGACGCGACTTATCTGAAAGCGCATCGCACGGCTTGCAGCCTGCGGGCCAAAAAGGGGGGCGCGGTCGCCAGATCGGTCGAACGAAGGGCGGCATGAACACAAAGCTGCACGCCGTCACTGATGCGAAAGGCCGACCGATCCGGTTCTTCATGACGGCAGGGCAGGTCAGCGACTACACGGGGGCGGCGGCGCTGCTGGGCAGCCTACCGAAGGCCGACTGGCTCTTGGCAGACAGGGGCTACGACGCGGACTGGCTGAGAGAAATGTTGGAAGACAAGGGCATAAAAGCCTGCATCCCCGGCCGGAAGTCCCGCAAAAAGACCGTGAAATACGATAAACGCCGCTACAAAAGGCGCAATCGCATCGAGATCATGTTCGGTCGGCTGAAAGACTGGAGGCGGGTGGCCACGCGTTACGACAGGTGCCCGGAGACATACCTCTCCGCTATCGCTTTGGCTGCAACCGTCCTGCGCATTCCGACGCATCCGGTCGGCTGTTCCGACAACATCCGGTCAGTCATTCCGGGGTATCCGGTCAGCTGAGGATCTTTGCCGCATAGGCATAGTTTTGATGTCAGGCGCTGTGACCTTCGTCAAGATTTTCGGTGGGATTACCCGAGCGGCGCATTGACGGCCCGTCGAGGTTGAGGCGATGGGCGTTGTGGACCAAGCGGTCGAGGATGGCATCGGCAAATGTCGGTTCGCCGATCACGTCGTGCCAGGCCGAGACCGGCAACTGGCTGGTGATCAGGATCGAGCCGCGGTCATGCCGGTCCTCGACGATTTCCATCAGATCGCGCCGCTGGCCGGCGGTCAGGCGATCCGGGCCCCAATCGTCGAGGATGAGCAGGTCAGCCTTCACCAGGGACCGGAACAGGCGCGGAAAGCGCCCGTCACCGTGGGCAAGTTCGAGATCGACGAAGAGGCGCGGCATCCGCTGATAGATGACGGTGAGGTTGTCGCGGCAGGCGCGTTGGCCGAGGGCGCAAGCGAGCCAAGTCTTTCCAACGCCACATGGCCCGGTGATCATCAGATTGCGGGCGTCTGCGATCCAGCGCCCGGTGGCAAGCTGCTGGAACAGCATTCGGTCCAGTCTACGCGGAGTGCGGAAGTCGACATCTTCGATTGCGGCGCCGATGTGACGTAGCTTCGCTGCACGCATGCGCGTTTGGAAACGGCGGGTATTGCGGCTGGCGATCTCGCGGTCGACCAGCAGGCCGAGCCATTCGGGATGGCTCAGTTCTGCGGTGGCGTCCTGCGTCTGCAATTCGACAAACGCCTCGGCCATGCCGTCGAGCCGCAAGTTGCGGAGCTGGTCCAGGGTCGGGTGGGTGAGCATCTTCTGTCCTTTCAATGGAAGTAACCGGGGCCACGGATATTGCCGTGCTGGATCGCGGGCCCGTCCGCGGCGGGTTCGGGCCGGCTGCTGCGATGCAGGTTGTTCTTCAGGATCGAGTTCACCGAAGAGTAGGACCGCGCCCCGATCGTGAGCGCCCGCTCGCAGGCCGCTTCCAGCGCCTCGGGGCCATAGGGTTTGGCCAGGCGCATGATACCGAGGCAGGAGCGGAAGCCCTGCTCGGGGTGGCTGCGATCGCGCAGGATCACCGCGACCAGGGTGGCGGTGTTCGGACCGATTTTTGCCGCCCAGGACTTCAGCCGCGCGGGCGACCAGTCGGAATAGCGCCGATGACTGTAAATGCTGGATCGAATTTCCCCAGAAGTGCTGGCGCAAATTTCCCCACCCTTCGAGTTCGGCGATCAGCCGTTCAGTTGATGGGCGCCTCCGTTTTTCAACGGCCGACCGCGGCGTTTGGGCGGCGGTGGCGGGGTAATGCTGGCGTGGGCGCGCGTGTGTTCCGGGATCAGGTCGGTATGATGTCTGAGCCGGTAGCTGGCGCCCTCGATCTGGACCACGACGGCATGATGAAGCAAGCGGTCCAGAAGCGCCGTCGCGACGACAGGATCACCAAAGATCTCGCCCCATTCTGCGAAGCCCCGGTTGGAGGTCAGGATCATTGCGCCTTTCTCATAGCGCGCGTTGACGAGCTGGAAGAACAGATTGGCGCCCCCGCTGGTGATGGGCAGGTAGCCGATCTCGTCGACAATCAGCAGGGAGGCACGGGCATAGAAGCGGATCTTCTCGGTCAGACGTCCTTCACGCTCCGCCTTGGTCAGGGCTTCGATCATATCGGCAAGGGAGCATCGATACACACTGCGCCCGGCCCTTACTGCCGCGACACCGATGGCCGTGGCGAGATGGCTCTTTCCGGTTCCTGGAGGGCCGAGGAAGTGCAGCACCTCGGCCCGCTTGATGAACTCCAGCTCGGCCAGGGCCATGATGCGGTGGCGGTCCAGTGAAGGCTGGAAGGAGAAGTCGAAGCTTTCCAGCGTCTTGATCGGCATCAGCCGCGCGGTTCGCAATGCGACGCCGATGCGCCGGCCTTCGCGCAGGTTCAATTCCTCTGCCAGTAGCTCGTCGATTGCCTCGATCGCGCTGATCTCCCCCTTTTCCAATCGGCTGAGGGTCTGATCCAGTGTCTCGAGGGCGCGAGCCATGTGCAGGCTGACCATGCTCTGGCGGATGCGTTCGGTGACGGGGATCATGGGCGGCCCTCCTGTGCATTCGCCAGCCGCCGCCCGACAGCTTCATAGAAAGCCAGAGGACGCCGGGCCACAGGGGCGTCGACCGAAGATGACGGGATAAGCTCTGCCCGCCGCGTGGTCGGAACGGGCTTGCGATGGCCGGGATCGACCCTGCGCTGGTTCTTGCCCTCCAGTACCGGATGTCTGGCGATCAGCTGGCCATCCTCGAAGATCCGGACCTCGGCCGGATGGTTCTGGACCTCGACGATCCGCCGCCGCGTGGTGTCGGGAACGGCTCGTATTGGTTGCCGCCCACCGCGACCATGCCTTCCTGGCTGATACGCCGTTCGACCGTCAGCACAGCGTCGTAGGGGCGGCCAGGCAGGGCCAGAAGATGCGGCTTCTCCTCGGCAAAATGCTCATCCACGACCCGATTTGTTGTGGCATGCACCCTCGGATTGGCAATGGTCGTGCGCCACTCTTCGAACTGGGCGTTCAGGTCGTCCAGATCGCGGAAGCTGCGCCCGAGGAAGAAGTCCTGCCGGACATAACGGAACGGCCGCTCGACCTTGCCTTTCGTCTTGGCCCGATACGGCTGACAGGCTCGTGGTGCCGACCCGTAATGGGCCAGCAGCGCCAGCAGGGAGACGTTGTAGGTCACGACGCCGGAAGCATCCTCGCCGATGACCGCAGTCTTCATCCGGTCATACAAGACTTCGGTGCAGGCCCCGCCCATCGTTTGAAACGCTGCGATGTGGCAGCGCATCACCGTCTCCAGCGTCTGGTTCGGACAGAACCGCCCCCAGAGCCAACGACTGTGCCCCAGCACCATGCTGAACAGCCAGACCTTGCGCAGCACGCCGGGTTCGGACGTGAACTCTACCTGGAACTCGGCAAAATCCACCTGTGCCTGCTTGCCGGCTGGCGTTTCGAAGCGACGCTCGAACTGCCGCGGCGCTACGGGCCGAACCAGCCGGAGATACTCCGTCAGCGTGGAATAGGCACCTACATACCCCATCGCCTTGATCTCGCGATGCAGCCTGCGGGCAGACAGCCCGGGAAAGGCTTCAAGCCGCTCTGCCAGATAGGATTGGAACCGATCTGCCAGCCGATCACCCGGCTCTCTGGGACCATACACCGGGGCCTCA
Source organism: Paracoccus liaowanqingii (assembly GCF_004683865.2). Classification (NCBI taxonomy): domain Bacteria; kingdom Pseudomonadati; phylum Pseudomonadota; class Alphaproteobacteria; order Rhodobacterales; family Paracoccaceae; genus Paracoccus; species Paracoccus liaowanqingii. Next base: position 9,098 of record NZ_CP040765.1, on the reverse strand, counting down.
AGGCCCCGTTCCAGGTATTTCCGAACCGTCTTGCGGTCGAGCCCGGTCAGGCGCGCAATCGCGCTGATGCCCAAGCCCTGCCGTTTCAAATCCAGGATCATCACAATCTCCCTCAATCCTACCACCTGCCCGCCCTTCCTTTGGCATCAGCAGAGGTAATCCTGCGCCGCCGATGGTCAGGGGGCATGCCCCCTGACCATCGGCATCAGCGCTAAACTGGGGAATTTTCATCCAGCCGTTTTGGGGAGATTACGTCCAGCACTCACAATGACTGGCCGGCATGTGATCGGCGACGGTGGTATGCTTGCGGTTGGACGAGGTCCTCGCGTGGGCCGCGACACGCTTGCCAAGGTGGAAGATCTCGATCGTCCGGGCAGTGAAACGGACCCAGACCTTCTCGCGCAACAGGCTGTGTGGCGCCGAGTAGTAATGCTTGTCGACCTCGACATGGTAGTCGAGCCCGACCGTACATTGCTTCCATTCGGAGAAGACATAAGGCTCGGCTGGCAAGGAGCGGAGCGCCGAGCGCTCGATCTCTTCGAACAGATCCCGCCGGCTGGCGCCGAGATGCCGGGTCACTCGGTCGTTCAGCTGATCGAGGAGGACGCGGATCGCGGCGTTCAGTTCTGGCAACGAAAAGAAGCGCTGATTGCGCAGGCGCGCCGCGATCCAGCGTTGGGCGATCTGGACCGCCACCTCGACCTTGGCCTTGTCGCGCGGTTTGCGCGGCCGGGCCGGCACCACCGCGGTGCCGTAATGCGCGGCCATGTCGGCATAGGTCCGGTTCACCGCGGGCTCATAGAAGCAGGCCTTGGTGACGCCGGACCTCAGGTTGTCCGACACCACCTGCGCCGGCACCCCACCGAGATAGCTGAATGCCCGGCAATGGGCGCCGATCCAGTCGGACAGCCCCTGGCTCCAGGTTGCTTCGGCATAGGTCAGGTTCGAGGCGCCGAGTGCGGCGACGAACAGCTGCGCCCGGCGAACTTCGCCGGTCGCTCCGTCCATGACCTCCAGTGTGGTGCCGGCGTAGTCAACGAACAACCGCTCGCCGGCGACATGGTGCTGGCGCATCACCGGCGTCAGCCGGCCGCTCCAGCGCCTGTAGAGATCGCAGAAGCGGCTATAGCCATAACCTTCGGGATGAACCGCGCGGTATTCCTCCCAGAGCAGCGACAGGGTCACGCCCGGCCGCCTCAGTTCACGATGGATCGCTGGCCAGTCCGGCCGGGCCTCGACGAGACGGTTGGGGCCGCCGGTCGGGTGAAACAGCAGCGCTTCCAGCGCCGCGTCCGTCATCTGCGCCGCAAGCGGCCAGCTCAGACCGGCGCGCTCGACCCGCTTGAGATAATCGCACGCCGTGCTCTGCCCGACGCCGAGGCTTTCGGCAATCTTCCGCGTCGACAACCCGCCAGCATGCAGCCGCAGTGCTTCTCTGATCTTCCTCATCGTCAGTCTCTTCATGGGGCCGCCCGCTCTCTTCAAAAGAGCAAGCGTAGCCCGCCGCAGGACTGCCAAGCAGCGTCAGAACCTCCCCTCGTCAGGGTGACCGGATGCCCCGGAATCGGTGACCGGATCAGATTGGAATGGGTGACCGGATCAAATCGGAATCCCCGACCGGATCACCTCGGAATGCGCAACCGTCCTGTTCTGGCTCTGAAACTCAATGAGTCTAGACCCTAGTACCGTCTCCACCAGCGCATGGCTATGCAGGAAGCGAGACGCTTCTCGTCTGCCTCACCCTTGACGGCGATGTCAAAGCGCTCGGCGCACTCGAGATCGCGTACTTCCGCTCGACGCTGCGTCTACGGCATGCTTGGCGATCGCGGGACAATCTCTGATGTTGCCGGCAATCAGAAATCAAGGAGGGCTTATGCTTTGTCGCGATAGCCAAACAACGCCTTCGCGGCCTTATCTAAAAGGGTTGGTTTTTCGCAGCGAACTATTTCAACGTAGCAATTTGGAATAAAATTGCTGTCATATCCGGTGGTAAACACGAAGCTCACTTCGCGTCGGAGGAGCGCGTCGGCAACTGGCCAAGACATTATGCCCTGTAAATTGATATCTACGATCGCTCCATCGATAAGCTCCGTCTGCCCGATCAGCTCGATGGCGGCAGCCACGCTCGCCGCTGGTCCAATGACCTTGGCCCCGCCAGCTTCCAGCTCGAAGGTCATATCCTCTGCAATTAAATAGTCGTCTTCGACCAACAGCACATTGCGGCCGGCAAGCATGGTCTTGATGTCGGCCATTATCAGTAATCCCCCAACCTAGAGACATTGGTGAGCGGCAGATTGATCGTACACCGCACGCCATCACGGTTCAGTTCGAAACTGGTCGTGGCATTAAGCGCGTAGGGAAGCGCGCGCTCGATGAGCTCGCGGCCATACCCCTCTCGCATGCTGCTCTCCGCTTCCAGCGCCTGACCAAAACCCTCCTCAACCCACTCCAAAACAAGGCTGGGGGTCGCGCCATCTACCTGCTTTACGGCCCAAGTGACCTTCAGGGTTCGGCCTTCGGCTGCTAGCGCTCCGTGTTTGCGAGCGTTGGTGACGAGCTCGTGTATCGCAAGCGCCATGGTCTGCACGATAGTGTCCCGAAGCACGACACTGGGACCAGCAAGCGTGACCCGATTGTCAGAAGCTTCGGCCCCAAGTGCGTCTAGCTCCATGCGGATCAGCGCGCCGATGGTGATCGGCTCGATCTGGGTGCGGGACAGCAGACCTTGCACGCGCCCGAGTGCCTGCAAGCGCTCGTTGAATTTTGTGCGGAAGGCCTCAGTCGGACCCGTCCGCTCCATCGTCCGGTTCGCGATCGCGCTCACCACGGCGATGAGATTGCGGGTGCGGTGCTGGAGCTCCGCAACCATCACCTCCATCCTCGCCTCGGCACGTTGAGCCTGTTCGGCCATCTCGTGTTGACGAATTGAAGATTCCAACAGCGCAGCATTCATGTCGCGCAGGAGCTGATCGTGCTCGCTATCCTGCGCAGAATCGGTCATTCCGCTTTCCCTTGGGGCGGCTCTTCGTCAGACTGGTCACGCGCTCGGGCAGTCGAATGCTCGGCTCGCTGATCGCGGGCTTCCCAGGACCAAGTCTCGGGGATGCCGCTGGTGAGGCCGCGATAGCCCCTGAGCGGCTTGCCGATCACCACGCCCCGGTCTGTGATCGTGTATTCGTGCATATCGATGCTGTGAGGGCCGCCACGCATTTTCACCACGATCAGCATCTTGCGCATCTGTCCGTCGATCGAGACGTAGCGCAGTCGCACGATGTCATCCGTCAGGAACGATATCGCGTAGTTGCTCAGACCCATCGAGGTGAAGTTTTCCTGAACCTCCACAGTGCTCACGACCGTCACGCCCGTCCGCGTGAGCGCCGCGATCATCCGATAAAGCGATTCGCGGAACTCGTGCCGAAATTCCGGGGCCAGCGCCATTTCGAAGCCGACAAGTGAATCTAGCACGACGCGTTTTGCGCCAAGGTCGTTCACTGCAGCGATCACTTCATGGACAGTTTCATCAACGGAAAGGTCCAACGGACGGATGTAGATGATCTTGAGCGTGCCCGCTTCTTGCGGGGTTACAAAGTCGAGACCAAGCTTACCGGCCCTCCGAACATAGTCCTTTGGAAGTTCTTCGAAGATGACGATGACTGCCGGCTCCCCGTGACAAAGGCCTTCGGCGGCGAATTGTGACGCCAGCATCGACTTGCCTGACCCGGACGGCCCCGCCAGCAGCATACTGTCGCCCTCGGGAACACCGCCGTTCAACAGCGCATCGAAGCCAGGGACACCCGTCGCAAGCCGCCGCCCGCCCTTGATGACACTCGACGACGCGGTAAGCCCGAGCGTCCGCGGGAAGGTCTGCACGCCATCGTCCGTGATGCGGAATGTGTGCATCCCAGGCACGGTATTCTGACCGCGCATCTTGATGACCTGCATCTTTCGCACGATCGAGTTACGTTCGGCGCTTTGGTTGAGCCACAACAATCCGTCGGCGACAGTGAATACGGGGTTGTCTCGAAACTCCACCTCTGAATATTCGCCGATGAGGAACGAGGTGACCTGCCAGCTGGTGAGGTGCAGCGCCAATCGCTGAATGAAGTCCGGTAGCTCCATCCCACTGCCATCGCTTTGGGCGCTTCGCAGCATCGTACGGAACGAGTCAACAAAAACCATACCAGCGTTGGAATTTTCGACCTCTTTGACAATAACATCAAGCACCGCGCCGAGGTCTTTCTCCATGACGACATGGCTGAGATTGATGAAGCGAATGGCACCATCTAGCTTGGTCATGTCGAAGAATGAGAATTGCTGCTGATAGCGCAGCATTTTGATGGCTGGCTCGCCAAGCACGGTAAAATAGAGGGCCGGGCGTTCAGGCGTGGCATTGGCGAACATGATCTGATGCGCCAGCGTGGTCTTGCCGCCACCGGGATTGCCGGCGACGATGTTGAACGAATATTCCGGTAGCCCGCCGGCTAGGATTTCGTCGAGGCCGGGGACACCAGTTGGCAGGCGTCGGATAGGCACCCGGCCCCGCTCGTGGTTTTTGCTCTCACTGCTCATGCGATTAATCTCGTGTCCCATGTTGGTCGTCTAATGATGCGTCGGGCCACGCCTCGCGAACGAAACGCAGCATAAGCGGTTCCCCTACGAAGGTGACCAGAAGCCCCAGAAACTGCGCGATGATCGCAAGCACCGCGTCGCTTGAGAGCTGCTCCAGCCCTTCAAGCGAACCATCCGCTCTGACTGAAAGCTGTCGCAGCGAAGGATCGTCGGCGCGCGCAAGCGCAAGCGCTCGTCGCATGAGTGAGGTGAAGCCGCTCAATCCGGCGAACCGCGCCAGCGCGTCCCGTAAACGCTCAAATACCCGTGCCGCTTCATCGGCCGGGTCATCGAACGCGTTTTGATGCCGCCTTTCCAAAGTCAGCAATTGTTGCGCTAGCGCTTGCATCGATAAAAGCGGCTCCCCCCTTTTGAGTGACATCAAACCCTTCTTAATATTTTCGTCTTAAAATCTTCTAATAAATAATAGCATTTAATATAATTTCGCAGATTAGGATTTTTTTAAATTTCAAGGATCTGTCCCAGCTTATCTTTAATGCGTAGGTTCCGGGCCTTTTCAGAGCAAAAGCATGCAACTGCCTTCTTATATCTTCCATATCCTTCTCAACTTATTTATCTCGCGGCGCCTGATCTTCAGCAAGGTACAATTTTGCATAGCGCTCGTGTTCTTCAGGTAAGGCGGGGCCTACGATTGATGAATATGTCATGTCGTTTCTCTTACCGTCGCTGGATCTGTGCAATATAAATTAGGATCCCAAACGTGCAAACCATGCAACGTTGCAAACCAACTTTTACTGTTGCCAAACTTTTCTGATAAAATATTCAAGACACAATATATGATAATTTACAATAAGTAAATAACATCTATTAATTAGTTCAGGCTGAACAACGCTGCCCGTGGGCGAGATAGCCATTAGCTGTCCTGATCACTCGGAAGATGGCGGTCAGAATGAGGGCCAACAAAGCCCTGAGGTGGGCCAGGATCTTGCGGATGTTATGGCCGCAGCCGCAGAGCACGGCGAAGATGGCGTCCCCGGACGTGCCTTTCAGTGGGCAGCGCGATAAACGTCCGTCTGTCTTCATGTGTCCGATCTCGGGCTCGATGGCGCTGCGTCGCCTCAGCAGCGCTTTCAGCCTCGGCGACAGGCCGCGGCGGGTGCCGCTGATCAGGACCTTCGTTTCCAACATCCCATGGCCGCGATACCCGCGGTCCACGACCGCCAGATCCGGGGTCCTGCCAGTCAGGATGGCCACCTGCTCCAGGGCTTCGGGCAAAGTGTGGCCATCGTAAGGATTTCCCGGCAAGGCACGCATTCCCACGACGAAGCCCTCGTCGATGGTGGTGGCCAGACTGACCTTGGTGCCGAACTCGTAGCGTTTGCGGGCCTTGCCCTTGGAGATGCAATCGACCTCGGGCTCATGCAGGGCGTAGATCTTGCCGCGGCTTTTGGGGGTCTGATGGAGCAGACGACCGACGAGCACGAGAGTGTCCAGAACCCGTTCGCGGAAGGACCCCTCCGCAATCCCGTCCAACTGCCGGCGAATATCCCGCAGGACACGACCGGTGTATCCCCTCAGCTGTTTCAGAGCCCTGCCCATGCGTTTGAACTGCCGGGCATGGGCGTAGCGCCCGATCCGCACCGCCAGGCGCGGCGCGAGACGATTGTAGTTCTGCCGCAACGTGATCCCGCCTTCGTCGGCGAGGGCGACAAGCTTGCCGCGTGCTGTCTCATACAGGCGGGCATCGGTCGGGTGGGCGATGTTCTTTTCCATCACCGTCGTATCCACGGCGACACGCGACAGGCTGCGATCCTCCACCGCGCCTGATCTCCGCCCGGCCTCGATCGTCTTGGTCAGCAGCCACTCCGCACCTTCTTCGCCGATCCGCTTGCGCCACCGAGTCAGAGAGGATGGGTCGATCGGTGGGCTGTGCTGGAAGAACGTCTCACCGGTAAAATGCTGGTAGTAGGGGTTCTCAACCCAACGAGCGACGACGGCCTCGTCAGAGAGCCGATAGGCGTGCTGAAGATACAGCAGGCCCGCCACCAGCCGCGGCGAGGTTGCCGGCCGCCCTGTGGTGGAAGGAAAGAAGCCTGCCCATTCGGTCTCGAAGAACTCCCAGTCAATCAGCGCGGCCAGTTTCGCCAGTTCATGGCGCAGATCGATCATGTCGGTCAGGCGGGGACGCAGGAGATCATCCTGCTCTTCAGCGCGCGGACGAGGCTTCATCACAGCTCCGGAAATTCGCAAGGTTCCGAGTACCAGCATACGAAGCCCTGCAATTCCCCGCTACCGTTTTGGGAGGATAAGCAAGCAAATCCAGATATTCAGGTTCCAGACTCATTGAGTTTCACAGCCAGAACAGGAGGGTTGCGGCCAACGCGATTGCGGAGAGGTAGGTTTCCGGGCACCTGTCGTAACGCGTGGCGACACGTCTCCAGTCCTTCAGACGACCGAACATGATCTCGATGCGGTTGCGCCTTTAGTAGCGCCGCTTGTCGTATTTCACGGTCTTCTTGCGGGACTTCCGGCCGGGGATGCAGGCGCTTATCCCTTTGGCTTCTAACGCTTCTCGCAGCCAGTCGGCGTCATATCCCCTGTCAGCCAGAAACCAGTCCGCCTTCGGCAGGCTGCCCAACAGTGCTGCCGCACCGATGTAATCGCTGACCTGCCCTGCCGATATGAAGAACCGGATGGGACGGCCCTTCGCATCGGTGACAGCATGCAGCTTCGTGTTCATGCCGCCTTTTGTTCGGCCGATCTGGCGACCCCGCCCCCCTTTTTCGCGCGCAGGCTGCAAGCCGTGCGATGCGCCTTCAGATACGTGGCATCGATCATGATCGTCTTCGGATCGGCGCCTTCGGCGGCCAGGCCGACCATGATCCGGGCGAAGACCCCGTTATCGCTCCAACGCTTCCAGCGATTGTAGAGGGTCTTGGCCGGCCCGTATTCCCTCGGAGCATCGCACCACCGCAAGCCATTGCGATTGATGAAGATAATGCCACTGAGAACGCGCAGATCATCGACCCGCGGGCGGCCATGACTCTTGGGAAAGAAAGGACGAAGGCGGGCCATCTGCGCCTCGGTCAGCCAAAACAGGTTGCTCATCGATCAGGTCTCCTTGCGGAGCCTGAATCATGCAGAGACCGTAAAATCAATGGGTCTTCTCTATTCGGCGTTGTCAGGTCAAGCGCCATCGAGCAATGAACCGTTGTGGGGTCTTGGTCGTTCGCGGGCTCTCGCTTCTCTTCGGGATCAGCACAGTGGCTCTCCCATCATGGGATCAGAAGAGCGAGGTGGTTCAATCTGGAGCGCGGCCTGACAGCATGTGCTGTTGGAACTAGACCCATTGCGAACTCGCCTCGCCCGTCGTCCCGCGAAGGACACCTTCCCACCGGCGGTGGAACTCCTGCTTCTTTCCTACACGGTCATGCTGCCGTGGCTTCCTCCCGTGACCAGCGGAAATCGCTGCCATCAACCCACATTCTGTGCATGATCACGGCAAGGCGCCGGGCCAAGGCCACAACCGCCTTTTTGAAGCCGCCTCGCTTCGCCAGGTTCATGGCCCAAGCTTTCAGCCATGACCATTTCTTCACCCGGGTCAGCATTGCCTGCGCCGCCTCATAGAGCAACCCTCGCATCATGCCATCACCACACAAGGACACCCGTCCGATCCGATGGCTTTCGCCCGATTGCTTGAGCATCGGTGTCAGTCCCAGGACTGGGCCGACCGCCCGGGAACTTCGAAAGCGTGTCGGGATGTCAATCGTGCTGATGAAAGCAAGCGAGGTCACAGGCCCAACACCAGGGATCGTCATCAGGCGCATGCAGACGGCGTCGTCCCTGACAATGCCCAGCACCTTGCGGTGCAGCTGGGAAAAGGCCTCCCTGAGCTTTTGTCTTGCGGCGAGCAACACACGGAACACCTCTCCTAGATCCGGCAAGGCCTCAATGAGATCGCTGACCCGGGCTTCGAACCTTCCCGCTCCAACAATCCCCACCTTAAGCCCGAAATTGCGCAACAGGCCGCGGATGTCGCTCTCGATTGCAAGAGCCTTTTCCTGCAGGAGCTTGCGGCTGCGCAGCAGGGCGCGGTGCTTTTGGCTGGCTAAGGTCTTCACATGCACTGGGCGATACAGATTGACACGCATCATCTGTGCGATCCCGCGCGCGTCATTGCGGTCTGTCTTGTTCACTTGCGCCTTGAGGGAAGCCTTGGCATGGCGCGTTTCGATGCAGATCGCCGGAAGCCTGGCCTTAGCCAGGCCCTCGAACAGCCACTGGGAGAGTGGACCAGCTTCCAGCCCAATCCGCTCAAGCCGGACGCCCAGGCCATTCAATGCGCAAGAGATGTCCTCCGGGTGGCTGGTAACCTTGAACTCCCGACAAATCCGGCCATCCTCATCCTCGATGCAGATCGAAGTGTCTTTCACCGATACATCCAATCCGGCATAGTGCTTCATGCTGCGCTTCCTTTCCTGATGCTTGTGGCTGCTTCATACAGATCACGTTCTACCATCAGCTCGAAG